>CALSPN010000033.1 GCA_943788245.1 uncultured Verrucomicrobiae bacterium | reverse complement strand
GGCCAGCTTGAACCTCAGGATGAGTCTGAGGGGAGCGGCGGAGGTGAAGGTGGGGGCGAAAGCAATCAGCAGGACCTGACCAAACAGTTGATGGCTTTGCTTCGTATGCGAGAAAGCGAACTCAACCTGCGCATGCAGACTCGTCTTCTGGAAAGACAGGATACAGGACCTGAAACCCGTATTGAAAAAGGTCGCGAACTCTCAAGCAACCAGTCAAAACTACAGGAAAACCTATTGGAGGTTCGAGAGGAGATTCCCATCCCCTTCCTCGATCCCATCTTCGAGGAAATTCATGGACACATGGGTAATGCCGCCGATGCATTGGCTCGAGGACAAACGGATGATCGAGCAGTACAACCTGAAACCGAATCAATTACTACGCTGACCGATGCCATCAACATTCTCAACGAACAAGCGCAGCAAAACAGCAGCAGTTCCTCCAGCTCAAGTCAGGCGATGTCATTCATGATGCAGATGATGATGGCAAAACAAGGCATGGGCAAGGAGGGTAAAGGAAATACAGGGGGGGGTAGTATGGCCGGCGGTGATACTGCGAGAGATTCGTTGAACCAAGGCGGCGAGGATGATGGAGATGCAGGGGAATCCAGAACTGTCTCACGGGGCGGCGGCCAATCATCGGATCTACCGACAGAGTTCAGAAAATCTTTTGAAGCCTATTACAAGAAGCTGGAACAACTGGAACAACCCACCCAGAGGAATACACCATGATTGTTTTAAGATCATTTGCCATCCCAATGTGCCTGATTGCCTTCATGCTTTTCAAGGCGGGCACTTCCAGAGTGTTTTCCCAGCAATTATTTACAGATCAGATTGATCTGGCAGCCACGGAAGTCGACCGCATTTACGTAAAAGGTCTTCAGTATCTGACTGCGTCCCAAACGGAGCGTGGGAATTGGGGAGATCGCCCCTATGGCATGGAACCAGGAGTCGTTGGCTTGGCATTGGTCAGCATTTTGGCTCATGGAGATGACCCGAACCACGGACCTTATGCTCTGACAATAGAAAGAGGCATTGATTTCATTCTCGGAGAACAAAATTCGGAAACGGGTTACATCGGACGTACGATGTA
Source organism: uncultured Verrucomicrobiae bacterium (assembly GCA_943788245.1). Lineage (GTDB taxonomy): Bacteria > Verrucomicrobiota > Verrucomicrobiia > Limisphaerales > AAA164-E04 > AAA164-E04. The sequence goes on along the minus strand of CALSPN010000033.1, from coordinate 26,224 downwards.
TAATCATGGATTTGCGACATTGGCGCTGGGAGAAGCTTATGGAGCTGTGATTGATGACCGAATCGGTCCAGCTCTGGAGTCGGCGATCGAACTCATACTTACTTCTCAAGCGAACAATCCAAGCAATGCCTGGCGCTATTCTCCCGAAAGCACGGATGCGGACACAACTGTCAGCGGAGCCCAGATGGTGGCCTTGTTTGCAGCGCGAAACGCGGGATTATCCGTGCCTCAGGAGGCCATAGAAAAAGGTGTTGCCTATTTTCAGTCATGCCAATCAACAGATGGAGGGTTTGGATACACCTCCTCCTCAGGGCCCCAATGGCCCGCGCACTGCCATCGGCTGTCTGGTGCTGGCTCTTGCGAAGAAAAAGGAAACGGCGCAATTTCAATCCGCATTCAACTTCCTGAAAAAAGCTTCAAAATCGAGTAGTTACTACCATTACTTTCTTTATTACGGTTCTCAGGCATTCTTCCACGCCTCTCCGGAAGAATGGAATGCCTGGAACCGCGAGAACATTCAAGAGTTGAAACAATCTCAGAATCCGGATGGTAGTTGGGATGGTCAATTTGGAAGCACTTTCAGCACAGCTACCTCACTTCTGTCCCTAGCATTGAACTATCGTTTCCTACCCATCTATGAACGCTGAGGTTTGCCCATCACAAAAAACAATCCTGCGCTGCAGCAGGTCCAGCAGATGTTTACCAACATGGCCGACAATCTGGCTTGCAGCGGTATTGCTGTGCTGCATCCCTCTCAGGGGGCAAAACAATCAGGACACTGTCACAGGCAATGAGGCACCCAGGCATATCATGGAATTTTTGGACGGTTCTTATTTGCATGGGGATATACAGCACCTTTCAGCAGAGAATGGATTGGATTGGCAGCATCCACTGGCGGCAAACCCAATGCGCTTCAATCTGGACAATCTATCGCGGCTTCGTCTGAATGCCAGCAACAGCATAGCAAGCGAGGTCCAGCCCGAGTGTCGGTTTGAGTTCGTCAATGGTGACCTGATCTATGGGAATTTACAACGTCTCAGCCGCGAGGAAGTGTCCTTAAAAACATGGTTCGGAGGGGAAATGAAAACCAGCAGGGCAGCTCTCAGGCGAATTGCTTTCTTGAAAAGTGGATACAAAGTAATTTACGAAGGCCCCAATGGGATTGACGATTGGATGTTGGGTCAGGGCCAGAACGGTTGGACTTATGCCGATGGAAAATTGCGTATCAAAAACCGGGGGGTCCTGGGACGAAATTTCCAACTGAAAGATTCATGCAATCTTTCCTTTGACCTCGAATGGGATCAACCCTTCCAACTGAGCATCACGATGTTCACAGACACCCTTAATCGATTTGATTACCGTCAGGGATCTTACATCTTCTTTTTGAGCCCACAGTTTGTTTCCTTTCAACGTGTTCAACCAGGGACTGGCGTCCTGACACTGGGTCAGGTCCGCATGGACCAACTGAGTAACGTTTCCAAAGCGAGGTTCAGCATTCGAGCACATCGGGAAACATCTAAATTCGCTGTCTATATCAACGATCAGTTGGTCTCCACCTTTCGTGATAATCGTGGATTTGTCGCAGAGGGCAAAGGTATCTCACTTGCTTCACAGCTGAGCGCATCCTCTTTTGCTGTCAGCGACATGCTCGTCACGGAGTGGGATGGCACTGATGAATCCGACTTGAGTTTTGAAGCCACCGAGAGTTCTGATGTATTGCACCTGATCAATCAGGACAAGCCCAAGGGAGATGTAGTGCAGATCCTCGATCAGAAAATCCACTTTAAACTTCGAAAGGAACGTGACATCCGAATCCCACTTGAACGCGATCAAGCAGATACACTTTACAGCTGAAGATCAACAAAAACCGCCTGCAGAGAAGTCTACCGACCGCATCCGCGCACATTTCGCTGGGGGAGGAAGCTTGTCGTTTGACCTTGTTTCACTGAATGGAAAGAACCTTCAAGGCAACAGCGAGCATTTTGGTGAGTTATCTTTCACTAGTTCCGCCATTCGACAAATTGAATTCAACCTCAACCATCAATCACGCAAGCATGATCAGGCAGCAGACACCTACTGGAACATGGAAAACCAGCCTTAGTTGCCTCGGCCTCCTCTGGGTAATTTTCATGCCCAATGCACAGGAGTCAGCAACAAAGCCCCCAGCAAGGCCACCAAACAAACCGGTGGCCAAAGATATGTTACTGCTGAAAAACAGTGATCAGATTTCTGGTACACTCCAATCGTTTCAGTATCCAGGTGTCACCGTCTGGCAACGATCAGATATCGACCAACCCATTGAATTCAAATCAGAAGCTGTCGATGAAATCCTGCTGGGAGATCGCCCCAAGCGATTGAACATACAGCCTGAGCGCGTGACGATCAGGCTCAACAATGGCGATACCATCACAGGCAACTGGAAATCTCTGGGACCAGAACACTTGACATTGAACACGACTTTCGCAGGTGAACTACAGATCCCCAGAAACCGATGGCAATGGGCATCATTCCGTCATTCCGATGCCAGTTACCTGTTCGAAGGACCGACTGGTGAGGAGGGTTGGACCGTGGGTGAAGTCAATATCGGAAAGCTTGATGGCGGACAATGGGCTTACCGCAATGGAGCATTTTATGCGTTGAAAGCAGCCTCCATAGCAAAGCTCATAGGCATGCCTGACCGCATGCGCATGGAATTTGATATCGAATGGAAAGGATCGCTGAATCTTGCGGTCGCGTTGTATACCGATTATCTGCAGCCCGTCAGTCTGGCAGACAAGGACTCTGAACCTGACTTCGGGGGCTTCTACAGTCTGCAGTTGACCAGTTACGCCGTTAACGTGCTGATGGTAAAGAAAAAGGAACCCCTCCAATACCTTGGAATGACTCAGACACCCGTATTCCGACAGGCAACCAAGGCACACATTGATGTACGCACGAACAAGGCAAACAACAGCATCAGTTTACTCGTCAATGGCAAGCTCGTTAAAAGGTGGATCGACCAGGGAGGGTTCGCAGGTGAAGGTTCGGGTATTCGATTGGTTCATCAAGGTCAGGGAGCATTGAGGTTCAGCAACCTTAAAATGCGAGAGTGGGACGGACGCTTCGAATCACCTCCAACCAATCGCCCCCAGGCGACATTGGACCTCTTGACGCGAAGAAACGGAGACAAGCTTGTTGGTTCGGTGGTCGGTTCCATGGAGGACCGAATCCAATTCAAGATAGGTGAAACAATCACTGAAATTTCTTTTGACCAGATTGAGAAAATAGAAATAGGCGGTTTACCCAGATGCAAACCGCCCAGTGTTTGATGGTGAAGTGGATGCAACGCTGGTCGGAGGTGGCAATCTCAGGTTCAGAGTCGATACCATTGATGGAAACCAGATAAAAGCCTCCAGCGAAATTTACGGACCTGTCAACATGCAACTCCCCATGTTTGAACGACTTGATTTTCAACGTGTCGCGCCAGCTAAAACCCCTTAAACCTCAAACAACATTTTGCTCGCAGGTATGAGCTTCGAATCAAATCTCAACAGTATTCAGGAAAACATAAAAGCCGCATGTGATCGCGCTGGACGCGCCCCATCGGAAGTCAAACTCCTTGCCGTCAGTAAAGGACACAGCATCGAAAGCATACGTGAGGCTGCAGAGTATGGGGTCAATCATTTTGGAGAAAACAAAATCCAGGAATCCAAACTCAAGGTCTCACAAGGTCCGCGCTCGGCTGAATGGCATTTCATAGGACACCTGCAAACCAACAAAAGTCGTGATGCGGTGAGGTTGTTCCACATGATCCACAGCATGGACAGCATGCGACTGGCAGAAGCAATCCAGGAAAACTGCGAAAAACAGGCTCGTACCGCTCGAATTTTACTGGAAGTCAATGTTTCCGGGGAAGCTTCAAAGCATGGCTTCCGGCCAGATGAAGTCCTGGATCAGCTCGAGGACCTCAATGCATTGGATCGATTAGAAATTCATGGCTTCATGACGATGGCCCCATGGACGCCGGAGCCAGAAAAAACACGCCCGACATTCCAGGGACTGAACGAACTGAGGCTCCGGTGTGAAGACGCCATGGGAGTCCCCTTTCCTGTAATGAGTATGGGCATGAGTAATGATTACGAAATTGCCATCGAAGAAGGGGCAACCATCGTTAGAATCGGAACTGAGCTATTCGGTAAACGAAGCTACAAAAAGAAGCAGAGCAAACCCCCTCAAAACCAAACTCTTTAGCCGACACTCTGCTTCCTGCTCAATGAATTCAGCGCCCGGCTTCTTTGGAGAACTACTTGAGAATCACGTCTTCACTGAAAGTCGCATGCCTGATGGTCGTGCGATCGTCTGACGTAAAAAGCACATGAATCAAACCGTCAGGAGTCTGCAGCGCAGTCGGGTATGCAAACGATCCTTCGCCCGACATCAAATCGAGTTTGTAAGGAAAACTCATACCACCATCGGTTGAAACTGCACAAGTCAGCGGAGTTCGATCATTCATACTGTTATTGTAAACAAACAACAGATGACCATTCGCCAAACGAATCAATTCTACCGCCGCATTCGGATTTGGGAATGTCGTTTCAACACCTTGAGTCCAGGATTTGCCACCATCGTAGGAATCGGAGCGCACCACATAGCCATCATCTCCCGGCTCATAATCGCCGCCACGCCGCGAGAAAGCCATGAGATGTTGATCCTCAATCAAAACGGCGGCGGCTTGTAGATTACCCATCCGGGAATAAACTTTGTTGGAGCTCGTCCATTTTTTCTTGGCAGGGTCGAACAAGAGGAACAATGAAGACGTGTCCACACCTGTTTTTTCCGTGTCGGCACCAGTCTCATGATAAATGGGTAATAGATAATTACCATTGCCAACCACGATGGGTCGACTGCGGACCATTGTTCCCTCTTCCATGGAGACAACAATGGCATCAGACCAAGTTTTGCAACGATCATCGGAAATCTTGGCCATGATTCTGGATGTAGACCAGGTATCTCCGAAACGAACGACAAAGAAAAGCCATACACGGCCATCCGGAGCTTGCCACAAAACAGGATTCCCCATTGATTGAAACGGATTCTGAGCAATCGCTACCGGAGCAGACCAGGAGTCAGAGCCTTTCACTTTACGCGAACCAAAAACAGCGGTGTCCCACGCGTACTCTCCCTTACCGCCATAATAAACGAGAAAGAAATCTCCGTTATCAAGATACTCAAAAGAGGAAGGATGCTTGTATTGCCCCGTGTCTATTTCCGGACCGAAGACCTTTTCAACATGAATTGACTGGGCGTTCAGAAGATTGAACATCATGCAGGAAAGGAGTGAGACCACAAGAATTCCCAATGGGTATTGGGTTGCAAATTTAGAATTTATTTTCATTTTTCCTTAGAGATTATTGGACCGACATTACTTGGAAGATATATCCAGTGGCAGTCTTTTGTTCCATTGAGTCATCATCCTCAGCCACTCATCCTTCTGAGCTGGCATCAGTTCAATCAAGTATTCAGAAAATGCCTTTGCCTGCTCCCAATTACGAGTTCGTTCCAGCATTTCCATCACTTTGATTCCTGCTTTGCGCACCCAAAAAGCATCTGGGTTTTCTCCCTTTTTCAAATTCTTCAGGTAAACAATACTGAGGAAATGCTGCAGCGCCTGCTCGTTGAGTTGTTTCTGCTGGTCCTCAGCATCCACCTCGGCCATCCGCTCTTTCACTTGGCCGAGAGAGTATTCCAGCTGACTGCGCATGGAGATACTTACATTTTCGAACCCAAGGGCAAAACCGTAATCCTGAATTGCCTCCTGATATTCTTCTCCAAGGTAGTATTTCAAATCACCAGATCTCCCCCATGCAGTGGCCTCCCATCGATTGGGTCGATGCACTGCATAGACCGCAATGTATGCATTTGTGGCCGCCCCTGCCCGCTCTGTCTGCTCCTGACTTCCGACTTCAGACTCACGGGCATGCGCAAAATGCGCATCTCCCAAGCTGAGGAAGACTTCCCCACCAAAGTCTCTGTCAATCTCTCCCCCGGCTTTAACTTTATCAGTTAAACGGTCACTCAAGGGGGTTAAGAGTTCAATCACTCTGGTGAAGTCTCGAAGGCGAAACTGGCATTTCCCCATCATTAAAATGGACTGTTCTTTTTGTTCTTCTGTGGATTGTTCGAATTCATCGGCAATTTTACCATAGGCTTCCTCAGCTTCACGGAATAAACCCCGATTGAAGTAGTAATCCGCGATCCAGTTCTGAGCGAGCGGCACAAACGCGTGCTGTTCATGAACCCTTACAAATTGCTGAAACAGGGCGAGAGCCCTTTCAGTGTGATCAAGTCGGTCATGCACCCACGCCAGGGCATATTCTGCACGCGCGCGGTCAGGGCTGTCTTTGTATTTTTCCAGCCATTGTTCATAGGAGGTCAATGCGGAAGCCCAGGCACCTTCCCGTTCATAAGTGTGCGCCAATGCGAGGTCCACTTCTGCTCTTAACGTGAATTCACCAAACTGCTCGATCAATTTTAAAAACCTGTCACGGGCCTCAGAAATTTGGTCCAGATGGATCAAACGTTGCCCAAGCAACAAACGACTGCGCTGAGAGAGGGGGCCATTGGGATAAGAATGTATGATGCGCTGGGCAGCCCATTCCGCATCCTCCAATCGTTCTGCATCAATGGCGGCACGCAACATCTGGTAGAGCGCCTGTTCAAATAATTGCACGCGAACATCATCATAGTGCTGGTATTCGGTGAGCAATGTTTTGTAAAGCGTGAGCGCAGAATTGGCTTGCCCTAATTTGAGATGAACGTCTGCCTGTTTGAAAAGACACTCGGCATGTTCCATTGATTTCTCAAGCCCCACCGCAGCTTGTGTAAAGGCATCCAGACTCAATGGATATTCTCCAAGCTCCCAAAGGCACCATCCCAGCGCGTAATAACCTCGGCTGCGATAGGTAGAAACAGGATAATCTACTAACAGTGTATCGATATGCTTTCTCGCAACCATGAGTAAATCCCCGGGACTGAGCGACAGGCTCAATTCAGGTTCAGGTGACTTGACCGGCTGATAATATTGCTTGAGGTGAAGTTCCGCCAAGGTTAGCAAAACGATATCCAATGAAGCATCAGGGGATGATTGATTGAGCATTCCAGACAACAACTCCAGAACGGTCGCGTTTTCTTCATTGAGAAAATTCAATTCTATGATTTTCAGGCGAGCTTCTCTCCTGCGTGATTCAGGGATACTGGGAGCAAGGTTGTCCTGATAGGTTTCAAGAGCGGCTTCAAGTTGGCCATTCGATTTGAGAACATCTCCCTTCAGGGCTACTGATTCCGCAATCCAATCAACCGATTCAATACTTCTGGCCCATGCGAGCAGGCGGGAAGCACTTTGTCGTGCTTCGACAAGATCACCTTCTTTCAGCAGCAGTTGTGTCAGGAGAAACTCACGCCGCCAAACGAGTTCATCACTGAGTGACCAGTCCGGCACACTATCCAGTATGCCTTTGGTACGATCGAATTGCCCTGTCTTCAACCAGGTTTCAGCTAGCAGTAACTGCCCTTTCAGACGCAGAGAGGTCGCTCGGGGATCACCCGTCGTCTCTGTTTTCAGCACGGCTTGCGTGTATGGGGCATTTTCATCAGTCAACAACTCGGCCACCCGCTCATATTGTTGAAGGTAAAAACGGCTCCACGCCTCGCCAAAGGCATGGTCAAGCCTGTGTTTGGACTGCGGGTAGTCACGCAGCAATTGGGAAAAGGATGCAGCCGCCTTGCTGTAGTCCGATTCAGAAACCGCATGCTCTCCGCGCGCCCAGATCGCATATTCGGAGACGTTTTGGTGCAATTCATGCTCAGGAAAAAACTGAAGCCACTCATCGAATATTTCCCCGGCTTGATGAAAAAAATCTCCTTCAAACATTCGCACGCCAGCCTGAAATGTGGAGTAAGGGTCTGGCACATTCCCGGCATTAACCACAGAAGCTGCCTGATCAGGCGTGGAGGGCTGAGCGACACCAATCGAACACAGCCCAGCAGTGGCATAAACCCAAACAGGCATGAGCCACCATGAGTGCCGGGATGCAAGCGATCCCCGTAGTTTCCAAAGCAAATTCATGATGCAGATTGATTAATGGATTGCTTAACACAAAGACTCGAGACACACAATCTTGAGATGATTAAATTCCCATGAGGAGTGTCCCCGTATATCCCTGTTACTTACTGCTCATGTCTTCATCCAATGGCAATCGCATGAGGTACCAGGTGACCCCTACCCCCACAGACAAAAGAATCAGGTGCAGCCAGGATCGATCTCGTACAAACCAGGCGGAAATTAAAAGCGTGCCCCATAGTATCGCCAAGGTCTTGTTGCGAGCTTTTCTGGGAATGCCATGACCTGATTGATAGCGCCTAATGGTTTCCCCAAACCATGGATGTTCCATCAACCAACGATAAAAGCGTTCTGACCCACGACCGTAGCAGGCCGCAGCCAGCAGTAAGAAAGGTGTTGTCGGCAGCAGGGGAAGAAAAAGCCCCAGAAAGGCAAGAACTACAAAAAGAGAACCTAATCCGTTATAAATGTATCGCATGCTTTTGCTTCTATGTTTGTTGCGGCTCCTTTAGAGTGAAGACTCGCTATGAATCTCCATGTAACGGAATGTGTACATCAGGCGTTGGATGGCCTGGATATAGAATTACCCTCCTGGGGCTTTGCCGATACTGGCACTCGCTTTGGCAAATTCCACCAGGACGCGGCCGCCATCGATATTTACGACAAAATCAAAGATGCTGCAACCGTTCACCGCCTCACGAAGGCCTGTTCATCGATGGCCGTGCATGTTTTATGGGATTTTTCAGATGAAAACTTGCCGGCCAGAGTTGTCAAAAGCGCCTCGAGTGAAGGGATCAGGATTGGCAGTATCAATCCCAATCTATTTCAGGATCAGGAATTTAAACTCGGTTCCTTTGGGAATCCCTCGCCGGATATCAGAAAAAAAGCATTGGATCACTGTTTGAGGAGTATCCGCATTGCTACCGAATGCAACAGCGACATCATCACCTTCTGGTTTGCAGATGGCACCAATTACCCGGGGCAGGACAGTATTCGATCAAGGAAACAATTGTTTGAGTCAAATCTTGGTAAATGCCATCAATCCCTGGCCCCCGGTCAGAAAATGCTCATTGAATACAAACCATTTGAGCCAGCTTTTTATCATACCGATATAGCTGACTGGGGCATGGCCTTGTGCCTGGCTCAAAAAACAGGACCTCAAGCAAAAGTACTGGTTGATACCGGGCATCACTATGCTTCTCAGAATATTGAGCAAATCGTTGCCTGGTTGCTTGATGAGGAGCGTTTGGGTGGTTTCCATTTCAATGACCGCAGGTATGCCGATGACGATCTTACCCTTGGGTCCATTGATCCATATCAAGTGTTTCGAATATTCACTGAGATCCTTGCATACAACAGAGAAACAGAGAGCAGGCCTGAAATTGCATACATGGTGGATCAATCACACAATCTTAAGCCCAAAATACCAGCCATGATCCAGACCGTCACCTGGGCCCAGGAGCTTTACGCCAAGGCCGCACTGGTACCGTGGAAAGCACTGCGTGTCAATCAGGCCAAAGGCGACATCATACGTGCAGAGCAATGCTTGCAGCGCGCCTTTATGACAGATGTCACAGGCGCATTGGCATCGTGGAGAAAAGAGAAGGGATTATATCCAGATCCGTTGGAAGCTTACTCTAAAAGTGGTTATGAGGCATCCATCACTCGAGGAAAGAAAACAACGGAGGCAAGATTTGGGATTGAACACCAAAACTTCCTATGCGTGATCCTGACATGCCGTCACTCACCACACAGAACCTCAGCAAATCCTACGGAGGAACGCATGCTCTGAAGAATGTCTCACTGAAAATACACGCAGGTGATATCCATGCACTTTGCGGGGAAAACGGCGCAGGTAAATCCACCTTGATCAAAATCCTGAGCGGCGTTGAAACTCCAGACCAAGGCCTTGTTCAGTGGAATGGAAACCACTTGTCTCTTGGAAAAGTGCACGAGATGGAATCAAAAGGAATTGTGGCTGTCCATCAGGAGCCAGTGGTTTTTCCGGATTTGAATATCGTAGATAATTTATACGCAGGCCGTGAACTATCTTCTGGAATGGGCACTTGGCTGAACACTGCTTCAATGAAGCAGCGGACTAGGGATATCCTCGACTCATTGGGAGAGGATTTGCCATTGAATCAACCCGTGGGAGAAATGGCGCTGGCGCAACGCCAAATGGTGAGCATTGCACGCGCTCTTTTCAATCAATGCCGAATCCTCATTCTCGACGAACCAACTGCTTCGCTAACGACCCGAGAGAGTGACGCACTGTTCAAAACAGTAATATCGCTCAAGAATCAGGGAGTCGGTATTCTTTATGTAAGCCATCGACTGGAGGAGGTTTTTCAGTTGGCGCAATGCATCAGCGTGCTGCGCGATGGAATACTCGTCAGCACACAATCGTCAAACGACTTATCGGAGGACGCATTGATTCAGCAAATGGTTGGAAGAAAGGTTGCGTACCCGAGTCGCCAGCAGCCAGTGAATGCAGATATCACAAAGAATAAACCCGTTCTCGAATTAAAGGCCCTTTCACGCACTCCCGCTTACGATGACATCCATTTGAAGATCCATGCAGGAGAAATCCTGGGTATGTCCGGACTCGTGGGTGCCGGCCGCTCGGAAATCGCTCGAGCTATTTTTGGAATCGATGAATTCGATACTGGAGAGATTCTTTTTAACGGAAAAAAGTTGCAAAATCATAGCATTCGAAAAGCCATTGATTTAGGCATCGCGATGGTTCCTGAAGACAGGCAGCGTCAAGGACTGGCTCTCCCTCTCTCGGTGGAAACAAATTTATTACTTCCTTCACTCAATGCTTTCCAGGGAATGACAGGTTTGGATCGATCGCAGATGCGATCCATGTCAGGCCAACTGATTTCGAAACTCGGTATCAAAACCGGTTCACCCGACAACCCGGCCAGTGCGTTGTCGGGTGGTAATCAACAAAAAATCGTTCTGGGTAAGTGGATACACCAAAACCCGAGCTTATTCATATTGGATGAACCCACTCGTGGAGTCGATGTAGGAGCAAAAAGCGAAGTGCATCGAATGATTATTGAGCTGGCGAAACAAGGTTCTGCAGTGCTTTTAATATCCTCGGAATTACCAGAGATACTATCCTTGTCGGATCGTATCCTGGTGATAGCCAAAGGGCACGTCAGCGGAGAATTAGCAAGGGAAGAGGCCAACCAGGAGAAGCTTCTCAAGCTCTCGCTTCCAGAGGAGGCTAAGCAATCACCATGAATCATACGAATGATACCAGAAAGACATCTGGATGGCTTCGCATGATTACCTACCTTCTAAGGCATCGAGCGATCGGTTTATTTTTGTTTATTGGACTGCTGACCACGGTTGTGAGCTGGATCAACCCAGCATTCCTCAGCGCACAAAACCTGCGGGACATTGCAGTGCAAGCGGCTCCGATTTGCATCATCAGTTGCGGAGTCATGCTTGTATTGGTAGCAGGTGAAATCGATATTTCAGTGGGTTCCATGATGGGAGTCCTGGCAGCAAGCATGGGAATCATGGTTTCAGCATCGAGAGCTCAACTTCCGCCACATGTGGCTATCGCTCTGACGTTGTTGATCGGCATCGGAATGGGTCTTTTCAACGGCTTGCTGGTGGCATACGCGGGTGTTCCTTCCATCATCGTGACCTTGGGAATGTTGACGGCTCTCAGGGGCTTGACCGAAATCATCATGAACGGAGCCTGGATCACGGACCTTCCCGAAGAAATACGTTTTCTGGGGACAGGCACCATCTTATCCGTACCGCTCAGTTTATGGACGACGGCCGGTGTCCTGGCTATGACCATTTGGCTCATCCACCGCACTCCCATAGGTCGACGTATCTATGCGACAGGCAGTAATCCTCAGGCGGCTCAACTTGCGGGACTTTCCATTAAATCCATCAAGCTCTTTGTTTTTGCCTGGACTGGTTTACTCACCGCCGTGGCAACGCTGGTCAGTGTACCTCAGTTGTCCGTAGTGGATTCGGGAATTGGTGTTGGCACTGAATTACTGGTGGTGACTTGCGTCGTTGTAGGAGGCACCTCGGTGAATGGCGGAGTCGGTACTTTGAGTGGTGTTCTGTGTGGTGTCGCGCTGATGACCATGATTTCAACGGTGCTCATTTTTTTAAAACTCGGAGAACACGCCACCTATTGGTCTCGAGCCATTCAAGGTTTGTTTATCCTGGGAGCTATTCTTGCTGACCACTGGATTTCAAATCACAAAAAATAATGAAAGCGATCTTCCTGCGAACCCTGAGCTTGCCTGAGACTTTTCTGAGCTGCCTGATAATCACGCTTTTTGCCCTGATCAGCCAACTTGATCCGTCATTCCTGCAATGGGAGGTTCAACGCAGTCTTTCGAGTCACATATGGGAACTCGCCATCATAGCAATACCCATGACGCTTATTATCCTCACGGCAGGCATCGATCTTTCAGTGGGCTCCATCATGAGCTTGAGTGCCATCACTGCCGGCATGCTGTTTCAGGCGGGTTCATCAATGCCCCTGGCTTGTGGTGCGGCGCTATTGACTGGCACGCTTGGTGGATTTCTGAACGGGTTTTTCATCGCTCGCATGAGAGTCCATCCCCTGATTATAACGCTGGCAACCATGGCTACCTATCGCGGGATCGCAGAAGGCATCAGTCAGGCAAAGCCTGTATCGGGTTTCCCCGCGGGCTTCACACGCCTTGGCCAGGATGAATGGTTGAACCTACCTTTTGCCGCTTGGGTGTTTTTCATCATATTTGTTTCAGTTTTCTGGGTGATACACAGGCGCGCATTGGGGCTTCATGTTTATGCCATCGGAAACAATGACACCGCTTCACGTTTTTCAGGGATCCATGTCGATCGCATTCTGATTGGCCTTTACACCTTTTCCGGCTTCGCCTCGGCGCTGGCAGCTTTGCTTTTCGTGGCCCGCCGCAATACAGCCAAAGCGGATGTTGGAATGGGGATTGAATTGGGAGTCATCACCGCCGTGGTCATTGGAGGTGTGAGTATTTTCGGGGGACGCGGCACGTTGGTGGGCACCTGTCTTGGCCTTCTTCTTATTCACGAGACACGCGAGTTCGTCAGCTGGCATTGGAATCGGGATGAATTCATCCTGATCGTTCTGGGGTTACTCCTGATTGTTTCGGTTGTGTTCCAAAAACTTTTACGTCATAAACAAAACTCATCATGAAAAAGTCAAACCCAAGGAAAATGCATCATCGATTTGTGGTACTCTCGCTTCTTGCAGGAATAGCCTTCATTTTTACCGCATGCAGCCCAGCCCCACCTTCTGATGCATCTTCGACTCAATTAGTTTCGAAAGATAATAATAAAAAGAAAATCACCATTTGCCTGATCCCAAAAAAGAAAGGACTTCCTTACTTCACCTCGTGTGCCAAAGGAGCTGAGGAAGCCGCAATGGAACTTGGTAATGTGGAGTTGATTTACGATGGACCAACCGATGGATCACCCGAAAAACAGGCATCCATGATTGAGCAGTACACTTTGAAAGGTGTGGATGTAATCGCAGTTTCCCCCAATGACCCAAATGTCGTGGCTCCCGCATTGAGGAAGGCAAGAGCAAGGGGCATCCATGTCCTCTCATGGGATGCAGATGCAATTCAGGATTCCCGTGATTACTTCGTGAACCAGGCGACCGCTGAAGCCATTGCTCACGGAATGGTCAATACGATGGTCAAAGATCTTGGAGGCCCCGAAACGAGAGCTGATGTTGCTATCGTGACAGCATACCTGACCGCTGCAAATCAGAATGTCTGGATTGAGCACATGAAGACGCATATTGACCAGCAGTATCCTAATCTGAATTTGGTAGCCATCAAGCCATCGGACGAAGATCAGAAATTGGCCTTCAAGGTCACACAGGACCTCATGAAAGCATATCCTGATATCAAGGGGTTCTTTGGCATCAGCTCGGTCTCTTTTCCGGGTGCTGCCGAAGCAGTCAAGCAAGCAGGCAAGACAGGTCAGGTGATGGTCACTGGACTTGCCACACCTAACAGCATGAGATCATATGTTGAGGGTGGCACCGTTAAATCGGTTGTTTTATGGAATACCGCCGAACTGGGCTACCTGACAATCAAAGTTGGCGAAGCACTTGCCACGGGAAAATTAAAGCAAGGTGACACCTCCTTCGATGCAGGCAAGCTGGGCAAAAAGAAAATTGCAGGCGACCAGGTATTGCTTGGAGATATCCTGGTTTTCACCAAGGAAAACATCCATCAATACGATTTTTAGTAGATCGCAAAGCCCCCTTACATCCATTAAAAAGACAAAACGATCATGCAGCTGCTACACAGTCTTTTCGGGATGATATGCATCATTGGCCTGGCGTGGCTATGCTCGCGCAACCGCAAGGCGTTTCCAACACGAATCGTTCTCTGGGGTCTTGGACTCCAACTTCTTATTGGCATCCTGATCCTGAAAACATCTTTTGGACTTCAGGCATTTAATGTCGCACAAAAAATCGTAATGAAATTGAACGATGTTTCGCAAGAGGGAGCTGCACTTATATTCGGCCCACTGGCCAATGCATCTCAATTGGAAGCCAGCTTCGGTCAGGGAAACAGTTTCATCTTTGCGGTGTCCATTACTGCTACCATCATTGTTGTCGGCGCTCTATCCTCCCTTCTTTACCACTGGGGAGTGCTCCAATGGGCCGTGCGTTGTATGGCCATGATCATGCGAAAGTTGATGGGCACGTCAGGAAGCGAGACACTGGCGACAGTTGCAAACTGTTTTGTCGGTCACACAGAAGCTCCACTGTTGATCAAACCTTACATCAAACATATGACGCAGAGCGAGCTCATGGCTCTGATGACCGGAGGAATGGCAACCATCGCAGGGGGCATGCTGGCGGTGTATGCGCAATTCGGCCGAGCTGCTGGTTTCCCTGAGCTTGCAGGGCACCTTGTCACTGCCTCACTCATGAGTGCTCCTGCAGCGCTGGTGATTGCAAAAATCTTGGTGCCCGAAACGGAACAGAGCAAGCACTCAAGCGAATCAAACCTGGATTTACAAAAGAGATCCTCCAATAGCATCGATGCCATCTGTCACGGAGCGAAGGATGGAGGCATGCTTGCGCTGAATGTGATGGCAATGGTCCTGGCATTTGTCGCCCTGGTAGCACTACTGAACTTCATCCTTCAATGGCCTCAAATGCGATTGGGGGTCAATCAACCCATTTCTCTTGAAGTAATCTTCGGTTGGATCAACGCTCCTTTTGCATGGCTCATGGGCATTCCCTGGGAACACAGCGCCCTGGTTGGCAGTATGCTGGGTGAGCGGATCGTACTAAACGAGTTATTCGGTTACCTGTCCCTGACCGAAAATAAAGACACTCTGGACGCTCGTAGTTTTCTCATTGCAAGCTACGCACTTTGCGGATTCGCCAATTTCGGAAGTGTCGCAGTTCAAATTGGAGGACTGAGTGCATTGGTCCCCGAACGAAGGAGTGAATTTGCCAAAATGGGGTTATGGTCAATGTTTGCAGGGCTTTTAGCCTGCTACCTCACGGCCACACTTGTCGGATTACTCATCTGAAGAGAATAATTCCTCACTGATTATGGAACATTCAATCTCGAATATAAGGGTCAGACATTACTATTGATGTATGCATTAATAGTAATGTCTGACCCTTATAAATCAAATTGGTTTGCCAAAAAGGGCTTGTATCCCTATCCATATTTAACATGAAACATTGCACCAGACGTGGATTCCTATCTAAAGGCGTGATGACGGTCGCCGGTGGCGTCATGTCCCAGACCATCACCCAAAGCGAACCACACGCTCACCTTGCAGGTAAGAGGCCGGTGTTTGTGTCCACATGGAATTTTGGGCAAACCGCTAATGAAGCCTCTTTAAGGAAGTTTGAAGCGGGTGGATCGATTCTGGACGCTGTCGAGGAAGGCATTCGATTGACTGAATCAGATCAAAGCAATGCATCAGTCGGGGATGGCGGCAAACCCAACGCAGCCGGAAAGGTACAACTGGACGCCTGCATCATGCATGGACCAGGTGCTAAAGCTGGAAGTGTAGGAGGCATTGAAGACATTGCACACCCCATTTCAGTAGCAAGAGCTGTCATGGAAAAGACTCCACACGTTATGCTTGTGGGTGAAGGCGCAAAAAAATTCGCACTCGAACAGGGATTTACTGCAAAGAACCTTCTCACGAGCAAACAACGCAAGGAATGGCGCAATTGGAGACGTGAGAAGCGCAAAATGGAGGCGGGCAAGGATAATCATGACACAATCGCCTTGGTTGGACTTGCTAAAGATGGCACGCTAGCTGGAGGTTGTTCTACCAGTGGCCTGGCCTACAAGATGCCCGGTCGGGTCGGAGACTCGCCCATATTGGGAAGTGGCCTCTATGTAGACAACGAAATTGGAGCTGCGGGTGCAACCGGTGTGGGTGAGAACATCATGCGCTTTTGTGGTTCATTCATGGTGGTTGAATACATGCGACAGGGTTTGACGCCTGAGGAGGCTTGTGCAGAAACAATCCGACGCATCGCGAGATTGGATGGAAGACCCATCGAAGATCTGCATATAAATTTTATAGCCCTGGATAAAAAAGGACGTTTTGGAGCCGCCGGTACGGGACAGGGGTTTCCTTATGCCGTCACATATCCGGGTTACAGTGACGTGCTTCAAAGCAAGGCGCTGAGCCGAAAACACATTGGCAGCGAAGGCGGCAACGATCCAATAGAAGATCAATTAAAATAAAACAAAGAATGAGTCTTAAGTCTGACAAAAAGAATCGTATGAGATCCAAGCAAATCCTTTTAGTAGACGCCGTATCATGGACTTCAGATTATCCAGAAGGCCATGCATTGCGCAGTGTACCGAAATGGTTTTCAAACGCACTCAAAGGAGTGGAAGGCGTTGATCTCCACGCCTGTCACATCGAAGATGATTTGGACAAAGCGATCGATCGAGACATACATGGGGTGATTATCTCAGGTTCTCCCAGCAGCGCCATGGGAAACGAGGCTGCCAATCAGAATCTACTCCTTTTTCTGCGCAGTTGCTTGATGCATCGCATCCCTGTGCTTGGTGTATGCTACGGCCATCAAATGATCGCTCGTTTTCTAAGAGGGCAAGTCCAGACGCATCCAGAGGGTCTGCAACTGATGAACACCGAAATTGAACTCACGCCAACTGGACGCGCATGCCTACTTTTCAAAGGCATGAGGACCAAGTTCAAAGCCATTAGTGGACACGCGGATTATGTACCGGAACTCCCTCCCAATTGTCATCGACTGGCGGGAAGCGAGCTCACGCAGATTCAGGCTTTCAAGTTTCAGAACCTGTTGTACGGAGTTCAATTTCATCCGGAATTCACCGAGGAAATCATCAAATACCTATGGGCTCCACGCGTTGCACAGTGGAAGGAAAAGGTTTCGTTTGATCTGGCGCATCGTATCGATACCATGAAAGATCCCAGCCCAACGCATACAATCATTCAAAACTTTGTGAAATATCTAGCCATATAAATCATTCAGTATGCGCACAGAAGCCGCTTTTTCCTTTCCTACCCCGGTTCGATTCGGAACAGATGTTTTAGACGAAATCGAAAGCGATCTCAGGCGTTTTCAAATCAAGCGCCCTCTAGTGGTATGTGATAAATTCCTACCAGAAACCGATGCTTTTGGCTTGCTTGAAGATGCGCTGAAAAACACCCCGACCACTATTTTCCGTGATGTGCATCCCAACCCGCTGGAGGCAGATGTCAGCGGTGCGGCTCAGGCATATCAAGCAGCCGACTGCGATGGCATTATTGGCTTGGGTGGGGGGAGCGCTTTGGATGTTGCCAAAGTCTGTCGCTTGAAAATTCAATGTTCAGATTTTCAACTGCAGGATCAGACAATGCTGGAGCGCGGGCAGTGGGATCAGTTACCACCGTTCGTAGCCATACCAACGACTGCCGGAACCGGGAGTGAAGTTGGACGCAGTAGTGTCATCACATTGGAATCGACAAACGCAAAAGCCGTCATTTTCCATGCCAACCTGCTGGCAGACCTGGTCATTCTTGATCCGAGAATCACAGTTTCACTCCCGGCAAAATTGACTGCGGCAACAGGGCTGGATGCATTAACCCATTGCATCGAATCGTTCACCTCACCTGTCACACAGCCGCTTTGTGATGGGATCGCGCTGGAAGGAATCCACCTGATTGCAAAGCACCTGATTCAATCCGTGAAAAACGGATCCGACCTCGAAGCAAGAGGAGGCATGCAGCTCGCTGCCTTGATGGGTGGCATTGCATTCCAGAAGGATCTCGGCGCCACTCATTCGATGGCTCATCCCCTTTCAAGCCTATGTGGATTACACCACGGATTGGCCAATGCACTGTGCCTCACGGAAGTCATGAGATGGAATAGCGGCAAGCAACCAGGACTCTATCGCAGGATCGGATTATCAGCCGGATTGAATGTCATTGATTTGGCTGATCCATCAGCAGACAGTGCAGCGATCAATTGGGTAGACCAATTGATCGCTGAATCAGGAGTTCAACTGGGATTGTCCCATCATGGGGTAGGACAAGAGCAGATTGTCACCGCTGGCACAGCTTGCCATGAAAGACAGCTGCCACCTGACAAATCCGATAAGTATGGAAGAGGAAGACTTTCGGGGACTCTACCAAACGCTATTATGAAGTCATTGATCACAAGCCCATTCATCAACGGTCATTCCATTGAGTCAAAGGGCAATGAACTGATTCCTCAAACGAACCCGACCACGGAAGAAGTTTTCGTGGAGGTGCACGCAGCCGGTCTGGAAGAATTGGAAAAGGCCGTTCAGGGGGCAAAATCTGCATTCAACGACTGGAGGCAACGCAGCCCTAACGAGAGGGCGGACATGCTGTATGCCATTGCACATGCCATCCGCGAACAAAAAGATACCCTTGCCCGTTGGGAGACACAAAATATCGGAAAGCCCGCTCAAGATGCAAAAGACGAAATTGAATTAGGAGCTCGTATTTTTGAATATTATGCAGGTGCAATAGGCAAGTATTTTGGTCACACGATCCCTGTCTCGAAAAAAGGCCTCAACATGACGCTGCGAGAACCTATGGGCGTAGTAGCGGCAATTGTGCCTTGGAACTTCCCCTTCCCCATTGCCTGCTGGAAGGTGGCGCCTGCATTAGCCGCAGGCAACACGGTAATACTCAAGCCTTCCTCTCTTTCTCCCCTTACCGCACTCGGCCTGGGGAAACTGGCCATTGAAGCAGGGCTTCCAGAGGGTATCCTTCAGGTGTGTACCAGGAAGAGGTCGATTGATTGGAGAAGCCCTTTCCCAACATCCTGATGTCAGAAAAATTTCTTTTACAGGTTCGACTCAAAGCGGAGCTAGGATCATGGAATCGGCAGCAAAAGGCATCAAAAGAGTTTCATTGGAATTGGGAGGAAAATCTCCAAATATTATTTTTGCCGATGCCGATCTCGACAGCGCGGCCTCGGATTCGCCCATGAGCGTTTTCGCCAATGCTGGACAAGATTGCTGCGCTCGAAGCAGGGTATTTGTCGAGGATGCCGTTTTTGATGAGTTCGTGGACCGCTTCATCACTGCCACCAGGGATTTGAAAGTCGATGATCCAGGACTTGCAACCACACAAATTGGACCAATGGTATCAAAATCTCAGCGAGAGAACGCCGAAGTATTTATCGAACAGGCACGCTCCTCCGGCCGTCAGATAGCAAGTGGTGGTCATCGCCCGTTCGAAAGAGGCTATTTTCTCTCTCCCACTGTCGTGCTGGAGCCAGAGGTAGGAGATTCTTGCTGGAGAGATGAAATATTCGGCCCCGTTGTGTGCATCAGGCGTTTCAAAGATGAAGCAACCATGCTGCAGGAAGTCAACGACACACCCTACGGACTGAGTGGGTCGATTTGGACAAACCAGCTTTCACGTGCTCTGAGAGTTGCGCGGGCAGTTGAGGCTGGCGTACTCAGCATCAACACTCATTCCAGTGTTCACGTCGAAGCTCCATTTGGAGGCTACAAGCAAAGCGGTATTGGACGGGACCTTGGAATGCATGCACTTGATGGATATTCAGAAATCAAAAATATATTCATCGCCGAATAAAAAACATCATGGATACAAAAACGCTGAAATCAAAAATACGCAAAGGGGAGATAGATACCGTGATTGTGGCTTTCCCCGATGCCATTGGGCGATTGGTTGGGAAACGTTTTACTGGCGCCTTTTATTTGGATCAAGTAGCGCAACACGGCACACACGCCTGCAATTATCTGCTGGCGGTCAATATGGAAATGGATCCGCTGGAGGGATTTCAAGTCGCAAACTGGGAGCGTGGATTTGGTGATTTCGAAATGCGCCCTGACGCAAAAAGCGTCAAGATCCTCACATGGCAAACAGCAACAGCTCTGGTGGTCTGCGATTATCTGCACCACGATGGATCTCCAGTGGAGGAAGCACCACGCTCAGTTCTCAGGAAACAGTTGGACCGTCTGGGCAAGCAAAAAATAAAGGCTTTCATGGCCAGCGAACTCGAATTCCTGCTATTTGATCAAACCTACTCGGAGGCATTCGATGCTGGCTACCAGAACCTGCGTCCATCCAGTGACTACAGAATAGACTACCATATTCTCCAGCCCGGACGTGACGAATCCATCATTCGCACCATGCGGAATGAGCTCACTGCATCAGGCATTCCGGTTGAATGCAGCAAGGGTGAATGGAGTCGCGGCCAGCACGAAGTCAATGTCGAATACGCGGAGGCTCTTGAAACTGCCGACCGTCACGTCATTTTCAAACAAGCCATCAAGGACATCGCGCACAATGGGGAAAATCCGCCAGTTTCATCCCAAAATTCGCCGAAGAAGAAGCCGGCAACAGTTGCCACATTCACATATCCCTTCAGAAGAACGGGAAAAATATCTTCTGGGATTTTCAAAAAAAGAAACCTAGTAAAACGTTTCAATATTTTCTGGGAGGTCTACTGAAATACAGTCCGGAACTATGCCTTTTTTACGCCCCATCCATCAATGCCTACAAGCGCTATCAGTCCGGTAGCTGGGCTCCCACAAGCATGGCTTGGTCGATGGATAATCGTACGGTCGGTTTCAGGATTGTCGGTCATGGCCAGTCTTTCAGGATTGAAAATCGAATGCCCGGGGCGGACGCCAATCCTTACCTTGCTTTTGCGGCAATGATCGCATCTGGATTAGCTGGTATCGAAGAGAAGATAAGTTGCCCTGAGGCCTACGAGGGAAATGCTTACTCCGACGAGTCTCTACCTGCGCTGCCAACCTCACTGGAACAGGCAACAGACCTTTTGAACAAAAGCAGCTTGGCCAAAACTGTGTTGGGGAGCAAAGTCGTCGACTTTTACGTCCACACGGCTCGACTGGAGGCTAAGGCCTTCGCCGGCGCTGTGACTGATTGGGAACGGAAACGATATTTCGAACGTATCTAATAAAACCATCATGCACTTGGTCTATGCTCCAACTGCAGCTCCATGTCTCAAGAATCTGGGAAAGTTAGATTAAAAACCGCGGGAATCCTCTTAGGCAGCCTGAAGAGACCATTCCTTTATCTGTGGGAAGATGGGTCCTGCTTCTTGTCTCTTCAGCTCCATGGTCATTGACAGGTGTTACTAAATCAGGGTGCAACTGAAAAGGCATGAGTTTACTTTGGGAGAACTTTGGAGTCCTTACATCCTCCTTGCTACTGCAGGAGCCTGTGAATATGTTTTTGTCTGAACAATTTGAATCAATTGGCAAAACCTGGTCCGACAGGCCGAATACCGGCCATGGGAATCACCGATGAATCAAACTGAACAAGCATCCATTTCCGAGGAGGTGAAGCAAAGCCCAAGCAAGTCAAAGCTGCTTGCCATACGTGGATTTGGATTACTTGTATCCAGTATTCTGTTGTTCATGGTTTACAAGCGTCTGGAACCTGGCGCACTTTTAGACTCACTGAAACGGGCAGATCTCAGGTGGATAATCATGGCGGTTTGCGCCTTCGCAATAAATCTGATTTTCGCCTCCTATCGCTGGCATCTGATGTTGAGACTAAGCCATTTGACAATTCATCCTGAAGCAACATTGAGAGCCGTCAGCATCGGCCATTGTTTCAATACATTTCTATTTGGTACAGCGGGAGGAGATTTTATTAAGTCCGTCATTTATTCTCGTTGGTACCCGCCTTTCTCTGACAGATGTTCTGGCAATAGCACCCCTTGATCGTTTTTTCGGATTGCTCGGCGCATTGGTTTTTGGAGTCTTTATGGCTTTGATTGGCTATCTCACAGGAGGTTTTGATGACTTTGACTGGATTCAATTGCGTTTACCTGTTTTCTGGGCCATAGGATTGGCAGGGGTATTGGCAGGAAGCATGTGGATATTGAGCCACTGGAAAGGCCAGGGCACCTCCAGGCTTGGTCTTTTCTTGAATCAACTGCGACGAAGCGCCGGGATTCTATGGAACAATCCTCAAGTCGCACTGAAGGCAGCTGTGCAGCTATTATCGTCCACTTGAGCCTGAGCCTTGTGATGGCTTTCAATTTAAAAGCTGTCAGCCAGCATGCATTTGAATGGTGGAATATATTATGGATTTTCCCGGTTATTTCCATTTTTTCTGGACTTCCTGTCAGTATTGGGGGAGCAGGGTTGAGAGAAGGCTCTGCACTGATCCTTCTCGGCATCTATGCGATCCCGGGCGAGGATGCCGTCATGGGAGCGCTGCTCACACTGGGTGTTTACTTTCTTTGGGCCTTCTTTGGATTGATTCTCTGGCAGCTGGAGAAGAGACGTCAGCATAAAGGAATCCCATTACCAAAAACCCAAGCGTCTCGATCGTAATCCCCACATACAATGAGCAGGATCAGATTGAGACACTTGCTTATCACCTGAGAAGACGAGCTCCGGAAGCTGAATGGATCCTTGCGGACGGCGGGAGCACTGACGCGACATTGGATCAGGCGAAAAAGCATCCTTTCAAAACGATCTCATCTCCAAAAGGACGTGGAACTCAAATGCATCATGGCGCCGCTGTCGCAACAGGTGACGTGATCCTTTTTCTACATGCAGACACGCAATTACCAGCGTTTGGGATTGAATCCATGCTGAGATGCTTGAAGGATAATCATGTGGCAGGAGGCGGCTTCTGGAAACAATTCAATCAAGCACACTGGCTCATGATCGGATCAAAATTCCGTTGTCTTCCTCGTGTCCTTTTTGGCGGTTATGTATTTGGAGATCAGGGTATCTTTGTTCGCAGGGACATACTTCAGCAATCAGGGGGGGTCCCCAAAGTTCCGCTAATGGAAGAATTCGAATTGTGCAAGGCTTTGAGGTATCATGGACGCATCGCGCTTGCAGATTCGACCATCATCACGTCCTCCCGTCGTTTTTTTGCCAATGGCGTAATGAAAACATACCTCTTAATGGGAAGGTTGATACTTCTTTACCGACTGGGATATTCCACTGAATCACTCGCCAAAGCTTATTCCAAACTCAAAAGCAGATGAGCATCTCCATTGCACTTAATAGTCACTGCAATTCTACGGACAGGATATATTCACCAATTTGATTTTCTTCCAAATGCCCAACAGAAATCAAATAATCCAAACCCTCCTGAGCAGTGAATGTGACTGACACCTCGTTCGAGTCCTGATCAAAGGAATCGACAACGTCGTTAAAGGAATCCCAGTCGAACACAAGGATAGTGGGCAAGAAACCGGGATTTTCAGGACCAGATTTCATGGTGATTCGAATGACATCGCCCGCAGTCAAGTCTGTTAGAAGATAATCATCACTATATGCGCCCTGTTCAATCAAGTCAGTAGCTTCAAGCACACCTGCAACAACATCACCGACAGCAATACTTTCAGTATCAAAATCACTTTCATTATCGCTGAGGTCGACGGGCGGAATGTTAAACTGATAAGTCCCCTTTGCTGTGTCATCAGCGCCTGAGAGTCTGATACGGTAACTTTTGTCGGGGGTAGTCAGGAAAGTGTGAAGGATTTCACCTTCCTGATGCTCAGTGGCTACCGACAATATTTGACCTGTCTCTTCATCGAGTATGGTCACTTTAGGCTCAAATGCCTTTTGACCCACTGCATATTGAAGAGTGACTGACTCGACCGTTTGATTGGCTGAATAAACAAAATCCCGGAAATTATTTAGATTACCTTTTAATCGAATCGCATGCTGGAAAAACTCGGGCGCCGGGACATCTCTTGGTGGTTCTACGCGGATGCGGAGGAAATGCGATTCTCGGCTTGTGATTGGATTGGAAGTTTTGAAGATCCACTGGTCGTTGTCAGTTGCATCGAACGCTCCATCTTCGACAGAGGACCAGATTTGCAGATCAATTGATTGATTCCACCACATAACGAACTTCCTGATTATTTCGCGCCCGTTTAAATTGGATACCGGGTAACAACTCTCCTCTGGGACCCGACGTTTGAATAAATTTGAATTGAGGGCGATCGGCACCACTGCTGGGATCACTTCCAAAGGCATACTCAGCGAAATCAAGGATACCGTCCTCGTCCTTATCTCCCTGGATAGATTCCAATTGGTTTTCCAGTCGCCATTGGTCATAGCTTGAATACATCAAACCCATTATCTCATCATAAAAATAGGGAACACTGGCGTAAATCCCATGGGCATTGGGAGCCGCACAACCCAACGGAGAACCAAAACTGACTATACCAGCCAGTCCCCACTCCCCATTTTCCATAGGAACGACAAATGGCCCTCCGCTATCTCCCTCGCATGAATCCTTACCCCCTTCAATAAAACCAGCGGGAAGCATGTCCGCGCTCAAATCAGTCTCGTAAGCTTCTGTTGCGTTGGCCTCTTCTTGAGAAACAATAGGGAGTTCAACTTCCAGTAAAACATCTGAGGCATGTCCTCCATCTGTTGTCTTCCCCCACCCTATTACTGTGCCGTTCACCCCCGGTTGAATGAGTTCATACTGATGCACAAGCGGCAACACAGGGATATCAAAGACAGGCTCAGCCAGCCGCAGGAGAGCAATATCTGCGTCAATGGAGGGATCTAATGCTGTCTCATACGCCGGATGAAGGTAAACTTCCTGAATTCCAATGCGCCGGTAGGATTTTTCTGGATCGTTGCGTAAGTCGCGTATACCGATTGCAACTTCAAATGAATCAGCTGACTCGGAGGTCAAACAATGACTTGCTGTAATGACCCACCAGGGGTGAATCAAAGCGCCACCACAAAATTGGCTGTCTGCCGGATTATCTTCACCAGCACTGAGAAGTGCGACCATCCAGGGCCACTCATTTGCTTCAGTTTCCTTCCCTCCCACAATCCTACGAACAAAATCATCACCTAAAGCTGATGCTGACGAAAATATATTTCCATACAGGAGACATAATCCCCATATGAGAGCCAAACAATGAGAGGTGCAATTAAACTTCATCTGACTTAACGGAATCACAACCTATAAAACCAATCAAGCTTGAATTGTATGTACGGAAAAAGCGCTTTCACTCTATTTGAAAAGCAGCCAACGACTTCACAGCTGTGCATGATCCAATAGCATGTAAGATTGTGTTTGAAACAGTAAGGGTCTAAGTTGTGCGTCGGTATATGAAAACAGATTCATTTGATTTCGACACTATTATCCTGGGAGGTGGCAGTGCAGGTTATGCAGCCGCTCGGACGCTTGCGGAGGGTGGTTTAAAGACCGCAGTCATCGATGGAGGCGAGGAACTTGGAGGTCTTTGTATCCTGCGCGGCTGCATGCCAACAAAGGCCCTGCTTTATGCAGCTGAGGTGAAGCATCTTGCTGAACATTGGTGACAAATGGGGATTAAAGATTCCTGGTGTTGGTTTCGATTTCCAAAAAGTCATGGCCAGAAAAAATGCCATGATCGAAGACTTTGCCTCCTACCGAAGAAAGGCAATTGAAGGATGGGCGATTGAATTGATTCAGTGCAAGGCAAAATTCAGCGACCCACCACACGTTGATGCTGGAGAACGGCAAATCAGGTCAGCGCCCAGACCATCCTGATCTCTACCGGGTCGAAAGTATCCCCCCCTGCCAATCCCTGCGCTTGAATCCGCATTACCATGGACCAGCGATGATGTC
>CALSPN010000032.1 GCA_943788245.1 uncultured Verrucomicrobiae bacterium | reverse complement strand
TGCCAAAATCCTGAGTCCATTTGAACACGTCAAAAGAGATCTGCTGATCTTGAGTGGATTGACACACGACAAAGGCCGAGGCAACGGCGATGGCGCGGGTGACCACGCGCGCTCCGCAGGGGTTTTTTTGACGGGTGTGCAGCCTCTCAAAAGCGAGGGGGCGGAAATCAGAGCAGGTGTTTCAGCGGATCAGGTGATCGCAAAAGCCATTGGGCATCAGACAAGGTTTGCGTCGCTCGAGTTGGGCGCTGAAACGGGGCGTCAGTCCGGGAAATGTGATTCCGGATACAGTTGTGCTTATTCCAACAACATCTCCTGGCGGGATGAAGCAACGCCGATGACCAAGGAAGTCAACCCCAAACTCGTTTTCGAGCGCTTCTTCGGTAACCAAATCCCGTCCGAAGAGTCCGAATCGCAGGCCAGAGCGAAAATTGTTTCGTCAAAGTATCCTTGATTTCGTTCTTGAAGATGCCCGCCGCCTGGAAAAACAGGCGAGTCCTACAGGGACAAGCAAAAGCTGAACGAATACCTGACCGCGGTTCGGGAAATTGAGCAACGCATTGAACGTGCGGATCTTGAAAAGCAGGATCGGCCTGATTACCTGACTGAATTTGAAACCCCAGAAGGTATCCCATCCTCATACGAAGAGCACATCAAGCTATTGGGAGATCTGATGATTCTCTCTTTCCAGGCGGATGTCACGCGCGTCGGAACCTTCATGCTTGCCAATGAGGGCAGTAATCGAAGCTATCGGCATATTGGAGTGAACGAAGGTCATCATTCTCTTTCTCACCATCAAAACGATCCTGGTAAATTGGCGAAAATCAGTGAGATCAATGAATTCCACGCGCGTCAAGTTGCTTACATGATTCAAAAGATGAAATCCATACCTGAAGGTGATGGCACCTTACTTGATCACAGCATGATTGTTTACGGTGCGGGTATCAGTGATGGAAATCGTCACAACAACGAAAACCTTCCCATCATGATTGCAGGCCAAGGCAACGGACTCATCAAAACGGGAAGACATCTCAGTTATGAGTTCGAGACTCCAATGGCGAATTTACTTCTATCGATGATTCAGGGAATGGGAGCCAAGGCTGACCGTTTTGGAGACAGTACAGGTCTACTTCGAGGCCTGAATGGATGAGCCACCCCCTTCTGCTGATTCTTAGTTTTTCCGTAACATTTTTGAGGGCGGTAACCATTCTGGTGGAGTGGTGCCGCCTTTTTTCTGTAAACTTCAAAAGCGATAAATAGACGAGAACAAATCAGATCTGTCGCCCCTTACACACTTATGAAGAAGATTACGATTTTTGCGTTTGTAAAAAACAGATTTTTAACAATCCTGATTGTAAATTTGGTCTGTCTGACATCGTTTCAAATGGTCCTTGCTCAAGAAAAGAACGTACAATCACTCATCCAAGATTTGAATCGTGAGGACAACCGTATCCGCAGGGATGCGGCCCTCTATTTGAGTCAGTTAGCCGGTACATCAAGTGATGTGATTGAAGCTGTTCCAGCCTTGATCAAGGCATTGGGGGATTCTCAGCAGCAGGTCTGGTTTCATTCAATCACTGCGCTGTCAAAGCTGGGGCCAGATGCTGCACCGGCTATCCCTGAGCTGATCAATGACCTTCGAGAAATGCGGCGACGGAATGTGAATGCCAAATGGTATCGAAGTGCTTATGCATTGGGTCAGATTGGCGAAGCAGCGGTTGAACCCATTTTAGAGGCATCCGATGACTCGAAGCCCAGCGTGAGAGCCGGCGCGGCAAAGGCGATGGAATGGATACCCGAAGCTTCTGCTCAATTGGCACCCGTGCTGATCAAATTACTTGAGGACGAGGATGAAACTGTAAGGGAGATTGCAGCGGAAAGCTTGAGCCTGTTACCAGAACCAGCATTGAAACTCCTCCAGGAAACCATTCATCATGAGTCGGCAGCAACGCGCAAGGTGACCTATATCGCATTAGGTAAAGCAGGATTGAGGGCAAAGCGAACTTCTCAGAGCTTGCTCCAGCGCATTGAAAAAGAAGCAGATCCCGAGTTGTTGGCTATTGGAATCGATGCCTTGGCAAAAATGGAAGTGAACGATAGTTCATTTTTCACCTTCCTGATGAACCATTTTGAAAGTGAAGAGACGCAGGTTCAGCAATCGGTTGCCAATGCCATGCTTTCCTTACCTCCGGCACAAATGATTCCTATATTCATTGGTTTCCTTGAATCAAAAAATGAAAGTATTCAGTTGCGTGCTGCGAATTTGCTTGGGCACATTGGATCTAAGGCTGCTCCCGCACTCCAATCTCTGATCAAGGCTATCGACAATGAAACCACAAACACCTCGCAAGCAGATGCCTTCAAGAACGCATTGATAAGTATAGGACCCTTGGGGATACCTGCGCTGCTGGAGCATATTTCACTTGTGGAATCCAACTCTGGTTCCTTTTGGGCAGTCGATCTTCTTGCCGAATATGGAATAGTTGGTGTTTCAAATCTTGAAAAAGCGCTCGAAAACAACAACCCCAGACAAATTCTGGCTGTGATGGGCGCCTTTGCAGCAATGGGCGCTACTGCCAATGACGCAGAAGAAAGCATCGTGCGCATGGCACAGCATGCCTCTCCCCCAATTCGAGCTGCAGCGGCTCAATCTCTTGCATCGATTGGCATCAAACCCGCCAAACTATCTTCTTTGATTGAACCCCTCCTGAACGACAAAAACCTGACTGTGCGGCAGTCAGCAGTAGCATCCTTGCGCAAATCTCCTGAAGCTGCGGCTGAACAGCTCGGCAAGTTAAATGATTTACTGAATGATCCCGATCCGGGCATCAGAGAAAATGCTCTCCTTGCCATTGCCAGTACAGGTAAACAGGCCAGTGACCTTGTTGAAGAAGTAGCCATGCTTCTTGCAGACTCCACACCCACAGTGCAAATGGCTGCGATCAATACCTTGGGTTTTATCGGCAATGCGCCTGATTTGGCACTTCGGCAAATGGATTGGTTGGCCCGTAATGGTAATGAAACTTCATTACTGAATGTGTTAAACTCTCTCGGACGCATGGGAGATCGACCTGTAGCTTACCTTTCACTATTTGAATCGAATTTGAGCAATGCCGATGATGGTATCCGCGAGTCTGCCTTCAAAGGCTATATTGCGATCGAAAAAAACAATGAACAATTACTCGTCGCAATGATTCAGGTTTTGAGCGATGAGTCGATTGCCATGCGGCATGCAAGTCTCAAAGCCATGGCTTCCATGCGTGAAGATGCCGCTGGAGCCATTCCACATCTGATCGATCGGCTGGATCATGATGAGGATCAGGACCTCGCTCTTGGAGCACTTCGGTTCATGCCGTCTGAAATTGAATTCATGGAAGATTACATGGCATCTTTGGAACATAAGGATCCTGGCGTGCGACACTTTGGATGCCGCGCCCTGGGGCGTCTGGGCAAAGATGCCATTTCCGCGCTTCCCAAACTCAAGAATGCCAGAAGTGATAAATATCGATTTGTAAGGGATGAGGCGAAAAAGGCCATCCAGCGCATAGAAGACTGAAGTCTTTGACAGCAAGGACATAGATTTCCCATAATAGAGCCATGCGAATCGATGCCCATCAACATTTCTGGGAATACCATCCGGAAGAGTATCCATGGATCACCGAAGAATTGGGGGTGCTCCGCAGAAGTTTTCTGCCAAGTGATCTGGCACCTGAGCTGATTAAATCAGGTCTCGACGGATCGATCGCTGTTCAGGCAAGGCAGTCCTTGGATGAGTCTCGTTGGTTGTTAAGCCTGGCGGAAAAAAATAGTCACATACTTGGTGTTGTTGGTTGGGTAGATCTTTGCTCTGATCACATCGATGCACAGCTTGCTGAGTTTTCCAGGCATCCTCAATTTGTCGGAGTAAGGCATGTAGTCCAGGACGAGCCGGATGACTCGTTCATGCTGCGCCCCGATTTTTTGAATGGTATCGACAGGCTTAAAAACCATGGGCTCAAATATGATATTTTGATTTTCCCGCAACAGCTGGAAGCAGCACTTAAATTAGTTGCGCAATTTCCGGAACAAGCTTTTGTCCTAGATCACATTGGCAAACCCTCCATTAAGGATGGTTCCTTGCAACCGTGGAAAAAGCTCATAAAAGAATTTTCTGAATTTCCTAATGTGAACTGTAAAATCTCAGGTATGATCACGGAGGCGGACTGGGAAAACTGGAAGCAGGAAGACATGAAACCCTATCTGGAGACGGTCATGGAAACATTTGCACCCAGCCGTTTGATGTATGGGTCGGACTGGCCGGTTTGTTTGCTTGCAGGTGACTACTGCAGAGTCATTGATCTGGCAACGCATTACATTAACCAGCTCTCAACTCAAGATCAGGATTTGGTCTTTGGTGGAACTGCTGCTCAATTTTACAACATCTAATCCAAGTCTTGATTTGTGAACGGTTGCGTTTGGGGGAATGAATCAGCCATCCCTATTCTTGCCGGTTTCACCTAAACTGATGAATTTTCTACATGAACAAATCAACGAATTAGCCGAATCCAAGCTCGGTAAAAAAAATAATATCCGCAATGGCGCCGTGGATATCTCGCCCTTCCGGTCCTTTCTGAAAAAAGTGACTTTGAAATTAAGAACTGAGCATCGCGTTGGGACAGATGGATTGGTAATTGTTCATGCTCGATCCCATATGATGGACAAGATCATCACCCATCTCTTCAACGATATAACGTCTTTATACGCCGAGGAAATCCCGGCTGAAGCCCAACTTGCAGCTGTCGCATTTGGCGGATATGGTCGCCATGAGCTGAATCCACAGAGCGATGTGGACATTATGATTCTAAGTGAAGGTGGGTTTAAGAGGAGTGGAGCGGAACCCTGGATGGAAAAATTCTGTGCTGCCTTCCACACCGCCTTGTTGGATTTAAAACTTAAACTCGGCTACATCACGCGCAACATCGCCGATTGTGTTCATTACTCCAATGAGGATGTCAAAACAAAGACATCCTTGATCGAAACACGTCTGCTTGCTGGTAACGGAGCCTTGTATCTTAAGATGCAGGAAGCAATGATCGAAAAGTGTGTCAATGGTCAGGAAACCGATTATCTTGAGGCGCGATTGGAAGATCAAAGGGCTCGGCGAACCCGCTACGGCAACACCCCCTTCATGCAGGAGCCTGAAATCAAAAACGGTTGTGGAGGCCTTCGCGATTATCAAAATTTGATCTGGATGGCCTACTTCAAATATCGAGTCAAGTCGCTCGCAGAGCTGTTGGAAGGGCATCATATCAATTCTGCAGAGTGCAGGCACCTCATGGAGGCCTACGATTTCCTGCATCGGGTTCGCAATGAAATGCACTACCGTAAAAATCGAGCAGAAGATAAATTGTACAAGAGTATTCAGCCAGCTGTCGCTTATGGCCTTGGGTTCAAGGAGACATCACCAAGTAAGCGTATTGAAGCATTCATGCAAATGGTGTACTTCCACATGCGCCAGATCTTTTTGCTGACTCGCCAACTTGAGGAAAGTCTGGCGCTTGACCCAAAGCCAAAGCCAAAATCCATATGGCAAAAAATATTTTCTAGTCGAGAGGAAGCATCGCCCAAGCCTGTTGATGGGTTCATCTTTGAGGGGGAATGGGTCAGGGCGCTATCCTGGCGTGTTTTCCGGGAGCAGCCTCGTCGCATGATACGCATCTTCTTGCAAGCGCAACAGCGTGGCTTGCGTATTCACCCCAAGACCGCACAAATGATGCGGCACGGATTGCAGATCATTAAAAAGGATTTTCAAACGGACAAACATGTTCGTGAAACTTTTTTGGAAATCATCAATGAGCGAGGTAATGTCAGTCAGATCCTGCGCATGATGCATGAAGTCGGAGTTCTTGGGAAATACATACCTGAATTCGGGAGTCTCACCGGTATGGTGCAGCATGAATTTTTCCATATGTATACCACCGATGAGCATACGCTGCGCTGTCTCGAACATCTGGACAGAATCTGGGATGCAGATCAATCATTTCACAAGCATTATACTAAAATTTTCAGTGACCTTGAATCGCCTTACATTCTTTATCTGGCACTTCTGCTTCACGACACTGGGAAATCCAGTAAGAAAAAAGGGCGCACTCACTCGGATATTGGAATCGATATTGCGCTGAGGGTTGCTCAACGGCTTGAATTACCTGAAACAGATCAAAAGACCCTTGCTCTTCTGGTGGAACATCACCTTATCATGGCTGAGACCTCCCAGCGTCATGATCTGGAGGATCAAGATGAAATACAAGCGTTCGCCGAAGTTATCGGTAATCAAGAGCGCCTCAATATGCTTACTTTGCTGACCTTTTCCGATTCCATGGGCACCAGCGATGCCTTGTGGACAGGCTTCAAAGAATCTCTTCTTTGGACTCTTTATGATCGTACGAGCCACACATTGGCTGGTAAAGCGGTTGATGAGGGCGAATTTGAAGGCGAGAAAAATGAAGTCAAGGCATGGCTGAGAAGCCAACTCAAACCTAGCATAAAAGACGATGAAATTGAGGCTCATGTTGAGAATATGCCTCCTCGATATTTCAGAAACCGTCCTCGCAATCTAATGGTTGAGGATATGCATCTGGCGCATCGTTTTATGTGGCGGCAAGTGAGTAGGCAAGATCGCGCGCTGGAGCCCATCGTAAAGTGGCGTCATCAACGTGATCGCGGATTTTCCATGGTAGAACTCTGCACCTGGGATCGTCATGCGATCTTTACGAAATTTACAGGAGCATTGACAGCTGCCGGATTAAACATACTGAGTGCACGCATCTTTTCTAGAAAAGATGGGATTGTCATTGATAGTTTCGAGGTCGTCGATGCCGGCACAGGAAGTCTGGTGAAAAAAATCAAATGCGACAAATTTAGTAACATCATCAAAGACGTTCTGAACGAAGCGACGGATCTAGACATACTCGTTGACAAAGCTTCTCAGACTCCGCCGCTGTATCAGGCGGTCGAACGAGATTCCATTCCCACTAAGATCACTTTTGATAATGAGCGCATGCCCCGGCGCACGATCGTTGAAATTGAAACCGAAGACAGGGTAGGTTTGCTATACATTGTTTCCAAGGTTTTTGCGGAATTAAACATTGATTTATCTTACGCAAAAATCCTCACTGAAAAAGGTGCTGCAATCGATAGCTTTTATATTCAAAATGAAGAGGGTAAAAAGATCACAACCAAAGCCGAACAACAAGACATTCGATTGGCTTTAACTCAAGCTATGGAACTGGCTGAGCTACAATAAGGCCTTTGATTTAACCATGAAATCTCCGTTTCTTCGTCTATTATTCATTGCCCTCGCAGTCATTTTGACTGATCAATCGACCAAGTTCATGGTAATGGAACATTTAAAACTTGGAGAACAACGGGAATGGATTGCTGGTTTTTTCCGGCTCGTTCATTGGGGTAATACCGGTGCTGCATGGAGTATGTTTCGAGACAATAACCTCGTGCTTGCGGGCATCGCTCTGGTCGCTCTAGTGATTCTTTTCTTTTCTCGTAAACATTTTGAAGCTCATCGTTGGATAGGTCAAGTGGCACTTGGTTTGATGTTCGGGGGAATCATCGGGAATCTAATTGATCGATTCAGGATTGGTCACGTCGTCGATTTCATCTATTTTTTCACCTATCGAAAAGCCGGTGGAGAGATTGGTTTCCCAGCGTTTAATGTTGCCGATTCTGCCATATGTGTCGGTGTTGGGTTTCTTTTTATCATCACCTTGCAAAAAGATAATGAATCGAAATCCATACCTGTGATTTCTTCTGCTCCACCCAAGCAATCTGAACTGGACCTTGAACCTTGAGACGCATGTCAGGCGCCATGGAGAATCAACCCTCCAATTTGGATTCATTGTTAAGATCAGCGTTTTGGATTGCTGGGCCCACGGCATCTGGGAAAAGTCAGCTTGCCCTTAAACTTGCTGAAAAAATGGGTTGTGAAATCATCTCGGTGGATTCAATGCAGGTCTATCGGGGTATGGATATTGGTACCCGCCAAACCTTCGATTGATGAACGGTCCCGTATCCCGCATCATATGCTCGATCTAGCGGATATTCACGAATCATACGATGTCGCCAAGTTTCGCAGGCAAGCTTTGTTGGAAGCCGAGAAGGTTCAACAACGGGGGCGTAGAATTATTTTTTGCGGCGGCACGGGCTTTTATTTTCAAGCCCTGATTCATGGAGTGGGTAATGGTCCTCCCTCCGATCCGAATATCAGGAACGCACTGGAAATCATGCCGGTTGAAGATCTCTTTTCAGAACTGAAAGAGAAGGATCCCCTAACGGCAAAGAGTATCGATCCCCATAACAAGCGAAGATTGGTGCGTGCTTTAGAAGTAGTGCGGATCACCGGTGCATCATTCACTTCATTCAAGACCGATTGGAAACGCTCTGAACTTGTTGACGCCTCTCGGTTTTGGGTTCTGGAACATTCCTCTTCATCATTGCGCAATCGTATCGACGAACGGGTGGAAGTGATGATGAAGTCTGGGTGGATTCAAGAAACTCAGCGGCTCATCGATTCGGGGTTGAAAGGAAACAGTACCGCAAGTCAGGCTATTGGATACCGTCAAATCATTGAACACCTGGAGGGGAAGACTTCACGTGATACGATGATTCAATGGATCAAAACAAAAACCTGGCAATTTGCCAAGCGTCAGCGCACGTGGTTCAGGCACCAAATAAAAAACAGGCCGGTCAACATGGAAGCTGATCGGCCTGAGAATTTGTTGAATGAATTGCTGAAAACCTGAGAACGCAAATTCGACTCAAAGGTGTGCGTCAGTCGGAATGTTCACCAGTGTGTAATATGCTTCGTCATGCAGCAGTGAATCTCCCTTGTTGTTAGTCAATCCCTCCATATGAAGTTCATGTACATAGCCAGCTCTGATTGGATCTATTTTTATGCGCACGCTCATGCCGTCCTTTGAGACCTCAGCCTGGGTGATTTTGACTTCCTTCTTGTCGTCTTCGGGTCCACCGTAGCGGCTTTCCAATCGGTAAGTGTAACTTTCCATTTTGTAGGAATTCAAATTGGCAGCTGCCTCTGGGTTGACAGGTTCGGTGAAGGTTAGCTTGAATCCATCGGGTCGTGCCTTCATTTCGTGGACTTCAAAAGGTATTTTCCCAGTCCATTTCAAACGTTGCAAACCCCAGGGTCGATTTCCTCTTCCTCCCCAGCCGGCATTCGACATACCGACAAACAGAGATGCATCACTGCCGAAACAGATTCGGATAATACCGCATTGAAAACCTTCACGAAATGGGAAACATGCCCCTTGCCAGTGACCATCAACATTTTCAAGATTGACCCGCATCACCGTGGCGTGGTGTTGATCAGCCACAAACAACTGCCCTGCATAGGGACCAAACTTTCCGTCGGTCAAATCCCATCTCAAACCGCTCGGGCTTTTACCCATTTTATCGTAAGGAAACCAAACCGCAGGCATTTTGAATTGAGGGATTTGTTGGTGCATGTCCTTCATGAACGTTCCGGAGACAGGCTGAGGCATCGTTTCGAAAGGAGCCCCAGCAAGTTTTTGAGTAGGTAGCCCCCAAGGGTGTCCATGGTAATCACCGAATTCCAAATGTGACAATTTGGAGGCGTTACACCATTCGCCCTGGTTATCCGTATAAAAAATATCTCCCCAAGGGCTGTTTTCTACTCCGGCCGGAGATCTGAGCCCTGCTGCCATCGGAAACATTTCACCTGTCTCTGGATTGACTCTTACAGCCCAGCCACGCCAATGTGCCTGTTTGACTTCAGGGTCAGCATAAGGTTGTCCACCAAAAGGTTTATTGAGAGTGATCCACATAAATCCCTCTTTGTCCATTCTGGGACCAAAGTTGTATTCATGGTAGTTGCCGGATATGTCCCATGCATCGCACACTGTTTCAAAGATGTCCGCCTTCCCATCGCCATTGCTGTCCTTGATGCGTGTCAGTTCTCCACGTTGTGCGGTGTAGATCCATCCGTTGTGCTCAAGGAATCCCAAAGGCTGTGCAAGTCCTCTGGCCCATGGTCGAAAGACCGCGGAAGCTGGATCCCCGTATGGATTTTCAAGCACATAGACATCCCCTCGGCGTGTGCCAACAAGTAGGTTTCCATCTGACATCAATGTCATCGCTCCTACCTCCATTGGCAGCTCTTCCGTAGAAAAGGTCTCGATTTGATAATAATCGGATTCCTCGGCTTCTTGGGTAAAGCTAAACGCGAATAGACCGGCAAGCACAAGTGCTCCTAATTTACCTGTCAATCCAGGCTTCCAATGAGTTCCCATAATCGTCTTCGTATTTAAAGCTGGTTTTGATTTTTGCATGTTGTTTTCCCTTTTACCATTCAATGAATTGTTCCACTGACGCTTCGCCTTGATCCAATGGAACAGGGATCAATATCTGGGTTTTCTCTCCCTGAACTCGAATGATGGGTTTCAATGGAAAGGAACCTTTGATTTGAACTTCATAATTGTCACCCACTCGAAATCGGTCGTTGGACAATTGCTCCACTTCGTCTCCCTCAGCCGCAAGAAAATGCAGTCCACTGGATGCGCTATCTGCTTTTATCTTGAAGGTGCGTTTCAGGATTGCCCCTCCTGGTTGAATCACTGGCGCAGGTGCTTCCTCAATACTGGCCGTTTCAAGCTGATACTTGAATATGGGGCGATCTGTTTCCTGGTCCAGAGAATAACCCTTGAATTGTCCTCCTGTATTTCTACTTGTCAATTCAGGTTGAGGCCAAGCAGTCTGAGGAGCATCCAGAAAGGCGAATGCTGGGCCGCTGGGCAATTCCAGAACGTCGGTTCCCAATGCATCCAGAAACGTATCCGTACGGCCACTCTGAACCCCTGAATGATCGAAGAAACGACCACGCCATACTTTTGCCATGCGGACGACGTTAAAATCATAGGCGACATTCAATTTTTCAGGAAAGCCCGTTAATACGGTACGGGGACCGACGTCTTTCATGAATGTACGATGCACAATCGGTTTATCCGCAGGAACTAATTCCATTGCAATCGTGCCCTTGGGTACGATCCCTACCGGAAATGGCATTGAGTTTTTGAGTGAGAGATAGGACCAGATCGAATCAATCTGTTTCTCTGCATCACCGCCAAGAATATCTTGGAAGGCGGACTGACCTTCAGGCCAAAATTGAGGCATGCGGGTATCCTTCTTGAAGGAAGCTGGATCCAAAAGGAAGGCCTTGAACCAGCCCGGTTGGATACGGTCATAAACACTCGATAAGTCAATGCCTTGAATTGCCAGTGAATCTTGTCCAGCCACTCGATGGCAAGTGATGCACGCAAGACCAGTGACTCCGATGAATTTCTGGCCTATAACCGCTGCTTCCTCGGAAAAATCGGACTCTTTGGCAAATGCGGGCTGATCATCCACCTCTCCAACCGCTTTGACGAAGGATTGGGCAACGGGCTCAGGGAAGGCTGGCATTCTCGTTGCCATGTAATGGCGGACATGAAACTTGTCTGAAGTCAGAATACTTGCCATTGCCTCAGGTTTTAGCTTGGCACCGACATGATTGAGCGAAGGTGGTATCTTACCCTCTTCACCAAGATCAATCTCTATGGCGGTATTGAAATATTTTGAAGCGACCATATCGGATGGTCCACCTATTCCATCGCGCTCGTGACAGGCGTAGCAATTAAAAGAAGCGAGAGTTCTTTGAACGGTTTCTGCAGATGACAAAGGGGGCACCGGTTTTTCATATGACTTCAATGCAGCCATGATGTCAGAACGTTGATTATCCGATAATTCATAATCCGGAGCTCCGCGGCGGATTGAATCGCCCAAACAACCTTCAGCATTATTCAAATTGAGATCGTTCAATGGCGTGGATGGGCGCATGGGCTTCCAGTCATTCATGGGGTGACATGAAACACACCTTAATGCCGTGAACATTTGTGCACCCATACGCACTTTCTGTGAGTCCAGGGTGAATGGCTGCGTGCCAAGAGGAATCATTGGTTTGCCTGTATTTCGGACGAGTGCATCCTTTGGAATGGGGCTGCCACGTCGGCCTTCGATGCCGGGGCCCGCCCAAAAGACCCTGAGTTCGCTTCCCCCACCTCCGTTGAAAAAGTGAACTTCAAAATCATGATTGCCAGCGCTTAGTTCTACTTCTCCCATGCGCACCTTGCGACCGTGAATGCCGTCATTATCCACAACTGTATCGCCATTGATCAAAATGGCTGAACCGTCATCAGACGCCGTTCCAAAGCGGTATTTCCCAGCTGTAGGTATTTTGATATGACCGAAATACCTTATCGCAAAATTAGAGTTCCTGCCTTTTTGAGGCAGGTTAAGAGAAACTGAATCCAGCTCTCCCTTAAATTTGGGTTCTAGATTGGCGAAGTCTGGTAATGATCGAAGATTATCTAACTCATAATATTCGAAGGCGATGCCAGGCTCTTCCCCGGGATCCGCATTTACCGACTGGGGATTGCTCAACTGATCCCTCAACAAATACACTCCGATCGCACGAGCTTCTGACGCATCCAATCGCAAATCAGGCATGCGACCTGATGGCCGTGTTGCATGGGGATCTTTTAAAAATTCAACGAGCGCATCAAGAGTCGTTTTTTCTGGTAAGGAATCCAAAGACTGGTAACGCATTCCGTCGTTTGCAGCTTCTTCAGGTCCGTGACAAGCGACACAGCCAACCTCATGAAAGAGATTGCGCCCTTGTTCTACCAAGGAATCGGACCCTCCCATGCGGTTTGGTTTCAAGCCCCCGCCCTGGGATGCGAGGAAATGTACAAGGAAGTCGATAGCGCCATCCTTGGCTGCTGCTTCAGATGCATGAAAGATATTCGGCATGGTTACGCCGCTCTTCTTGGACTGAGGATCTGACAAATAAGATTGTAGATAATGAGGCGTCAGCCGGGCTCCTGCTGTGCTCAGATCCGGAGCAGTGCGAGTCCAGACTCGTGCATTGATGCTTGCATCTGCCTCATGACAGGATGTGCAGTTTAATTCGCCTAGTAGAAGTTCACCTCGCTCGATAGAGGTGGATTGGTCATCCTGTTTGAGGCGTTCATATCCAGCCACTAATGGAGCATCAGCCAACAGTGATCCCTCATCAAACGAGTGCAAAAGGAGAATAAACACACCTGCAAAAATGGCTTTTCTCTTGTTAAGGTAAAAATGCATTCCTTTTCTTTGGGGGAATTAGCTTCAAAAGTCAACCATACCAGCACAGAAATAAAAAACGGCAACCTGATGGTCGCCGTTTTGAAAAGAGCTTGAGGAGTCGGTTCTTTTATATTCCGGATTCGAATCGCAATATGACACCGTCGCTATCATAGCTGAATGTGCCACCTGCATCAGCAGCTTTTATCGTGGCGGAGACTCCAAACTGGAGGTAAATAGCATTTTGATTATCAAGCAAAGTAAAAATCAACATTTCCAAAGTGGATTTGTATTTTCCTGATGAGGTCGCATCAAGGTGTGTCAACACCTGAAACCATCTTCGCAGATACAGGCCGTTCAAATCATACAGCAATTCCCTTGCTTACATTTGGGGTAGAATTTCCTGCGCTCGGAATAGCTGCGATAGTGAATATCAGGGTTGAAAGGGCTTTGATAGACTTTCCTTGACTGACTTGGTTGATTTTCTGGATTTCTCAGAAGAGCATGATGCATTGCTCAACAGAGAACGCTGCTTCTTTTTTTGGCTCAGTTAATTCTTTATTTCTGCTGCACTCAGGCATCAGAAGTACCTCACAAAAGAATCCTCTTTCAGTCGATCGATCCACTCAGCCTTGAGGCGGTTACGTTCCTCTGCCAGCAAGGCTTTTTCAATTTCTTCACGTATGGATTTCAGCGGCTTGGGTTTGGGTGCTTGGCGTTCCTCAACAAGGATCAGATAGCACCCTTCATCTTTGCGAATTACTTCACTCATCTGACCTTCATTCAGAGTAAATGCAAGGTTCGACAAATCCTCTCGTAAAACACTTCTGTCTACCCAACCCCAGTCACCACCTTTAGCTCGCTGACTACCTTGATGGTAGACTCGTGCCAGGTCGGAGAAATCACCTCCCTGAACTACCTTGCGGCGAATATCTTCCAGCATTTTGCAGGAAAAATCAGCATCACCTTCTGTTGTGGCAATGTATATCATGCTCAATCTAATGCGCTCATCCTGCTGAAATTTATCCTGATTTGCATTGTAATATTTCTCAATTTCAAAAGGTGAAACCAGCGAGATCGAAGAAATATTTTTCGAAGATAGAAAATCAACGATGACTTGTTCTTTGATCTCCTTACGGAATGACTCGTATGTAATGCCTTGAGCTTGAAGTGTTTTTGTTAATGTTAAGCGGTCTCCGAAATCCGAGCGAATGCGTTCCTGCACTCGCTCATCAATGATTTTCTCAGGTAGAACATAGCCTTGTTTCTCAAAGTTCGTGAGGATGAGGTGACGTTCAATGAGGGATTCAAGCGCCCGTTGCCTGACTTCCAGGATGCGCTGCCTGAATGCCGCAGGATCGGATCCGTATTGCTGATACAGCACCTGCTCCACGGGAGCAGTCTGCGTTTTCACGTCATTCAATGTAATCGGGGTATCCCCCACAATTGCGGCTACACTGTTCAATCGCTCCAGTTCTGCATTGGCTATTGAAGGAAGAGCCAACGCAACAAGCGCGAAGATCCATAATCGACGTGTCAACATTACCACTACATCTAGGAAACCATGCTTCTCAGGTCAAGCAAAGGCGGGCACTAAATAACCTTCTTTGAGCCTTTCCACCAGATCCATTGTCATGAAGGGCGTCTACTCATCAGATTTGAAACCAGCGTTTCAGCAGGCAGTCGGCGTTCCGCGACAATCGCATCAACCCTTGATAGGCTCCTGAGATCCTGCCTCCGCCATGGATTCCATTGTTTTGGCAAAATCTTTCTGGAGTACGGCAATACTTCTGTCTAACAAGTCGCGTTCTTCTGGTATCAAGTTGCCGCGAGTCTTATCGCGTAACATTTCCAGTTGATCAATCAACGTCTTAGCGGCCTCTGGATCGGGATCTGTCATCAGCTGACCATCTGTGCCGGGCATGCGTCCGAGCATTACCAGGGCCGTTTGACCATGTTGAATTACGAAATCCTGAAACAGGGCTGACATGATCTTCTTACGATCTGCCTGATTCAGTTCTTTTTCATTGAGCTTGGAGGGAGTCATGAGGGGTCCTTACGTTTGCGGCAAAATATTTCACCCATGAGAAAGGCTATTAAATGTGTCAATCTGGACTCCAGATCTACTTCTTCAAGGATAAGTTGCCTGGCTTGCGGTTTGCTGATGAAGGTACATGATACCAGGTCTGCCAGATGCTCGATCTCCTGCAATTGGATCATCTTCAGGAGTGCTTCCTCAACAGGTAAATGATCTCCTACGCCTGATGACTCAACCCCACACTCAGAGAAACAGGATTGAAATTTTTGCAGCATGCCTTTGTCCTGTTCCAAATGCATCGAGATAAGATCCACCAACTTTTGCTTCAGTGACAGGATGCGTTTCTCGCTCCTGCGTTTTGTTTCAAGCAAATCAAAATCATGCATACGGAATGGTTTGTAGGCGGTCGCCTTATTGAGCCGGATGCGTGACATTCCCTGCAGAATAATGTGTGAACTTCCGTCCGCGTGTTTGACCGCTGCCCTGATCATGCCTAACCCTGCCGTTTTGTGAGGAACTTCGCGTGCCGTCTGAGGTTTCCGCATCGAAATGGCCATTAATCGATGGCTTTGGAGACTTCGATGCAGCATTCTGCAATACCTCGGCTCAAAAATGAAAAGAGGTAACATGGTGTTTGGAAACAATGTAGTGTTTGGCAACATCATCACCGGGATGGATTCTGGATACTCCATACGATCAATTTAAACAGTGTCTGCAACAATTCAAGGACCTCACTCGGTTTTACAAAACCAGTCGTTGCAACTTGTTGATATCGAGGAGCAGAAAACTATCATCGAAGCATCCCTTCTGAAGGCTTGCCAAATCAAGTTTCAACCACCATGTTATAGGAAATGAATAACACAAGCAAGATTACGATCCTTCTTGGAATTGTCTGTGCCCTACTGTTAGTTGGACTCGTAGTCCGCCATCTTCAAGCGAACAAAGTGGAACAGGCCAAGGAGGACAAGATTAAAGTTGTCGAATCCAGCCTAACCGAAACGCAGGAGAAGCTTTCCACTCAAACCCAAAACAACAAGGCCCTCAAAGCTGAATTGGACACAAAATCAGATGCGCTCCAGAGCTTGGAGAACCGTTATAAATCCATCACCGGAGAGCTGGAACAAGCTCAAAGCACGGTAGTTGCGGTTACGACCGAAGCCAATGAAGCGAAAAAAACAATTGCCGATCAAGATAAGCGCATCACTGAATTATCCACTGAACGGGATGCGCTGACAGGTCAAATGACTGAACTGAACAGCAACATGGAAACTCTTGAAGGCCATATCCTTGAGACCCAAAGGAAATTGGCTTCCTCGGAGGGTGATCGGGAGTTCCTTCTCAAAGAACTGAAGCGTATGCAGGCCGAGAAAGCTGATCTTGAACGTCAATTCAATGACCTGGCCGTAATGCGTGAGCAGATTCGCAAACTCAAAGACGAGCTTTCGATTGCCCGTCGTATTGAGTGGATCCGCAAAGGCATCATGGGAGGCGGCTCCACCCGAAAAGGAGCGACCTTGCTTAAGCGAGGTTTTAAGCGTAGGGAAAACAAACCTAATTTTGACCTCAATGTAGAATTAAATCAGGAGGGTGGCGTTCAGGTTATTCCTTCGGAACAGCCTTAATTCTCCTGGGAAAGAAACGCATGGGTAGCCCAGTCAATGCAGTAGGGCTTCAGGATTCCTTCGGAAGGTCTATGGGTGATCTTCGGATCAGCGTGACTGATCGATGCAATTTTCGCTGCCTATATTGCCTTCCTGACACCGAAGAGGCTTCCAATTTTTATCGTCACCAGCAAGAAGACGCTGGCTCCAAAACAGCCAAGCGGCTTATTCGTTACCCTTGGAAGCCGAAAAAAGATATTCTCACTTTCGAAGAAATTGAACGATTCACACGTATTGCAGCTGGTCTGGGAATTGAAAAGATTCGTATCACAGGTGGTGAACCCCTTCTGAGGTCTGGTATTGCCGATCTTATTTCTAACATCCGAGCTATCCCTGGAATCAAAGATGTAGCATTGACAAGCAACGGCTTCCTCTTTCGCAGATATGCTCAGCAGTTGAAGGACGCCGGTTTGTCTCGCATGACCTTCAGCCTGGATTCACTTGATACTGATAATTTCGAAAAAATGACCGGCAGAAAAGGCTTGCAGGATGTTTTGGACAGTATTGATCTTGCCAAACAGCTTGGGTTTGATCCCGTCAAGGTCAACGCAGTCATTATTCGCAACCTAAACGATCATGAGCTCGAAGATCTTGTTCAATTTGGGAAAAACCGCCAGATCAGCATGCGTTTCATCGAGTACATGCCCCTTGATCATGCCAAAGCCTGGCAAAAAACAATGGTGATTACAGGGAGGGAAATGATTGATCGCATACAATCAAGCTTTGATATCGAACAGGTTCCTCCTTCCAATCCATCCGAAACTGCCAAGCGTTGGAAGCACAAAGATGGACAAGGCGAAGTGGGGATCATTGCATCTGTATCCGAACCTTTCTGCCAACAATGTAATCGACTTCGCCTCACTGCGGATGGCCAACTGCGAACCTGCCTTTTCAGCCATCATGAGCACGATTTTAAAGCTCATTTGAGAGCTGGGTCCACAGACCAGGCAATCATCGACCA
Organism: uncultured Verrucomicrobiae bacterium; assembly: GCA_943788245.1. Taxonomy (GTDB): domain Bacteria; phylum Verrucomicrobiota; class Verrucomicrobiia; order Limisphaerales; family AAA164-E04; genus AAA164-E04. The sequence continues at coordinate 38,229 of CALSPN010000032.1, read as the reverse complement.
ATTAAAAACGGTTGTTTGGGGAAAGGAATCCGGGCACAAAATTGGCCACAAGGATTTCGTTCAGCCTGATCGCACCATGAGCTTCATCGGTGGGTAAGCTTTCCATGGTGCAGACTCTCAATCTCACATTTCATTCAAATATATTGGTTGCGCGTTCAATAGCCGCACTTCCTGATGGATGTTGGATGCAATAGCTGGCAATTATCTATATTAATTCTTGAACGATACCATTCACGGAGGTGAGTCTTGTAGATTGAAATTGCCACGACTCGATAAGCCTTGGAATAGTCATTTCAAGTGGTATCAATTGTTCTTTGCGTCAATCAGTGACTTGCGGTTCCTTGACACTGGGCGATAGAACTTTATATTTGACCAACAATGGCTAACGAAACGCATCCCTATCAAGATCCTGCTCAGGTTTCGGAGGTTATCTCATCGCTCAAGCGGTTCTCATCCGGAGGACGAGGACCTTGGCATGCTGTGTCTGATTCCGATTGGAAAGATTGGAGATGGCAGCTCAAAAACCGCATTAACAACCTTGACCAGTTGGAGTCTGTGGTTCCGGATTTGTCAGATGAAGAGATTCAAGGAGCAGAGCTGGCCAATACCAAACTTTCCCTCGGAATCACGCCTTATTTTTCCAATCTGATCCATCGTGAAGATCCAATTTGCCCCATTCGGCGTCAAGTAGTGCCCCGCGTTGAGGAGACTGTCAGCTCTACTTGGGACATGAGTGATCCATGTGGAGAAGACGAGCATTCTCCCGTTCCCGGTTTGGTGCATCGATATCCTGATCGTGTGCTTTTTTTGGTGACGGATCGTTGTGCGGCTTATTGCCGCTACTGTACTCGCTCTCGTCTGGTGAGCAACGCCTCAGGCTATGGGTTCCAACCTGATTATCAAGAGCAGCTGGATTATATTCGAAAGCATCCAGAGGTCCGCGACGTCTTGTTCAGTGGTGGTGATCCACTCCTTTTGAGTGACTCTAAGCTTGAGGGTTTGTTGAAGGCGCTCAGGGATATTCCTCACGTAGAGTTCATTCGTATTGGCAGTCGAATTCCTATTTTCCTACCTCAGCGTATCACTTCCGATCTTTGTGAGATGCTCAAACAGTTTCACCCCCTGTTCATGAGTGTGCATGCGAATCATCCCCGAGAGTTAACGACTGAAGTCAAAGAAGCTTTGAGTCGCTTAGCGGATGCCGGGATCCCGCTGGGCAATCAGTCTGTGCTCCTCAGAGGGGTGAATGATTCAGTGCCTGTCATGAAAGCCCTGATTCACAAATTACTGATGTGCCGTGTGCGTCCCTACTACCTTTATCAGTGTGATTTGATTTCGGGTTCAGCTCATCTCCGTACCAGCGTTCGAAAAGGTCTGGAAATCATGCGTGGATTGCGTGGTCACACAACAGGCTATGCGGTGCCGCAATATGTAATCGACGCTCCCGGTGGCGGTGGCAAGGTGCCGATCAATCCGGAATATATCCTGAGTCATAACAACGAACGAGTGGTGATCCGTAACTTCGAAGGCCGCGTGTTTGAATATCCCGAGGTTGCTGATGAACCTGAAGATGCTTCATCCATGAAGGTGTATTCATCGGTTCATGAGGAAGCATAAAGTCAGGATTTTTTTATATTTTCCTTCTGGCTTTGAACCACCGTTTGCTTTTCCTGATATTCGCCTCTTTAATATCTAACTCATGCCCAGAGAGTCTCTTCAATCCAAGAAAGATCGCATGCAACTGGTGATCCGGGCACTCAAGGAAACCTATCCTGATGCCCATTGTGAGCTTGTTTACACGAATCCTCTGGAGTTGCTCATCGCCACTATTTTATCCGCACAATGCACTGACAAGCAGGTGAACATCGTCACCAGTGATCTGTTTGAAAAATACAAGACAGCGCAGGATTATGCCATTGCCAGCCAGGAAGCATTGGAGAATGATATTCGGCGTATAGGATTGTTTCGAAGCAAGGCCAGGAATATCCGTTTATGTTCTCAAAAACTAGTTGAAGATCATCGGGGCCAAGTTCCTGAAACCATGGAAGAACTTGTGCAGTTGGGCGGCGTTGGTCGCAAGACCGCCAATGTTGTTCTGGGAAATGCATTTGAGATACAGGTAGGTATTGTTGTGGACACACATGTGAAGCGACTGTCTGAACGTCTCAGGTTTTCCAAGGCAAATTCGGCAGAGAAGGTCGAACAGGATTTACAGAAATTAGTGGCACCCCATCATTGGACTATGTTCAGTCATTGGCTGATCTGGCATGGCCGACGCCGATGTGCTGCCCGAAGTCCGCAATGTGCCTTATGCGAAATAAAGGATTTATGTCCTTCCAATGCATCATCCCAGTGAATCAATCCCTACACCTCCTCGCACCCTGTCTGGAGTAGGTGTGAGTTACAAAACATTTCCTGCCTTGCGCCACTTTCTATGATCCTTGTTTTAGCGGATGACTTTTCTGGTGCGGCTGAAACGGCAGGGATTGCCCACTCCCTTGGTTTCTCTGCGGAAATCCATACCTCTCCGCGCACATCCTTCAACTCCGAGGTCGTCGCCATCGATGCGCATACACGAGGCTTAGACAAGAAAGATGCAATCGCTCAATTGGAAGGAATGATGCCGGTCATCAAGGATATGCAAGTATCCTGGATTTTTAAAAAAGTTGATTCTGTTTTACGCGGGCATGTACTGGCTGAGTCGGCAACGATAATGCGTTGTTTTGATCTAGCCAATGGTATGCTCATCAGCGTGAACCCATCTAAAAAACGGGTTATACGGGGAGGGAAATACTTCATCCATGATACACCATTGCATCAAACGATGTTCGCTCGAGATCCGGTTTTTCCTGCAACGACATCCAATGTCATGAAATTGCTTGGTTCTTCTGATGATCTGGAAGTCTTGAGCTATCAGGATAAAATGGGGCCCAAAGATCACAGGAGGTTGATTGTTCCGGATGTCAGTTTGCCCGAAGAAGTCAATGATTGGGCGAAGAAATTGCCTTTTGATTCACTGGCTGCAGGAGGTGTGGATTTTTTTAGTAGTCTTTTGAAACACCGTCATCCGCATGACAGTGATCATCATTCAACCCAGAGGGATACTACCCCACTAACAAGGTTAATGATTTGTGGAAGCCAGACTGCGATCGATTCGGGGCGCATTGAACAATGTCATCATCAGGGTTGGGCCGTACACTTGTTGCCCGAAGCTTGGATGAGCAGTGATGATCCTGTATTACCTGAATGACTGGTGTGCGCGTGTTTGGGGAGGCCATGCAACACTCGCGCAAGTGCATGGTTGGTATGGATGGGAATCATGTGAACTCATCGAGTGATCCCTCCCATCCTGCGTGTCGCTTGGTGAAGGCCGTTCACATATTGTGTCGTCATCGGACGGTTGATCAAATGCTGGTTGAAGGAGGAGAGACGGCTCATCGGCTTGTGTGCTCCTTTGGTCAAGATCGATTCAAGGTGGTGTATAGTTCTCAGGAAGGTGTCCCGGAGTTGCTTCCCTGCGAAACCCCATTGATTCGAATCGTTCCCAAGCCAGGGAAGTTATCCTTGGCCTGATGAATTCCTTGAAGACTGAGCGGGTTCACGCTTCAATTGTACTATGAATCATGTGCCACCCAACGACAAGGAAGACACTTCAACGATGGGCTTTCGCGTGGTTGTGCATCATCATCGTTTCTATTCCTCTGCATATGCAGGGTGCTCCATCAAATACCAAGATGCAACAGGACCTCACTTATGCCCAAGTTGGCGATCGCTTTCTGAAATTGGATCTATATGGCTCCAATACCTCCAGTAAAAAGCCATTCATTGTCTGGGTTCACGGCGGTGCATGGCGAGCGGGTAATAAATCCAGCATGCCACTGAAGTCTCTCGTCAAGGATGGTTTTTCAATTGCCAGTGTTGATTATCGATTGACCCCCGAAGCTCGATTTCCAGCCAATGTTCATGACATCAAGGCTGCGATTCGATACTTGCGGGCAAACAGTAAACGGCTTGGAATCAACACGGAGACAATCATCATCGCAGGTGCATCCGCAGGAGGGCATCTAGCCGCTCTGGTGGGGGTGACCAATGGCCATGCATTACTGGAAGGTGATTTGGGTGAACATCCCGATACTTCCTCAGATGTGCAGGCTATTGTTTCGTTTTACGGTGCATCCAATCTTACCCTCCATTCTCTCTCAATCAACACCGCATGGCCTGAGCGTTAGAATTCCAGCCCTCCAACTTTTGCTTGGATCGCAGCCTGAAGATGATGCCTCATTAGCTGAACTTGCCAGTCCCGTATTTCATGTCGAGTCCACAGATCCACCGCTGTTATTGATACACGGTGATCAGGACCCTCAAATGCCCATCAATCAATCGCACGAGCTTGTTGGGGTTTATCAGCAAGCGGGGGCTGTCGTCAGCATGGAGGTGATTCATGGTGCGGCTCATGGGGGATCTTTGTTTTATGATGGTCATCGACTGAACCTCATGAAGTCTTTTCTGAAGAAACACCTCATTGTCATTCCCTGAAAGTCATGGAATTGTTTTGATGCATCCCTTTGCTCGTGAAACGTACACTCAATCAAGAATGAATAAACAAAGCTGCATACAGACCCTCAGGGGGATTCTTTTCCTCATAGGCTTGATGCCCTTGCTGACAGGATGTGGGTGTAGCCAGTGTGAAGTCTTCCGACGATCAGAAAAGGCCATCGCCCCCAGGGAAATCACCTCTTTTGATAGCCGATTATTTCATGCAGCACACCGCTTATTTCAGAGGTTCCTGCGACGGTTCGGGAGGTGTCGCTCTCGATAAAGATCACTTTGCCGTGGTCAATGATGAGACGAGTCATTTGTTGATTTACAAGCGCCATGACCCGGGTGAAACCCATTCAATCAATCAATTTGAGGAAGGCCCTTGAGTTGAAAAAAAAGGAAGAAGGTGATCTGGAAGCTCTCGCCCTCGTGAAGGATTACCTTTTTGTCCTTGGTTCTCATTCGCGTGACCGGGATGGTAAAAAAACAGAAGGAGCGCAGGAAATTATTGGCACTCCCGTTTACGATCGGAAAGTGGTGTATTCGATCTCAAGCCTCTGGGCGATGTTTATGAAGATTTGATGGATGACCTGGAAGATCACGATGCCTTCGATGAGTTGGGCCTCAAGCAAAGTGCTGGAGAAGCAGGGAGTGACCCCGAGGGATTCAATATTGAAGGTCTTTGTAGTGGTTCTGATGGTATTTTGTGGTTGTGCTTTCGAGGACCTCGTATAGGAGCCAGGGCCCTGCTGATACCGATGATCAATCCGGTTGATATAGTGGCAGGTGTCAGGCCTCGTTTTGGAAAACACCAATTATTAGATCTTCAGGGACGTACCATTCGGGGAGCGGATAACTTTGGCGGTCATATCATCTTTGTGGCAGATACGGACAAAGGCGACCTTGGCCCTGCCATCTATATTTGGGATGAACAAGGTAACGACGTAACTCAGTTGCATACCCCTGAACTGCGATCCATTGACCCTGAATCGGTGGTTATATTTCCCGATACAGGCCTGCAGGAATTGCTTGTACTGAGTGACGACGGAGGTCGGTGGTTCAACGGAAAAGATTGTAAGGATTGGGACGTAAAGTCCGGCAAGCGGTTTCGCAGTGTGACCTATCGCTGGCTTCAACCTTAACGTTTTCTCATTCTCAAAAATTCAGGATTGTCATTCCAGCCGGAAGCTCGTCGTCCAAGAGCGGGAATAGCAATGTCACCAAGTTCATGCCTTATCAGCTGTGCCTGTTTCAGCATTCGCTCCACGATGTCCGGATGTTCGTTTGCTACGTTGCTGGATTCAGCAATATCCGTCTGCAGGTCAAATAACATCAAGGGTGACTCGGCCTCAGGCTTTCCCCAGTTGCGTAGTTTGGGAACCAGAGGTAAATGCAGTTTCCAGCGTTCATCACGAAGTGCTTGCAATTGCTGCATCTGGTAATAATAAAAGTAATCGTGTGGAGAAGTTGCTTGAGCGGGGCGGTTGAGGATCGGCCAGATATTTAATCCATCCAGGGTGTGGTCTGTTGGTATATCCGCATCCGCAAGATGAGCCAGCGTAGGGAGCAGGTCGATCGTGGAGGTTAACGCGTCCGAGGTGCTTGAAGATGGGATTTGTCCTGGCCACCATGCCACAAATGGTTCTCGCATGCCGCCATCCCATGTTGTTCCTTTTGTACCTCTCAAAGGTCCATTGCTCCTGCCTTTGCCGCCGGTTGCACCGTTATCTGAGGTGAAGATGACCATGGTTCTTCGTTCAATCCCCAGTTTTCTCAAAGTATTGAGTATGGCGCCAGTCGAGGTATCCAGTTCCTCGATGACATCTCCATAAAGGCCGTTCTTTGATTTGCCTTTATGTTGCGCGCCAGCAAAAAGTGGTACGTGTGGAAAGGTGTGAGGCAGGTAAATAAAGAAAGGGTCCCTCTGATGCTGCTGGATGAAACGAATGGCTTCCTGTGTGTAGCGCTCTGTCAGTCTTGTTTGATCAACAGGCGCTTCTATGACCCGTTCATTTCGCATCAAAGGCAGTGGTGGACGCGAGCCATCCTTCCTGCCTGTCATGTCGTTGCTGTATGGAATGCCAAAGTAAGTATCAAACCCTTGTCGCGTAGGCAGAAATTCCGGTTGATCGCCCATGTGCCATTTTCCAATGCATGCCGTGGCATAGCCTTGATTTTTCAAGACTTCTGCGATGGTTCTTTCCGAGGGATTCAATCCTTTTTTGTCACCAGGGAAAAGAACGCATAGATTTCGGTCATTCACGTGCATGTCAACCCGTTGTGAATAACAGCCGGTCATCAGACTCGATCTTGAAGGCGTACACACGCTGCAAGTCACATAAAAACTGGTAAGCCGAAGCCCTTCCTCTGCCATGCGATCGAGATGAGGAGTACGATTTGCTTTCGAACCAAATGGACCAATATCACCATATCCAAGGTCATCGCAAAAGATGACAATGAAATTGGGTTTTTACAGGACGGGATGGTGTGGCTGACTGGATGGAAAAAAGCCCAGCGATCTGAATCAAGAAACTGGCCAGTAGCCATTGCCATACTCGAACATGCGTCATGAATCGGAACATGATGAAGGTATAACATCTATCATCAAAAACTGACAATCCAAGAGTCTTTGCCACCCCGATACGTTTTAACTTTCTTCTATTCTCGGTGGGGCTTAGATTGTCTCCGTGATTGCGTTGATCGATTATGGCGCCGGTAATTTAAGAAGTGTCCACAAGGCCCTGCTCCATCTTGGGGTGGAGGTTCGCCTGGTTACGGAACCTGGTGGATTGGATGAATGCCCGGGGATTGTGCTTCCGGGCGTAGGTGCCTTTGATGATTGTTCGATTGCCTTGAAGAATCAGGCCTTAATGGAAGCAACCCGCCGACGCATTGACGAAGGGGCATGGTTTCTAGGAATCTGTGTAGGGTATCAGATTTTATTTGAACGTAGTGAAGAATTCCAAAGCAAGTCGCCCGGTTTTGGCTTATTCAAGGGGTCTGTGGTGCGCTTTCCTGAACGACCCGGTTTGAAAGTGCCTCAGATAGGCTGGAATCAAGTCGGATACAAGCACCCTGATTGCCCGCTTTTCAAGGGTATTCCGGACAATAGCCATTTCTACTTTGTCCACAGCTATCATCCTGAGCCTGAAGATGAATCAATTGTTGCCGGGCAGACACATTACGGCAGGACTTTCTCATCGGCTGTCTGGAAGGACCGTGTCTTTGCGACTCAGTTTCATCCGGAAAAAAAGTCAGGTATTGGGACTTCAGCTTTTGAAGAATTTCGTGGATCTTGTCTGAGTCTACTTCGAATCCAGTAACTCGTGGCGTGACATTTGCTCAAGTGTCCAAAGGTATTCGTTGACCAGTTGATCGACGACGCTCCTTTGCTTCATGGAGTCCGGCATTACTTCCCAAGTATAGGTCTCCATTTCAAGATGAGAGCAAATTCCTGGATTGGATTTGAGAAAATCAAGGGTTCCAAGCAGGTGGTCAACAGTGTTGTCAAATAGTCCGGTTGGTAGGTGGTGCAGGGGGATGTGAAAATGAATGCGCCATTCCTCCGTTAGATGAGGCTGGCTATTTGGATTGGATGCCAATGCATCGGGAAGGTCGCGGTATCGAACGATTTCGCCTCCTACTCTTCGCTCAAGAACCTGATGAAAATAAACGTCATCTGAAAACCCCTTCAGCGCTTCCCTGGCTTCCAGGGTAGGGTGTACCTTGAGAGCTGAACTGAGATGGATCTTGCTGATTTTGATTTTGTGCCCCTTCAGACGTCCCAGAGCTTCAAGAGGGTTTTCGTATTCGATGGCAAGATGACAGCAGTCGTAATTCACTCCCAAATGCTCGTTAATGCGTAAATCACCTTTGCGATCCTGTCGCATTTGGTCGAAAAATTTAACGGCTTCCGACGTGGTTTCCAAATAACAGAGAGGTTCCGGTTCAAGGCCTAGATGGAGTTTTTTACCCGTTCTTGCACTTAATTGTTCAATGTGCTCAATGCATTTCCAAATATTTTTGCGAGCTTCTCGTACTTGACGCTCGTTCGTGATGAACTCCTTGTATGAAACAGGAACAGTGCTCACGCTGCCTTCTACGTCTTCAGGGACAAGTTCGACCAGTATATCAAACAGTAAATTTGTATAAGTCAGTCGTTCTTGCGTCGTCCAATCGGGGCGATAGACATCCTCCTTGACACGCGTGCCATGAAATTTGCCAAATGGAAATCCGTTGATCGTGAAAACGTAGCAGTTGTTTTTTTCAAGCCAGGCTTTGAACGCGCTCAGATTCTGCGGCTGACTCAGGTCCTTAGCTGCCTCTTGCCCCAGCCTTAAGCCAATTGCATAAGGTTCATCAGGCGCCACTTTCTGGCGGACAGCCAGCGTATGCTGCTTGAGGTTCTGAAATGTCTGTTCCCAGGATTCTCCCCTGTGAATATTAGTACAATAAGCAAGATGAAGCCCATGCTGCAGTCTCATAATCTGTGTATCTACTTCCTTGTTGCTGACATGATGTGCTTAATCATGGCTTGCAACAAGTTTAATGAGCAGGGTGGATCAGCCTTTGATTTTGAATTTGGGTGACTGGCTCATGAAGGAAATTGGGTTTTGGAAAGTCACTTTGTCGATCCAATCATTTTGATGGCCGCGCTGTCTCATTTCCAGTGCCGCATGTGGCACGGCAAGTGGGCGACTGATTCCCCAATCGCAGGCACTGTTCATCCAGATGCGATTCGTACCAAAATTCTCGAGCATGTCAATGGCCCTGCTGTGGCTGCATTTGGACTCAGGATATAATGTCATTCCTGCCCAGAACCCTTCATCCAATACCATCCCAATGGTGTGCTCCTCGACATGATCAATGATGCATCGGTCGGGGCGGATGCGGGAGTCATTTTTCAAGGCATCCAAGATCATCCGTGTTCCTTTGTATTTGTCCTCCAGATGAGGTGTGTGCACCAGGATCAACTGATCATGTTCGGCTGCGATCTGGATGTGTTTTTTCCAGAACCGTCAGTTCGTTTTTACTGTTCTTGTTCAGACCGATTTCGCCAATGCCGAGCACATTGGGCTTATCGATAAAGTCTGGAATAAGCGACAGAACATCATCGGCGAGTCTCAAATCTTCCGATTCTTTGGGATTGATACAAAGCCAGGAATAGTGAGGTAAATTAAACTTAGCCGCACGCTTTGGTTCATGTTCGGTCAATTGACAAAAATAGTCGTAGAAACCCTGTGCTGAACTGCGGTCAAATCCGGCCCAGAATGCAGGCTCGCAAACTGCCTGGCAACCCGAGGTGACCATGGCTATGTAATCGTCAGTGGTTCGGCTTACCATGTGACCATGTGGTTCGATATAACGCATCTTGTTCTCTTTCGTTCCTTATTTAACCCTGGGTATTACCGGGCCATGCTCCGCAAGCAGCTTTGGTCGTTGCTGTTTGAATAGGTTCATTTGTCGGATCACTGAAAGTCATCAGAACTTTGGCTGCTCGATTTTTTTCATTTGCCTCGAGATGTTTTATGGCTTCCCTGAGGGCGTCCATCCGGAAGTCATTTTCCCCAGGTGCGCGATCCACTCGATCCAGAAACCCCGCCAGATCAATCAACTTGTGGCGGGCGTCCATAAAAATACATATCCAACACTTGTTGTCGTGTCATGGTGCTCATATTGTCAGCATTCTAACCCACAATGTCCGGTGGAGAAACCCCAAAATCCGAAGGTAAAACTCGATGAGATTGACACGAGATCCTCTGACCCTAGTCGTATGAAGTCTCCGATTCTCGGGCTAGAAAAGCTCCCGTTGAAACCATTGGCGCGTTGGTAGATGGCATGAAAGCATTGAGGTTGTTCATCATGAAGGCTTGCATTCATCGATGATCAGGAAGGGGTTGGTCACGCTGCTTTTCCTGCTTTGTTGCTCCAAATCCAAAATGAATCCAAAAATTTTCGAAGGGTTGCCAAGTGTATGGAATCGGGTCAAGGTATCAAAGTAACCCATGTCAGAACTAACCTTCTATTTTCGACGCGCCACGCTCGAGGACATCGAAATCCTGCGAGAATTATGGCAAACTGCTCTGTTTCCCATACAGGAGCTTGAAAAACGTTTGACGGGTTTCCAGATCGTGGAAGGAATGGATGGACGTATATTTGGGGCTCTGGGTGCAGGAGTTCAGGGTGAAGAGGCGTGGGTGCATCATGAAGTCTTTGTTCATCCTGAAGCTGAGGTTGCTGTTAGGGCAAAACTCTGGAACAGGTTAAAGATTTTGTTTGGGAATCAAAGTGCACACCGGGTCTGGACACGCCGAAAAAGCGGATTTCTGGAAGCAGATCGGGTTCCGGAAACCGACAGAAGAAGAGAGAGCAAAATTTCCTGCCGGTTTCGGACCTGATGATAACGCCTTATTGGTGTATCCGCTCAAGGACTTGAAAGCTGAGCGGATGATTGAAAACAAAATCATGGAGCTTCAGGCGGTTCGTGAAGAGGAACAGGTCACATTGCAGAAGAAGACGAGGATTGTAAGAGTCATTGCCTTTTCCCTGACTGGTTTTTTCATGGTGATTTTGATTTATTACACCATCAGGGGAATAATGACTTTGCCGCAGATTCGTCCTTAGCGTTGAATGCGTCAGCATGGTAAGAACTGCGCACCATGGGGCCACTCGCCACGTGAATGAATCCCAACGATTCAGCCATTTTTCCGTAGCGGTCAAAAGTATTCGGATGCACATATTCTTTCACCGAGAGGTGCTTGACCGTTGGTTGCAGATATTGCCCCAAAGTCAGGATATCGCAATTGGCTTCCCGCAGGTCATGCATGGTTTGTTCCAGCTCCGCTTCTGTTTCCCCCAGACCAAGCATGAGACCTGATTTTGTGAATACCTGATAATCTGCTCTTTGTTTGACCATGTGAAGAACAGCCAATGATCGATCATATGTTGCCCGTGATCGAACCTCTGGCGTGAGTCGTCGGACGGTTTCCATATTGTGATTGAAGATGTGAGGTTTTGCAGAAATTACCGAATCCACTGCGTTCTCTTTGAGAAGGAAATCGGGAGTCAATACTTCAATGATCATCTCACTGTTCCTGAGGCGTATGGCCTCAATGGTATCTCGAAAGTGTATTGCTCCCCCGTCGGGAAGGTCATCTCTAGCTACAGCTGTGATAACAACGTGCTTCAGTTTCATTCTGGTAGCAGCCTCAGCTACTCGCTCAGGTTCCTGTGGATCAAGGGCCTTGGGTTTTTGAGTTGAGATGGCGCAGAAACCGCAGGCTCGCGTGCAACGGTCTCCTGCGATCATGAATGAAGCTGTTCCCTTACTCCAGCACTCCCAGTGATTAGGGCATTTCGCGCTTTCACAAACCGTATGGAGATTCAGTTCGTCCAGTAGTCCGCGCGTTTGAGCAAAAGTATTTGTCGTCGGTAAAGCTCTCCTCAACCAGATGGGTAACCTCTGACGCTCTTTTGTTTTTGTTGCAATAGACTCCATTTCTGCCCTTACGTTGAAAAATTAATTGTCTTTATCAAATCCTTTGGATTTCCACCATGCTTCCAATTCATCGACGCCAAAATCAGCGAGGATCTCCCCATTGACATCAATGCTTGGAGTCATGTCGCGTCCGGTCAAGTCTCGCAGTTCCTGCATTGCAGATGAATCTGAAATGACTTCAAGGTTATCGAATGTCAGCCCCTTCGATTCCAGCCAATCAATGGCTTCGTGACACCAGCCGCAGTAGGATTTGGTAAATAAACGAATTTTCAATGTTCGATCAGGCATAAGAAAAAAATATCAATGGTCGTTGGATGGTTCCGTGATGATGGTATCGAGGTGTTCGTAACACGGTGCGCAGCAGCAGAGCAGGCGTAGGGGAGCAGATCCTGAATTCCAGAGTTTGTGTTTCTTTCCAGGTGGAATCGCAATCGCGTCACCTACCCGCACTTCTTGCATTTCAGTTCCAATTCGCATGCGACCTTCACCTTCAATGATATAGTATATTTCCTCAGTTTGGGCATGATAGTGTTCATCGGTGCTGCTATTGGGAGGTAAGGTTGCTTCTGCCAGGCTTTGATTTTTGATTGCCGAATTACGATGCGCCAACAGCTCGCGTATCTGCGAACCGTCCTTGGTGATAAAAGGCTCCACTTGATCCAAATTGACCACATCCATACCCCGGCAAAGTAGCCTAATTTTTTGGAATATGGAAACAACTTTCACATTCAAAATTATAAATCACATGCCATTATTGACATAGGACCTAGGTTCCATTGTTAATATGGGGACCATGCTCCCATGCTTAAAAAAGAATCCATTCAACTCTACTCTAATGGGGACGCTTTTTATCTTGCTGCTGACATCCGCATGCTTCACAGACTTTCAACGTGTGAACGATAAAAATGGTCTGGTTAAGGAGGATCTCCAGTATGGTGGAACCAAAGATTCTGGAGGAGTGTTAAATTCGTTGCAGGCTCGGTTCGATATGCAGTACCTAGAACTCGAATTGAAAATATTGCCTGCATCCAAATCAATTGAGGGTAGCGCTCTTTTAGATGTTCTCGTTGTCGAGCCTCTGGAAGAAATACTATTGGACCTTGATTCTTTATTGATCGTATCAAAGGTGCAGTTGAGCGTTAAAGGTACAGGTTCCATCCCATCGAGATTTCTGCATGTCGACGGCAAATTACATGTTTACCCTAGTTTGTTGCTTCCATCACAATCTCTCGTGAGTGTGAACGTCGTCTACAGTGGGCAGCCCCTCAAAGCGGCAAAAGCTCCCTGGGATGGTGGTTTTACATGGTCTACGACGGAGGGATGGGCAAGCATGGATTACCACAAACGATGCAGGGTGAGGGCGGTGATCTATGGTTTCCATGCAAGGATCACCCATCTGATAAAGCGGAACGAGTTGATCTTAAAATTTCCGTGCCAGAGCCATTGGTCGTTGCTGCCAATGGTAAATTAATCTCCTCGTCAAAACATAGCGATGGATGGACGACCTTTCATTGGCGGACTTCATACCCGATCAGTAATTACAATATCGCCCTCAGTATTGGTCCCTACGAATGGATCGAATCCAAATACACCTGTATAGACGGGACTGTCATGCCGTTTCATTTTTGGACTTTGCCTGAATCAAGGCAGAAAGCTGAAGAAGCTCTACCTGAGTTCAAACGACATATGGCTTTTTACGAACGTATACTTGGACCTTACCCATTTCGGAATGAAAAATACGGAGTGGTTGAAACACCTCATTTAGGAATGGAGCATCAAAGCATTATTGCATACGGAAATAAGTTTAGAGGAGGTCCTCATGGTTATGACTGGCTCCATCATCATGAATTAGGGCATGAGTGGTGGGGGAATTTAGTGACTGCCAATGACTGGAGGCATTTCTGGTTGCACGAAGGTTTATGCACTTACATGCAGATTCTTTATGCGGAAGAGCGGCAAGGCATGATGGCTTATCATCATGCAATGTATGTTGACCGCAAGCGTATCAAAAGCGAACATACTCTTGTCCCCGCAGAGCCTGCTTCCATCGATTTAATGGACGATCAAGTTGGGGAGGATGTCTATTTCAAGGGTTCATGGATTTTGCATACCTTGCGATATTTGATTGGCAAAAAGGATATTGAGAGAGTATTGCATCGTTTTGCATACCCCGACTCAGATTTGGAATCCACTTTAGAGGGACAAGCCATTCGATTTGCGGGCACGCAAGATTTTATCGATACGGTACATCAAGTCACAGGCCGCAATCTGGATTGGTTTTTCGACGTCTATTTATATAATGCACCACTTCCACGCCTCATTGAGCGTTTGCAAGGCGCCCAATGGATCTTGGAGTGGGAGGTCCCGGAAGGCTGTTCTTTTCCCCATGCCTCTTGAAATAGAACTTGGGGGTCATGTCACCCAACACAAGATGGAGCAAGATCGATTGGTGCTTGATGCCGAGACTTGGTCAGGAGCTGTTTTGGATCCTCAGTGCTGGATCCTGATGGAAAATCGCAGTGCTCTAATGGGTAATCCTCACGGGGAAACCTTCGATTGATGCGGCTACAGCCTGCCTTCAGGGCGACTGTTAGCTCGCAGAGATTCATCAAAAACCTTCATCTCTCGAAGCATGGATTTAACACGTTGCGGGTGTTTTGCCGCCAGGTTTTTGGTTTCCGATAGATCGCGGCCCAGATGGTAAAGTTCGATTTCCTTGTTAAACCTGATTTTCCATGAACCCTGGCGCATGGCTTCCAGCTTTCGTCCTCGATAGTAGTAAAAGGACTGATGAGGAGATCGTGCATCCGCGCGGCCAAGCATCAGCGGGGAAATATCCATCCCGTCAATGACTCGGTCTGAGGGTACCGTTGCACCCGTGATTCTGGCGAAGGTGGGAAGCAGATCAATCGTGGAAGCTATCTCGTGGCATTCAGAGCCAGCTGGGATTTTGCCAGGCCAGCGCATGATGCATGGTACCCGCATGCCACCTTCATAGGTTTGAAATTTATAGCCTCGAAGAGGCAGAGCAGAGCCTCCATGACCATTCTTCAAATTCCAGGGGCCGTTGTCTGTTGTGAAGATAACCAGTGTGTTATTGTCGATCTTGAGTCGTTTCAGAGTGCTGAGTATCTCGCCTACGCTCCAGTCAATTTCTTCAATTGTATCCCCATAAAAACCTCCAAGACTGCTACCCTTGAATTCTGGTGAAGCTGCCAATGGGATGTGTGGTAATGTATGTGGCATGTAGAGGAAAAAAGGCTTCTTCTGGTTCTCCTCAATGAATTTAACGGCTTCTTGGGTGTAACGCTGAGTAAGTGTGGATTGGTCACACGGGTACTCCACGACTTCTTCGTTTCGAAGCAAGGGCACCCAGTTTTTTTTAGGTTTATCCGTTTTAATTTTTTCTGCAGTCATGCCCTCATGTAAAACCACATTGTTGGCTAATTGCATGGAAGGATCGATGGTCATGTCATTACTGTATGGGATACCATAATACCGATCGAAACCCTGGCTGGTTGGAAGAAACTCAGGGTGATGTCCGAGATGCCATTTCCCTACGCAGGCGGTTGCATAGTTTTCCTGCATGAGCATGTCAGCCATTGTGATTTCCGAGGGGTTCAGCCCTATTTCGTGACGAGGAAATAAAACCCCGGGAATGTTGACCCGTGTAGGGTAACACCCGGTCAACAGTGCCGCTCGAGACGGAGAGCAAACTGAATTGGCCGAATAGAAATCCGTAAACCTCATGCCTTCAAGTGCCATATTGTCCAGATGGGGGGTTCGAATCTTGGGGGCACCGAAACAACCAATGTCCTGATACCCCTGGTCGTCAGTGAAAATCAGGACAATGTTGGGTGACTTGGCCATAGCAGTCGTTACGATCAAAGCGCAACACAACAGCAAGACGTTCCTTAAAGGTTTCCTCGAAAATTTGGATGGATTCATGACACTAATCTGTTTTGAGACTGCACTGTCTTGATTACTTAATATTTGGCTACTTCACGTTCATGTCCGCAGCCGAGTGCCTTTGCCATTTCCGAGGCTTTTGAAAGCATCATGCCCGCTTCGCTTGCCACGGCGATGAATTGGAACCCTTCCTTGCGGCGACGCTCGGCCGCTTCCACATCGGCCACATGAATTCCGGAGGCGACACCGTATTTTTTCCCAACGGTCTGGAGATGTTTCAGTGCGTCAATGAATTCCTGTTTGTCACTGTCCCATTTGGGTTTTTCTCCCATGGATTTCAATAAATCATTCGGCCCCACAAAAAAGGCATCAATACCGGGCAC
Organism: uncultured Verrucomicrobiae bacterium; assembly: GCA_943788245.1. Classification (GTDB taxonomy): domain Bacteria; phylum Verrucomicrobiota; class Verrucomicrobiia; order Limisphaerales; family AAA164-E04; genus AAA164-E04. The sequence goes on along the minus strand of CALSPN010000032.1, from coordinate 21,900 downwards.
GCTTAATATCTCATCGGCATTTTCAATGGCTTTGATATGTTCCAGCTGGAGAACAAGCAGGATTTCTTCGTTGGCTCGTTCGTAATAGGTAGCCGGGTCGGTTTGGAAACTGATGGCGTGGAGCATGCCTCCTACAGAGCGTGATCCCTTGGGGGCATAAAAGGTCGAATCCACAGCTAATTCTGCATCGGATTTACTGCATATCATCGGCAGGATGACCCCCCAGCCTCCGTTATCAAGGACACGCTTGATATTTTCTCCCGTGTTCCAGGCGGGGCGAGCCATAGGGACTGTATTTGTTCCGGCGATGGCTGAATAACAAAGCGATGCAGTTTCAACACCGATAGGCATGTGTTCGATATTCAGGTTCAGCCAATCAAATCCAACGTTGGCCATCAGTAATGCTGTCGTTGGATCTGGTATGGATAGCCAGCTTCCAATGCTTGCCTCTCCTCGCTTGAGTTTTGCTTTGACGTGATTGGTTCTCATATTTATCCGGAATGTTTGATTAAAGTTCGTTTAGTTTGGCGCGCAGCTGTGGCTGGTCGAGTATCTCTGGATTGACCAGCAATTTGGGACGGCGTCCTTCCATGAGGTCCACGATCGCCTCTGCTGCCGCCATGCTTACGCGTTCCCCCGTTTCTCGACTACTTGAGGCTTGGTGAGGTGAAAGCAGTAGGTTTGGTGTAGATCGGAATGGGTGATTCTTTGGTAATGGTTCTTTGTTGAAGGCGTCCAAAGCTGCTCCAGCAATCCAACCCTCATTCAATGCCAGGGCAAGTGCCTCTTCGTTGACGTGTGCACCTCGGGCTGTGTTTACCAGGATGGCGTCCGACTTCATGGATTTTAATTGCTCCACACCAATCATGCCTTTGTTCTCCTCGTTTAATGCCGCGTGGATAGTGATGAAATCACTTTCCTTGAGTAATGTGTCCAGGTCCACGAAATCGACCCCCATGGCCTTTGCTTCCGGGTGAGGCATGACATCATAACTCATCACTTTCATGTTGAATCCTGAAGCCCTTTTGACAACAGCTCGTCCAATTCGTCCGCACCCGATTACTCCCAGCGTTTTACTTCCAAGATCCACACCCCACTCGGCTTTCCATCCTCCCTCACGCATGGTTTGATGCACACTAAAGGTCCTGCGCGCCATCGTCAGCAGAAGAGCGAATGCGTAATCAGCGACTGCCTCATCAAGGAGTCCAGGAGTATAGGCGACGGGTATGCCGGCAGCGGTGGCATCTGGAATGTTGATCGAGTCATACCCGACCCCCCATCGGGAGATGATTTTCAAGGCCTTTCCTTCCTGAGTGTTGAACACATCAGCATGGTATGCATCGGGACTGCACAGAACCCCGTCGTGACCGTTCAATTGTTCCAGCAGTTCAGCACCCGAAAGGGGCCCCCACTTGGGCGGAATGGTGATTTCACAACCTTTGGATTTTAAAAATTCGATGGCGGGCTTGCCGACGACTTCAAAGGTGCGTGCTGTGATAAGGATTTTCCATGACATGGTCACCCAGTGTAAGATCCCCTTGATATCCTGCAAGAATCGTTTCCCTTCGCAGGCCAATTATTCTCGACATTTCAGAAGATTCAATGGCAGGGTAAACCCTTAGATTATGAGTGTTAAAAAACCTGATATCCTGATTCTTTGCACAGGGAATTCCTGTCGTAGTCACATGGCTGAAGGAGTGCTGAGGCATGCGGTGGGAGATACGGCTACTGTGCATAGTGCAGGCTCCGATCCCACGGGTGAAGTCCATCCTCTTGCTGTTCGGGTGTTGGATGAGATCGGGCTGGATATTTCCGCTCACACGTCAAAACACATGAATGAATTTCTCGACAAGGATATCAAGGTTGTCATTACGGTTTGTGACAATGCAGATCAGGCTTGTCCTCAGTTTCCCGGGCAAGTTCGGCGATATCATTGGCCTTTCCCGGATCCTGCCAAAATGGAAGGCAGCGAAGATGAAGTGCTGCAATTCTTTCGTCAGGTAAGGGATCAGATCCGATTGATCTTTGACATGTATGCAGCTGGATTTACTGATGGAGCTGAGCTGTTCAAACCGGTCGATCCAACTGCTGCCTAAAAAATATGCCACCAAAATGGGTAATAGGAGAGGTCTTTGGAACATTTCTATTGATTTTCTTTGGGTGCGGAGCGGTCGCTGGTGCGGTGGCGTTTGATGCATTTCAGGGGGTTTTTCAGGTAGCGGCGGTGTGGGGTGCCGGGTTGATCGTGGCCATTTTATTGACGGCAGGTCACAGTCAAGCTCATTTCAATCCAGCCATCACATTACCCATGTTTCTTTTCAGAGGGATGAAAGGTCGTCTGGCTCTGGGTTATGTGTTCTGCCAAATGATCGGCGCCTTTCTGGCTGCGACGATATTGTTTCTTATCTTTCGTGAACCATTGTCAGCCTACGAAGAGGCGCAGGGCATTCAACGAGGTCAAAAAGGGAGCGAAGCCACTGCCATGGTGTTCGGTGAGTTCTTTCCAAATCCAGGAGGAAAACCTTTAAGTGCTGAACACAAGACCACCTTATCGATGTCCAGTGCGTTTGTCGCAGAGCTTGTCGGGACAGGGTTGCTGGCTTTCGCTGTGTTTGGTTTTACTTCAACAGATGTTCAGAAGCGATTGGGCGGAGGTGTTCCTTTTGCCATTGGGATCACCTTAACCGTCCTTATATGCATTTTTGGTCCAGTGACCATGGCCTGCTTTAATCCGGCAAGAGATCTGGCGCCCAGGTTGTTCTCCGCATTCGCCGGTTGGGGCACCGTTCCTTTCGCCGTCAACGGGCACGGCTGGTGGGTTGTTTACATCGTGGCCCCACTAGGAGGGGGAGTGCTTGGAGGATGGCTTGGGAATACCATCTTCCATCGCCAATCCTGATTGTTTTCTCAGTGTCGCTGGGCGCCCCGCTGACAACCTGCACACTTAGCTGGATCTTGCATCATTAAACCTGTGGCCAATGGAGATTGCTCCCAATAAAAGGGGTGACGATCCAGCCTATGATTTCCTTTTTGGTTCATTGTTTTTGCGTCGTAAAGGCGACCATTGGCAATGACCCATTGGATGTTTTGCGATTGGCGAATGTCGATGCTCGGATCGGCACTTTCTTCAAAAATAATCAAGTCAGCCAGTTTGCCAACTTCGATCGTTCCAAGATCATGGTCCATACCCAGGTATTTTGCGCCGTGAAGGGTGCCAGATCGCAGGGCTTCAAATGGTGTCATTCCTCCCTGAACAAAACTCCATAATTCCCAGTGTGTGCAAATACCGTTGAGTTGACCGTGGCCGCCCGCCTGAACCAGCCCACCCTGATCAATCAGCTTTTTGGTGATCCGTGCCTGTCTTATGTGGTTGTAATCTTCAATAGGCGCTGTGGTTCGGCGTCTTGCACGTGGAATGACTTTATGGGGAGGATTGAAGGCCATGACTCTGTCGTTGCGCCAGACCTCATCCACGTCATACCAGTAATTTTCACCTCCCAGGCCACCATAGGCTACGTTCAGGGTGGGGGTGTAACCTACCGCAGCTCCTCGCCACAAATCGAGGACATCTCCATAGATCATTTCAACCGGAACCGTATGCTCGATGCCGGTATGGCCATCCACGATCATGGTCAAATTATGCATGAATGTGGCCCCGCCTTCAGGCACGACCAACATGCCCATTTCGCGAGCTGCTTTGATGATTTGCTGGCGTTGATCGCGTCGCGGTTGGTTGTAACTTTTCACACTGAATGCACCCACCGCCTTCATGCGTTCAAGGTGGAATTTCGCATCATCCAGGGAATCGATTTCCGCTTTGTAACTTCCGGTAGCACCGTAAAGGATGCGTCCGGTTGAAAAAGTGCGGGGCGCAGTGATTAATCCGGCTTTGGTCATTTCGCTGGCTGCAAAAATGGATTGAGTGTCATTGGATGGATCGTGAACCGTTGTGACGCCAAAGCCCAGACGTGCATAATCAACCCAGTTTTGCTGAGGGATGATGCCGGAAGCTGCCTGTTGGCCATGTGCGTGTGTATCAATCAGTCCAGGCATGACCAGACGTCCTTCCAATGAAAGGACATGCGCATTTTCCGGGATCGCAACCTGTCCGTCGGATCCGATATTGACGATACGATTTCCCTCAATAATGAGAGTGGTGTTTTTCTCGATAAATGGATGGACCATGGAAAGCATGCGACCTCCTGTCAGAGCGAGAGTGCCCGAAGGTTTGTCATGTTCCGCTTCGAAACTGATGTTCTTTATTTTCGGCTCGGGCAAGGTGTCCTCATCTGAAGCGGTCATTTGCTCGAGAGAAACAGGCAACGAATAAAGGTTAGATCCCAAAGACCAGTAAAGGTTGGAGTCAGGCCCTGAAAACTGTATCCAGTCACCTGCCGTTTCGCTTGCCTTGAACATGGGGAGTCCTTTTTGGTCAGGGCCCAGCGTGATGGTTTTCCCAGTTTGAACAAAGGGTGCGACATAGACGTGAAATCTTTCAACGAACCCAATCCATTTACCATCAGGTGAGACCTGGTAGTCAGTTGCCCAGGTGCTGGTGAAATGAGTGCGCTCTTCTTTGCCCTCCATACTGATCGAAACCAGTTTTCGGTTGTCCGCGTTGGGGCCGGAAGCTGTCTTTTGCAAGAACACTCGTTCATTTGAAATTCCAAATTGAGGGTTTGATCCGCTCTCAGTGATTTTCACAGGTTGACCTCCCTGGCTTGCAATGGCGTAAATTCCCTGGTCTCTGGACCACAAAGGACTCGTCAACCAACCTCCGCCAGTGCGTTGAAAAACGACTTTGGAACCATCCGGTGAAAAGACAGGGTTGATATAGTGTCCAGGTTTATTCGTGACGGCTCGGTTTTCGTAGTCGTCTTTTTTTGACAGAGAAGTTACCCGGATCTGACCCAGGCTCTTGTCATTCCACGTCGTGTAAACAAGATATTGACCATCTCGAGAAAAACTGGGATGAAACTCGAAGTGATCATTCTGAGAAGTCAATCTGGTCGGTTCACCATCAGGCAGGTTTTTGATGTAGATGTGACCAAGGGCTTGATAGACCACCTTGTCGCCTTGAGGGGAAACACGCACCCAACGCAACATCCGGACAGGGAATTTGCCTGGAGCAACGTTCACCGGAAATCTAACGGGTTCTGCTACTTGACGAGTGTCTCTGACGCGAAACGGAATTTCATGAAGTGAGGTATCGGCTACATTTAATCTCCATATTTTTCCACGAGCCCAGAAGACGATGGATTCACCATCCGGTGTCCATGCAAATGCTGGATAGACACCGTGAATGGCCCAGGTCTCCTGCATGTCTCTCTCCAGATTGTCATAAAGTAACTGAATGGCTCCTGATTCGATATCGAAAACGTGAAGGCCGGACTTCCCGTCTACTCGGCGTACAAAAGCAAGAGTCTTTCCGTCAGGGGAAGGGGTCGGGCGACAGGCTCCTCCGGGACCATTGATCAGGCTCAGTGTCTTGCCTGTTTCCAAATCCAGTTGACGCACAACATAAATCTGTCCGTTGGAATCCTTGTCGTATTCGAAGGTGGAACCCGGGCTTGCGTCTTCAGAGTAGTAAAGATGTTTGCCGTCGATCGAGAATACGGGTTCATTCACATCTTTTTGATCCGTTGGCTTGGAAGTAAGCTGCACGCCTGCATGTGCTCCACCGTTGACTCCAGAGCGATGAAACAACCACATTTCTCCCGCACCTAGAGAACGTCGGCTGGTGAAATGCTTACGTGCGACAATGTATTCTCCATCGGGCGACCAGTTTGGATTGTTGAAAAGGCGGAAGGTTTCCTGAGTGATTTGATTTAGCTCCCCGGTAGCAATATGTATCGTCCATATGTTGTCGCCGCCTTTCTCGTTGTTGCCAGTACGGTCACTCGTGAAAACCAGATGTTGGCCATCCGGGCTGAATCGAGGCTGCATATCCCAGGCGATACCTTCAGTCAGGTGAATGAGGGATTGTGCGTTTTTATCGTTCACGCCTTCAATAGGCATCATGTAAAGGTCCCCGAGTAAATCAAAAGCAACGTGCTTTCCGTCAGGGCTTACATCAAGATTCATCCATGTCCCCTCGCGGGTGTCGATGACCTGTTCAAATCCTGGGCCTTGAATATGGTTCACATTCCATGATGCTTTCTCCCCCTCGGTTTCTTGTTGGTGAGTTGCGCTGTCATCTCCCCGCAAAATCAGGTTGCTTGCCACAACCCAAACCATGCACGTCTTGATCCAGTGACTTAAAGTGAACATGCGTCCATAATGGACAGAAGAGGCTGATGAGAGCTATTAAAAATTCCAGAAGCTTTTATTGAAGATGTGCCAGCAAGCAGATCCAGAATGCGCTGTTTTCATGACCGTTCGTGGTGAGGCTCGGTGATAATAATCTAAGGAGGAAAATTGAATGGTATGGATCGGATTGCTCCCGATTCGTGTTGCGTGAATATGCTTGGGGTTCGAGGGTTTTCTTTGGACCCGTTTGCGCGCGAGCGGAGGGTGTGAGGGGGCGCTGAGCTTGCCTGCCAGGACGTCCCGTATCCAACGGTGGGGGGTGCTTGGTCGATTGGATTGCCCTTGTTCCGTTTGGCGTGATACGTTGACTGGGACGGAATGTGTGTTCCACCTCAAACTTTCATTCGCAGTCAAGGAAGGATACGGACAACGACAGCAGGTTCAGCCGGAAAACCAGTCCTCAACATTTCATCTGGGTCATTCCTTGCTCAGGCCTGATCAACTTCATTGGTTTTCAAGATCGCCTGCTTTGATTTTAACAAAACCGTCCTGTTCAAAACTCGATTGAAGCGCTTCAAGCACTTCCTTTGAAGTCAGTTTTCCAATGCGCTCGTTGACGTGTTTGTCGAAGAGCATGGTCCGTCCAAGATAAAGTCCACTTGCCAATTCACCCGCCACAACTGGATCATTGGCCAAACTGTTTTTCTGTGAAGTTGCCCAGCTTTGTTTTGCCGCTGCCAATTCCTCTGCAGGGATTGGTTCGGACAACCATCGGTTCAATTCTTCATGAAGAGCCATTTGAGCTTTCTCTGCGTTTTCAGGCGCGCAAATCGCCATTGCAGACAGCGCGGCAACTTGATCCAAGGAACGTGCGTTAAAGCCTGAGTAAGCACCGTAGGACAAACCGTCCTTTTGTCTTAGTCGATTGAACAGCCGTGATTCTGCGAATCCTCCCAACACGTAATTTGCCAACAGTAAAGCGGGGTATCGGCCATCGGTGTCATCCATTGCCACCGAGGCACCTGCTGCCACAACAGCCATTTTTTTATCAGGCGTTTCAATCAGTTCATCGACCTTGATCGCAGGTAATCGTTGTTTTTTGATTCTCTCGAAGACGGTTTGAGAATGCCAGTCACCAAATGCCTCTTTCAGCGATTTGATTACCTTCTCCTCTTCCATATCTCCGACAATGCTCAATCGTGCATGGCCCGCTCCGTAGTGTTTTTTGTAGAAAGATTGAATATCGGCAAGTTTCAAAGCCTCCATCCGCTGGATCAAAACAGGTAGATCATGAATATGATGAATGGACTCAGCGGGATAAGGGTTGAGTCGCTGGCGCAGCCGTCTGAAAAGGAGCGACTGCGGATCAGAGAGCATTCCTTGCATGCCTGTCAATTGTTGCTGCTTGAGCACCTTGAACTCATCTTCAGGAAAAGTCGGAGTTGTCAGAAGTTCACCCAGAAAATGAATCAGCTCAACCAGGTGTTCGTGGTCGGTCTGGAAGCGAACATTGAGTGAGCTTCCATGTTCCCCTGCGCTCATTGAAACGTTGGCTTTGAGTGCATCCAATTTATCTTTGATATCTTGATAAGAATGGTTTTCAGACCCTCGCATGATGAGGCTCGGTACTATATCAGCGGCCGTCTGGGTGGCTGAATCATTCAATGACATCAAGTTACCCATGTAAAAATTCAAGGTGCCGGTCACGCTGTTGCCACGTGTTTCTTTGGCGAGTAGAGCTATTTTGATGCCCTGGCCAATGGATTCCCGTCTTACGCGGTTTTCAATATTTTCATGGGTGGCCTCAAAATCCTCACCTTCAGCAATGGCTTCCTTTCCTTTGTAACCCTGGACCAGCTCGGTCACATTCGGCGTTTCAGGAATGATCGTGCGATTGGGTTCCTTGGTTGGATGGAAAATACCACTCGTTCGGTTGGAGCTCTTAAAATAAACGGAAGCCACACGTTTGACATCTTCAACGGTCACCTGTTCCAATTGGTCGCGCGATAGAAAAAACAAACGCCAATCACCTACCGCCGCCGCTTCGGTCAGGTTGATGCCGATTTGATTGCTGTTCTTGAAAGAAAGTTCAATTTGTTTGAGAAGACGGGTTTTTGCGCGATTGACTTCCGTCTCAGTGATTTCGCTGTTGAAGAACGATTCGATGTCTTCCTTCATCTTCTCGAGCACCTTCTCTGGATCGATGTCCTTCTGTACTTCCGACAATACCATGAAGGCGCCCGGCTCGCGCGTGGGGTAGAAAAGGGGAGATACAAAACTGGCCAGTCCCTCTTCGACCAAGGATTTGTAGAGCCTTCCCGAGGGTGCGTCTGTGAGGATCGTGCCGATGACATCCAGGGTGACCGTGTCGGCATGAGAACCTGCGCACACATTATACAACACACCTGTTGCCGCCACATCTCCATTGCGATTCAGCGTGACATGCCGGGCCCCATCCTTGACGGGCTCAACCGTATACGTGTCGCTCAACAGGCGCTCAGGTTTTGGAATGGGACCAAAATGTTTCTCAACCAATGCCAGCGCCTCCTCCGGTTTGAAATCACCCGCAATGACCAGCATGGCATTATCGGGTTGATAATATGTTTGGTAGAATTTCTTGAGGTTTTCTGCTGGTACGCGTTCGATATCGCTTCGAGATCCAATGGTGGAAAATCCGTAATTATGCCAGTCAAAAGCCAATGACATCATGCGCTGATACAGGATTTGTATGGGATTGTTTTCTCCTCGTTCGAATTCGTTGCGAACCACTGTGAATTCAGTTTCCAGATCTTCGCTCAGGATCAGGCTGTTGACCATACGCTCCGCCTCCAGCTCAAGAGAGAATTCAAGATTTCCCTTTTGATCCGAGGGTAGTGTTTCGTAATAGTTTGTGCGGTCAACCCAGGTGGTTCCATTGAACTGCGCTCCACGCGCTGACAGCAGTTTGATGATATTTCCATACTTTTCAGTCCCTTTGAACAGCATGTGCTCCAGCAAATGTGCCATCCCTTTCTCTCCACGTCCCTCGTGTCTTGAACCCACGAAATAGGTGATGTTGACCGTGAATTTGGGTTGAGAACTATCAGGGAAGAGCAGGACACGCATCCCGTTGTCCATTTGATACTCGGTGATTCCCTCGACAGAAGTCACCTTTTTCAAGTCTGCCTGAACGGGTTGATGGTGAAGGCAAAAGGTCAGCAGTACAAAAAAATATCCTGAAAACAAGGGTCCGCGAGTGATCAATTGTTTGGATTTCATCAATTTAGAGGAATCTTTTTTCTATTGAGATGCAAGTGCAAAAGGTTGGAAACGAGAAGACCCTCTTCCATGTCGCACAACATGAAAGAGGGTCAGTGAACTGAGCAAAACAGAGAACTAACAGAGTTTATTTATACCAATATCAGTTCGACAACTGCTCGTTCAGGAATGCTCAATTTTTTTTAAAAAAGTTTATCGGTGCCTAAATAAAAGTTAGTCTCATCTAACTTATTGACTTGATTACTGAGGAAGATTTTCTATGCTGTTATGTGGATTAGAGCAGTTAAACAACATGCTTCACCCTTCGTTTATGGCTCAGGAAAAAGACAAAATACCTCGAATAGAAACAACGCCTCCACCGGCCAATCGTTGGACGAAGGGTCTTGCGGTTGAGGATATTCCGCTGGAAATCCACGATTTAACCGTGGCATACCACCACAAACCGGTGCTCTATGGAATCGATCTCGCGGTTCCCCCCGGGAAGCTGATTGGCATCATAGGCCCGAATGGCGCCGGTAAATCCACCCTCATTAAAGCCATCATGGGGCTTCTGCCCACTGACAGTGGATGGGTGCAAATCTTTGGAAAAAACAATCGAAAGAATCTAAAAAGAGTGGGTTATGTGCCCCAAAGGGAATCGGTTGACTGGGATTTTCCCGTGAGTGTCATGGATGTTGTGCTGATGGGGCGCTATGGCAAGTTGGGATTATTCAAACGACCTGGTAAGGAAGATCGGGATATTGCCTCTGCCTGCTTGGAAAAAGTAAAGATGATGCCTTATGCCGACCGCCAAATAGCCAACCTGAGTGGAGGGCAACAGCAGAGAGTGTTTCTTGCCAGGGCATTGGCTCAGGAAAGTGATCTTTATTTCATGGATGAGCCGTTCGCGGGGGTGGACGCGGCCACAGAGTCGTCCATCATAGGGCTGCTTCACGAACTTCGTCAAAAAGGCAAAACCATACTGGTGGTTCATCATGATCTGCCGACGGCACGCAATTATTTCGATATGCTGGTCTTGTTAAACATGAGACTTGTAGATTTTGGACCCACGGAAGAAGTTTTTACCTATGAAAAACTTCAGAAAACGTATGGTGGTCGTCTAACCATACTTTCTGAAGTCGCCGAAGCAGTTCGACAGAACAAAGGATAACCGTGAAGCCATGAAGTATTTGCGGTTAAATTTGATTGGCTGGATCTTGCTGCTCTTCATGGCGGCGTTGACTCCTGTGCATGCCGCGCGTATCGGGGACATCACTGAAATATCAGTATGGGATCAAACTGTAAGGTTTTTCAGCTTCAAAGACCCTTCGCTTCGATATGCCCTTACTGGTGCTATCTTGCTGGGATTGACCTGTGGGTTGCTCGGAAGCTTTTTGGTGGTTAGAAAACTAGCGTTGTTAGGCGATACCTTATCGCATGCGGTTCTGCCGGGTGTTGCAGCTGGATTCCTGTGGGACATGGATAAGAATCCAGTGGCCATTTTCATCGGTGCAACTGTGGCCGGTCTGCTGGGAAGTTTCATGGTCACCCGAATCACAACCACCACCAAGCTCAAGGAAGACACCGCTCTGGGTATGGTGCTTGCCTGTTTTTTTGGAGTGGGAATCTGCCTGGTTACGATGATTCAACGACTGCCTTCAGGAAACAAGAGTGGTATTGATAAATTCCTGTTTGGGCAGGCTGCGTCACTCGGTCAATCTGATATCCAATTGATGGCGGTTGTCACCCTGTTGACGTTTGGGCTGGTATGGTTGTTTTATAAGGAACTCCTGACCGTCAGTTTTGATCCGGGTTTTGCCTACAGTGTGATGATACCTGTAGCATGGGTGCATCACGGTTTCATGTTACTTCTGGCTTTTTCGGTGGTCATTGCTTTACAGGCCGTGGGCGTGGTTCTTGTTTCCGCCATGTTGATCACTCCTGCTGCCACTGCCTATCTGATGACGGATCGATTGCATCGAATGCTCTTATTCGCTTGCCTGACAGGAATGCTTGCAGGGATCATGGGAGCATTTTTCTCTTTCCTCGGACATCAATTGCCGACCGGACCCTTCATGGTCTTATCTGCCGCTGTTCTTTTTGCTGTGGCCTTCTTCTTTGCTCCCTCGCATGGGGTTGTCATAAAGTGGTGGACGCGTCGATCCAGGTCTGGGCGTGTTCGGAGAGAAAACACGCTCAAGGCGGTTTTCCATGTTCTGGAACAAGAAAAGTTTCGCCAGGAAGGAGTGACATTAGTGGAATTGGCGGAGTTGAGGCGCCAAACCCTTGATGGCACGGAAGCGTCTTGCCTTGAACTGGTGCGTCTCGGATATGGGACCATGCCACCGGGTGAAAAAGCTTTTTATCTGACTCCAAAAGGCATGCGCCGTGCACAAACGATTGTCCGCAACCATCGCTTATGGGAACTCTATTTAACGGACGCTGCTAATTATTCGCCTGATCATGTGCATGATGACGCGGAAGAAATTGAACATATTTTGGGTGAAGACCTTGTACGTCAACTTGAGCGCCAGTTGAATTTTGCAGATCGTGATCCGCATGGGAAACCCATTCCATCCGCTGAGGAAATTATTTCAGCACACGGAACGGTTCAATCATCGCCGCCTACTGCGACTGGATATAGAAAACCATCATGAGCGAAATGATACCGGCATTGGATTGGCAAGCCATTTTTGTGGCTCCCTGGACGACGGAATTTTCAATTTATGGTTGGATCTTCCTCATGGGGTTCCTCGTCTGTGCGGCATGTGGATTAGCGGGGAATTATCTCATACTGCGTCGCATGGCTTTGGTTGGTGACGCCATCAGCCATAGCGTTCTTCCCGGCCTCGCCATTGCCTTTCTTGCCGCGAATGCATGGACCAATCGTCAAGCTGCTGGCGAGGGAATTGATCTAGCAGTGGAGCCATCTGGGCATGGGATCAGTTATGGTTTTGCCATTTTTATGGGTGCGTTGATTGCCGGTGTGTTGACCACTCTGATGATCGAGATCATTCATACACGAACGCGTATCAAACAAGACGCGGCCATTGGGATCACATTTTCTACCTTGTTTGCTTTCGGTGTGGTTTTAATCAGTGTGTATGCAGACAAAGTTGATTTGGATGCTGATTGCGTCTTGCACGGTGAAATTGCTTTTGTCAGTATCCAGCCATTTTTTACAATAGGAACTTACCAACTCGCGCCTTCTCCCGTGATTCGTATGGGATTAGTCGCCTTTTTAACGCTAGGTCTGATGGTGGTTTTCTACAAGGAGCTGCTCGTTAGCTCCTTCGACCCCGGGCTGGCCTCTTCAATGGGGATCAACGCAACATTTGTCCATTATGCGTTAATGTGCTGGCTCTCTGTAATCGTGGTAAGTGCTTTTGAGGCAGTGGGTGCTATCCTGGTCATTGCCATGCTTATTCTGCCGGGTGCCACTGCATCCATGTTAACCACGCGTTTCCCGATCGTACTTATGTTATCTCTGCTGCATGCCGCTGCTAGTTCAGTGCTGGGACTTCATCTGGCGATTTGGTTGAATAGCTCAACCGCAGGTTGCATGGTTGTTGCTGGCGCAGGCATATTCTGTGTTGCATGGGTTTTCAGTCCTAGCCAGGGAATATTGCCAAATTGGCTGAAACGACGGCAAAACTCAAAATGCCTGCCAAGCGGAGAGATTGGAACTGAAACCGTAGGTGAAAGTTGACTCTCTACTCGACCTCACTGGGATTAAGAGTGACCTTCATCTGGTTTTCGGAAAGTTCGTGAATCAGCAATTTGACAGCAAGATCAATATGTTCACAACTGCTTTTCGATGGCTGCGATTGGCGCGCGCTTTTGACTCCAAACAGACTCTTCAGTCCGGAGGGTGCTTCCACCGGAACATCGAAGACATTCCAGAACCGCAATTTGCCTTGCGACTCCAGGATCTTCGGGATTTGCCCGAAACGTTCGCGCATCATTCCTTCATGTTCATCACGACAAAGGACAAGCACAAGATCCGCTTCCTCCAGGTCGGAGACTTTAATTGCTTCAGGATCGCGAGGTTCGTCCAGATACGTATGGAGGCCTTTTTGCTCAAGGTATTGCATGGCGTCTGGAGAGATGCCTCTAATCTGGGTCTCTGTCATGCCTCGAGAATCAGCGCGCCAATCCAGCTTACACATCATCGCGTAATAATTGAACAACACCTCCGATAATCGGCTTCGATACCAATTGCCGGTGCAAATAAACAAAACCTTATTCATTACTTAATAGACAGAATTTTGACGCATTTCTCATCTCAAAAAGGTAAGCAAGCCTTCTTTTGAATTCTCAAAATGATACTTTCAAAAAAAGTTTCCGTGGTCCTCCACAAGGACATAAACTAACCTCCGCCCTGCAGATTAAAAGGAAAATCGCATCCATTGGGGCAATTGGTATCGTCATGATGCCGCTTGTATTAAAAAAATTCTGCTAAGTTTCTACCTGCTGTCTTTTCGGGGGGGAGGATTCCCAAAAAGTTCCAGTTGAACAGAGCGAACCAGCCCGTAGATTTTGAGTTTTTGCAGGGTTTGAAACAAATCAAAGGGAAGTCGATTTTACGGATGCTTCCATGGTTGATTTCAAGCGATCTGAGGCGTGCCTTGGCACTTCAGGATGCTTTGAATCCTGAAAGTCAGATTCTTCCGCCTCGTCTGGACCTGAAGGGACATGCTTCCGAATTTGCCGCACCAGAAAGTTGTGGAGTTCAAAATGCCTCCTGATTATTTACTGAGGCCATTGACTTTCATGATTCAGATGATTCGAGACCTATCTGCTCCAATACCGCATGAATCATATCATTTGGCACGACATGTCCCGGAGAAACACTACCGATGCGTGATGCCAAAACAAATTTCACTTTGCCGTCACTTACTTTTTTGTCCAACTGCATTGCTTTCATGAGTTTTTCTCTTTGGGTCGCAGTGAATCTAAGGGACGTCGGCAGTTTGGCTTTTTCAAACAAGGCTCTGATGCGCTCCATATCTTTTTCGGGAAATTGGCAAAGTGCATGGGACAAAACGCCTGCGGCAATTTGACCTATGGATATTGCCTCGCCATGAAGAAACGTACCATAACGAGTGATTGCTTCGATGGCGTGACCTATGGTGTGTCCGTAGTTGAGGGTCGCGCGCAATCCGCTTTCTTTCTCATCAGCACCCACCACCTTGGCTTTAATTTGACAACACTTGGCAATGATACTTCCAAGGGCTTTAGGATCCTGTTTTAGTATCCGCTCCATTTCTGATTCCAGTTTTTTGAACAAGCGGGCATCATCGATGATGCCGTATTTGATCACCTCTGCGAGTCCCGCTTTGAATTCACGAGGTGGCAGCGTTTGTAGCGTATCCAGATCACAAAGGACAAGGCGGGGCTGGTAAAATGCCCCGACCAGATTTTTGCCTGCTTTCAGATTGACCCCTACCTTGCCACCCACCGAGCTGTCTACCTGAGATAACAAGGTCGTTGGCACCTGTACAAAGTCCACTCCCCTCAGATAAGTTGCAGCAACAAAGCCCGCAAGATCGCCTACAACTCCTCCTCCCAGAGCTAGCACGAATGAATTCCGTTCCAATCGTGCCTGCGCAAGTTGATCATAGCAGTTTTGCACCAAGCGTAGATTTTTTGATTTTTCTCCGGCCGGAATGGTGATCAACGTCACATTGAACCCCGACGCTTTCAGCGAATCGATCGCAGGTTTTGCGTAAAGTGGCTCGACTCGATCATCGGTAATAACCGCACAGGATTGTCCAAGTTTCAATTGTTTGCACCTCCGGCCCACGGCCTTCAAAAGCGATGGACCGATAACGATTTGGTAGGATCTTTCTTCCAATGGGACTTTGACACTTTTCACGTCCCTCACAATAGTTGATTCAGTCCATGAGGTCAAAACGTGCTTCAAGATCAATTTAATCGGACATGTTTCGTTGAATTGATTGGAAATAAAGAGATATCTATGTCATCTAAAGACATGATTCATCATCGTTACTCCAAGGTACTTCTCACAGTGCTGCTCCTTCACCAGATTGTTTTCTGGATTGGTTGCGGGCAGGTTGAAGAGGGAGAGCCTGCCTTTGCTCAATCTGAATCGCCCGAGGCTTTGAGTGCTGCTACTGAGACGAGCGAAGAGCCAGGCCCGATTGAACCCAAAGAACCCGAAGTCGATCAGGTTGTCTCAGCAACTGTCAGTGAACTCAAGCTGTTCACTGTTTCCGGGGTTGTCAAATCGATCGAGCCCGATCTGTCTCGAGCGCGTATTCACCATGAGGAGATTCCTGACTATATGAAGGAAATGACCATGCCTTTCAATATTGGCAACACCAATGAATGGGCATCTATCCAGGCGGATGATACCATCAGTTTTCTGCTTCATGTGACGGATGGGCGTAGCTGGATCGATGGCGTAGAGAAATTAAGTGCTGAAGTGCCGTCGCTTGACGAGCTTTCAAAGACAGCTCCGTGGCGCCGGGTCCGCGAGGTAGAGCCCTTGATGATAGGAGATATGCTTCCTGACTACCCCATGACCAATCAGTTATCCAAGCCTATTTCATTTGAGCAATATCGTGGCAAGGCTCTGGCGATTACATTTATCTACACTCGCTGTCCGCTTCCGGATTTCTGTCCTAAAATGAATAAACAATTTTTGGATGCGCAGCAAAAGCTCAAAGCGCTTCAAGATGGTCCCGACAACTGGCAATTGCTTTCAATCAGCTTCGACCCAGTCAATGACACGCCCGAGCGGCTCAAGTTCTACGCCAGCGCATATCAGTATGATCCTGAAAAATGGTCTTTTGCGACAGGAGCCATGATCGAAATTGATGCGCTTACCGAACAGTTTGGACTGATGTTTTATCGTAGCGAAAATACCGTCATGGATTGGGACCATAATCTACGGACTGTCCTCGTGGATCCAAAGGGTAAGATTCAGGAAATTTTTATCGGTAACACCTGGAACACGGATGAACTCGTTGAGAAGATGGTCAAACTTGCAAGGGGGCAAGACCTGGCTCAACCAGACTATGAATGACAGCGTTTTCGGAAATTCAAAAACAATCAGCAATTCAAATACTTGCTGAGTAGTTCACCAAAAAAAAGCTCCCCAATTCTGGGGAGCCTTGCTTTTACCTCAATAGGTGTGGGCAAACATCATTGAGCCAGAATTCGGAAGAAATTCAAGCTGCCCTGAGCTGGCAAGACAATCGAGATTGATTCGCCCGATCCGATCAATGCTTCGCCTTCCTCCACCCATGAACTGAAATCCGTGCTGGACTGCAGCTGATAAGTCACATTTGATTCGGATACAAACTCCAACATCAATGAACCCACTTCCGCATGAATGCTGATGGCAACAGGTAAAGGATCCACCGTTGGAATTGTTCCTTCTTCATTGCTGATATATCCACCACTGGCCATGGCTGTCCACCCTGAAAGCCAGTTCCACGTTCCGAAGGCGCCCTGGAAATCGACATTCATGAAGAAGTCATCACCTGCAGGCAGGGCAAAGAGTGCATTGCTCAGTGCAGGACTGCCAGCCATTGGGCGAGGGTCAAGCATCGCGTCATAATCACGACTGATGGCGGTGATTTGAGGGTCGATGATTTGATTTAAGCGATCAGTTTCGGAGAAGAGGTATTGCGCATTGGCATTGGCAATGCTCTCGCCCGTATCGCCTGCACCGAAGCTCCACCAGATGTTGTTGCGGAAGTCAATATCACCGGCCTGAGCCCTACCAGCACTGTCATCCTGAATATCAATGGCCCGGCCATTGAAATCGGTGAAGATACTGTTGTAATACATGGCTCCAGCGTTATCGCGAATATTGAAGACGCGCTTGCTGTTACCGGAATCCTTACCAGCGCCGATCAACGTTGCATTATAGATAGTGGGTTTGGAAAGAGGAGTTTTGGTATCATCGTCGATGTCCCCATCGTGTTCACCGGCATCCCCACCGTCACCGTCTTGAATGGTGAACCAGAACTGACCTTTACCGCGCCAGCCCTGATCGTAGTCAAAGCTATCATCACCACAGTAGCTTACCGAGGCGAACTTGACTTCAGCGGTTCCTCCGAAGAATTCGATCCCGTCATCCAGGTTGGCGAAGACTTCGATGAACTCAATGGTTGTTCCGCTACCAACAGCGCCGAGGGTCAGTCCGTTGATTTCATTGTCTGCTCCAATGAGCGTGCCACCATGACGGATGGAGATGTAACGGAGAACACCGCTATTGTCGGCATCATCGTTACCGCCGAACCCACCCCTTGGCTCGTTGATGTCGATTCCCTCGATGTTATCGGTAATGGGAGAGCCACTGTCAGCGGGACTATTCAAGGTAGCGTTACCAAGAACGATCAATCCACCCCACATGCCACGATCGGTGCTGCCAAAATCCTCGGGATCATTGACGTCATCCTCTTCGGCAGTGAAGATAATGGGAGCTTCTGCTGTTCCTTCAGCCATGATCTTGCCACCACGTGCAACGACCAGAGCGCTGGCATCAGCACCTTGGCCGAGTTTGCCTTTGATGACAGTGCCGGGTTCGATGGTGAGTGTTTCACCATTTTCGACGAAGACCAGACCGTTGAGAACATATTCGTTATCAGCCGTCCAGGTCGTGTTACCCTGAATACTTGCATCCGTCACCTGTATGGTTGCGCTCCATGATGTGATCGTTGGCAACAGAAAGATCATAATTGCCAATGTATTGAGTAGTTGTTTCATCTTTTTTGTTTTATCTCGGTATTTCAATCTCTATTGAACGTTCAATAGCTTTTACCTTTTTCCCTCGCCGCTGTGTCACCGGGATTGCATTTATGTGACAAAAACGTGAACTCCCCTGCAGGCAGGCGATGAATCGGTAAGTTACGTGATACTCTTATGTCAGGTCGAGATGTCACATAATCGTAACATTTAAGACAGATTGCCGAAACATTTCTGCGTGAATGTTGTCGGCAAATGGGATTTCCTAGACAGTTCATCTATCTATCGGTCGTTTTACTGGTCGTCCTAGTTGCGTCTCCTGCATGGACTCAATCTCCATTGGTCGAGACACGCAACACCGTTGAAAAATGGGTTGAGGCGCGTCAACTAAGATCCACCCTTGAAGCTGACTGGCAAATTGAAAAAGAAATTCTTTCTCAGTCCATCGAGGCTTATGAAAGCGAGTTGGCTTCGACCGAAGCTCAAATATCCAAGGTGGATACAGGGCGGGGTCAGGTTGAGGAGGAGTTCGATTCGACCACCAGCGAAAAGAGGTCCCTCATCGAGTACATGGATCGTTTGAAAGGTGAAGTTTCGCGGCTTGAAAGCAAGTTGAAACAACTCTCCAAACTACTCCCTCTTGCTGTCAGTGACCGGATTTCACCCTTGCTGGATCGTATTCCTGAGGCTCCTCTGGAAACAAAATTATCTATTTCTACCCGCATGCAAAACCTACTGGGGGTAATCAATGAAGTAGACAAGTTCAACGGTGGAGTGTCTGTGGTATCCGAGCTTCGTAAAAATCAATCCGGAGCTGAGGTTCAGGCTCAAGTCATTTACGTCGGGTTAGCTCAAGCTTATTTTGTGGATCCTTCGGGTGAATTTGCGGGGGTTGGCTCTCCTGGTGAGGACGGGTGGAAATGGAGCATCAAGCCCGAGCTTGCTGCGAAAATCCAGCAGGCTATTGATATTTATCAGGGCGGCAAACCAGCTGCGTTTGTGGAACTACCCATTGAACTCAATTAGATGATGCAACTCATGATATTTCCAGCAAACGCTAGTGAGGCAGATGGCTGCTGTAGCTACCCTTCTTTCTGTGGGCTTATTGCACGCTCAGAATCTTGAGCAGTTGCAAGATTCATTTAAATCAGACCTTGAAAGTGCACTGACAGTATTAAGCGCCTCTCAAAAAAAAGATCGCTGATGAAAAGGTGCCGCTTTCAAAAAGGATTAACGAATTGGAAGCCCGAGTCATCGAAAAAACGTCAGGAGCTGTCGCGTTTGGAAAGATCCTCTGACAACCAACTGGTTGAATTGAATGCACTCAAAACTCATACCAAGGGTTTGAACGAGGAAAAAGCCTATCTCAACGGCCTCATTTCTGAATATGCTCAATTGTTCGAAAACCCGCATCCATATCACTGAAGTCGAAACTTATCAATCTGCTGTTCGGGCTTTACAGTTTGCTTCCAAAAAACCCTGACCTTTCCCCAGGGGATTTTGCGGATGCTCAGGTTGCCCTCCTAGATGCTTCCATTGACCGGCTTGAAAGTCTGATTGGCGGAAAAAAATTTACCAGTGATGCACTTGCACCCAGTGGTGTCCTTGAAAATGGAGAGGTAATCCTGATGGGGCCTTTTGCTGTTTTCGCCAGTTCGGACACCGCAAGCGCCGGGTTGGCTCAACTTCAATTGGGGTCCCCCAAACCAACAGTGGTGGATCTTGGTGCTGAGCGAACTGCGGTCATCCGACAGCTTTCCGATGCCGGGAAAGGCGAATTCCCTATTGACCCCACCATGGGGAATGCGCTGAAAATTGCTGCTACTCAAGATAATCTTATTGAACACATGAAGAAGGGTGGCCCCGTGATGCTGCCCATTGTTGGCTAGGGCTGGCGGCCTGTTTTGATTGCCCCTGATGAAATGGTTGCAACTGTCCAGCATCAAATTGGCAACTCCCGCCGACCTTCAGTTGATTTTATCCAGATAAGAACGGATAATGCTCCCAAAGCACTCAAGCACATAGATACCATGAAAGGCTACGTTGGAGATGTTTTGAAATCGGCCGTAGAAAATCGGCATGAAAAGAAAGAATATCTCGAGGAAATCATGTATGAGAAAATGTTGAGCGCCAAACCTGCCCTGGAGCGCTGGATTCCTCTGATTGCCCTCACAGCAGCAACAGCTCCTCTCCTTGGATTGCTGGGAACGGTAACGGGAATGATAAATACCTTCAACATGATTACCGTTTTTGGAACTGGTGACCCACGAATGCTTTCAGGCGGAATTTCCGAAGCTTTGATAACGACAAAATTTGGGCTTGTCGTAGCTGTTCCCGCCCTCATTTGTCACGCTTTTGTTACCCGAAAGGTCAAGGGTGTTTTGGGAAGCATGGAGCAGATTTCTGTTGGTTTTATCAATGGTCTGTCGGACCCGGAGAGTTGAGCGCATGTTGGTGGCATTTAATTATATCCAAACTGAATAGAAAACATGATGATTGAATCTTTCATAGAACGAGTCTGGAACACCTGGCTTGCAGGTGGTTGGACCATGATCCCTCTGGCAGCTCTTGGCTTGATGACCTACGCTGCTGCTGTTCGAATGTTTCTTTATTTTTTCCAAGCGCGACTTTCATAATTAAGTGAGGATCAGTGGGCGAATTGGATTCAGAACCCTGAAAATGGGAAAGGTGAAATTGGTGAGATCATTCGATATACACAGGATGAAGTAACGAGCATCCATGAGATCCACAATCGATTCGCAGAGGTAGTTGTCTCAAAAATGCCCTACATCGATAGGAACATCACTTTCATCAATATCCTTGTCACTGCCGCGCCATTAATTGGTC
The DNA here is from genome assembly GCA_943788245.1 of uncultured Verrucomicrobiae bacterium. Lineage (GTDB taxonomy): Bacteria > Verrucomicrobiota > Verrucomicrobiia > Limisphaerales > AAA164-E04 > AAA164-E04. Next base: position 846 of record CALSPN010000032.1, on the reverse strand, counting down.
TGCTTGGAACCGTCATGGGCATGCTGATGACTTTTCAATCCATTGGGGCAGGTGGTGGTGAAATGGCAGAAATGATGGCGAAAGGGATTTCTGCAGCCCTGTTTCCTCCTGAGGTTGGGCTTTGCATTGCCATTCCGGGATTACTCATGGTCCACCTATTAAAGCGCAAACGTGATGAATATGATGCCTTTTCTCGCGAAAATAGAAAGTTTTACCGTTCAAATGCACAAAAAACATGGTGCAGAATTTGCAGCCAAGCAATACACCACGATATCCAGGCAGTCTGTTGCTGCTCCGTTTGGCGAAAAGGCCCTGAGCCCAGCATGAGAGCGCGGAGGTCCATTACTGAGGTCGAAGAGGTCTCCGAAATCAACGTGTCACCGTTGATTGACATGGTCTTCATTCTCCTGATCTTTTTTATCGTGACGACAGTCTTTGTCGAAGAAACGGGAGGTTGAAGTTGATAAGCCGCAATCTGCTTCCGCCATTTCTCTGGAAAAGAACAGTGTGTTACTCGCCATTACCAGCAATGGAAAAGTGGTTTATGGGGGAAGAGAGATTGGTGTGGCCGGTGTAAGGCCACTTGTCAAAAGGCTGACTCAATCTGAAGACATGCCAGTCATTATTCAGGGTGATGAAAATGCTAACTATGGCCTGATTGTTCGTGTGATTGATGAAGCAAAGTTAGGTGGAGCGGACAATGTCAGTCTTGCATCTGAAAGAAACAATTAATCTACCAGGACCGCAAGATTCAAAGAAGAATCCAATTTCATGCGACACGTCTACGAGCCCCCATCTACAAAATCAAGTGTTACGTTGATGATGCTCGGGGCTTCTGTAATTACC
>CALSPN010000031.1 GCA_943788245.1 uncultured Verrucomicrobiae bacterium | reverse complement strand
AGATACAGAGTTAATTTCCCTCGAAGCCGAAGCACTCGTGCAGGAAGCTGAAGTAGCACGATTAAGCATTGCTAGAGAACGCAATCTTGAATTACTCAAACGCCATTTGATCAAGTCGCCGTTCAATGCCGTTGTCCTCGAAGAAAACCTTGAGATCGGACAACGCATCAACCCCGGCTATTCAGCAGCCACTCTGATTGGTGCTGATGAATATTGGATTCAGGTGTCACTTCCGGGTAGATCAGATCCGTCACATCCAACTGCCGGAAGATTCCAAGCAAGGAGCCAGAACCAGCATTTTCCTGACATCAGGCGGCGGGAAGCAATTTGCGGGAAACGGCAGGGTAATCGGTCTTAGAGGCGATTTAGAGCGCGAGGGAAGGATGGCACGGCTGCTCATTTCATTCTCTCATAATGAGGCAGCCGGCGCATCCCGAAAGGCAGCCCCACTGCTCATCGGAAGTTACGTGCGTGTGGATATCGAAGCAGGTGAAATCAACGATTGCCTCGCAATTCGCCAGGCTTCCCTCAGATCCAACAATCGCATCTGGGTAGTGGACACCTCCAGCACCTTGCAAATCCGCGATGTCGAAATCCTGTGGAACATGGACGATATGGTATACGTATCCAATGCGATGCAACCGGGTGAAACATTAATTGTCAGTCCACTTCGTTCTGCTGTACCGGGCACGGTCATCAACGCGCAGCGTCTCTGAACGAATGATGAAACAGGAACGAGAAGCGAACACATCCGAATCCGGCTTTCAGGGTTTACTCACCTGGTTTGCCAAAAAACCAAGTCGCTGCCAATTTACTGATGGTAGCCGTGGTTGTCACGGGGCTGATCGTCTCGCTCAATATCCGACAGGAGATCTACCCGACTTTCACTTTGGATGTGGTTGAGATTTCCATGGAGTACCGGGGCGCAAGTCCCGAGGAAGTCGAACAATCCATCATTCTTCCGATAGAATCGGAACTGCGTTCCATGGAGCTTGTCCGGGAAATCACAGGCACTGCGAGCGAAGGGAATGCCCGCATTCTGGCTGAGCTGATTCCCGGTTCAGATCGCAACCGGGGCCTTCAGGAAATTACGGCCGCGGTCCAGCGCATCAACCTTTTTCCGGAGGGATGCGGAACCTCCCGTCATTGCTCTGGATAACGGCCGACGTCGCGGGTGTCATGTATCTTTCAATCTACGGAGATCTGGACGCCAAGGGATTGGTCGAATTTGCCAGGGAGATGGAGAACAAGCTGCTTTCACTTCCCGAAATTTCCTTGATCGAATTAAGAGGGGTCCGAAGCCCTGAAGTCCACATTGAGGTCCCACAAGCCAGACTCAGATCCATGGGGCTCAGGTTAAACGACATCGCTGAGGCGGGTCGATGATGCGGCTTTGGACGTGCCTGCGGGTTCCATCAGGACAGCCGGCGGTGATTACCTGCTCAAAACCAAGGAGCGCAAGGAATTGGCTCGAGAATTTGAATCCATTCCGATCATCAGCAGAGCAGATGGCACGAAAGTTCGATTGAAAGATATTGCCATTGTTAAAGATGATTTTGAAGAATCAGAACGAGAATCCTATTTCAATGGCCGCCCTTCCATCTGGCTGGCTGTCTACAGTTCGGAAACTCAATCTCCACTCACAGTCGCTCGTGCCGTTCGTCAATTCATTGACGAGTGAAAAAACTCAACTGCCAGACTCGGTTGGCATCACCATTACCTTTGACCGGTCCGATGATTATGAGGAACGCATCAACATGCTTCTCACCAATGGAGCCATCGGGCTCCTCCTGGTGATCCTGGCATTGGGACTATTCCTGGAGCTGCGAGTTGCTTTTTGGACAACCGCAGGCATTCCGGTTTCCATTCTGGGTTCATTGTTCCTGCTCCCAGCCATGGACGCCAGCATCAACATGATTTCTCTGTTTGGATTCATTGTGACACTCGGGATTGTGGTGGATGATGCCGTCGTTGTGGGAGAAGAGATCTTTCCATAGAATGTCTCTGGGCAAGAGCCGCATGCAGGCAGCTGTAGAGGGAGTCCAACTGATGGCCAAACCTGTCGTATTTGCGGTGAGCACCAATATCATTGCGTTCCTTCCACTCCTCTTCGTGCCCGGGGGAAACCGGGCGTTTTCTTTTACGTGCTGCCTGCGGTCGTGATTGCTGTGTTTACCGTTTCCCTGATCGAATGTCTCCTGATACTGCCTGCCCACCTTGCGCAGAAAAACGAAAGAGTCCGGCATCAAGCTTTATCATCAGTTTCATGCCTGGCAAACACGAGCTGCGCGTTCGCATCGATCATCTGATCGACCGCTGGTACAGCCCGGTGATACACCTGGTCATCAAGCAAAGATATTTGACCTGTGGGTTGTCGCATCGGCGCGTTCCTTATCATCCTGGGGATATACTCTCAGTGGCCGCATCGACTTCACCTTTCGCCCGTCAATCGAAACCTCCCTTTGTGCAGGCGGAGATCGAAATGCCGTCCGGCACTCCCACCGAGCGAACACGCGAGGTAGCGTTTCTGATAGAAGAAGCCGCACGCAAAGCCATCGATAAACTGGGTGAAGAAGACATATTGATCGCGCATCACCACTTCCGTTGCTGAACGAAGCTCAAATGGAGGGGAAGTCTCCGTCCGGCTGGTTCCACAAAGTCGAAAGAAAGGTTACTCCAGGGGAGTTCGCCCAGTTGTGGCGAGAAGAGTTCCCAGCCTTACCGGATGTGGAATCGGTCTTTTTTTGATTATTTGATCGGCCCTGGCGGCTCCGCTGAAATCGACATTCAAATTTCTCACCCAGAGGTGGAAGTTCTGCGGGAAGCTGCTGCCGAAGTTGCAAGAGCCATAGGGAAATACCCGGGAGTTGAGGACGTGCGAAAGGGGTTTGGCAGGGAGAAATGCCTCAATTCAATTTCGAAATCACCCCGGAGGGAAGGAGCCTCGGCATCACTGCACGCGAATTGGGGCAACAAATACGTCACGCTTTTTATGGTGCCGAGGCACTTCGCCAGCCCATGGATCGTGAAGAATTACGTGTCATGGTCAAATTCCCCGAATCAGAAAGACGCACACTGAGCGGGCTGGAAAAATTTGTTGATCCGGGCGCCTGGTGGAGGTGAGATCCCTTTGCGACAGGCAGCAAAAATTGAGTTAACAGACGCGCCGGCTCGCATCACACGTGTCGACGGAGCCAGGGTCATCAACGTCACCGCCAATGTCGTCCCAGGAATCACCACGGGCAACAAAGTGCTGGGTTCTTTTGAAAAAACTGAACTCCCGCAAATCCTCAAACGATATCCACAACTCCGTCACTCTTTCGAAGGGGAACAACGTGAACAGCGTGAAGCGATGAACAATCTTTCATGGGGATTGCTGGCTTCCCTTTTTGCCATCTATGCGATCATGGCGTCTTCTTCTCAGGAGCTATCTCCAAGCGATGGTCGTCCTGTTGATGCTTCCCTTGAGCCTGGCGGGAGCAGTGCTGGGTCACATTATCATGGGATTTGATCTGAGCGTGTTCAGTGTCTTTGGCATGATTGCCCTGTGCGGGATGGTGGTGAATGGTGCTTTTGTGTTGGAACTCACCCGGGATCAATATCTCAAACAAGGTAAATCTCCAACAGATGCCGTCATCCTGGCCGCACAACGTCGATTTCGCCCGATTATGCTGACAGCGCTCACCACATTTCTAGGCTTGGGTCCAATGATTTTTGAAACGAGTATTCAGGCTTTGTTCCTGGTGCCCATGGCCATAGCGCTGGGAGTCGGGACACTCGTTTCGGCAGTGCTTGTTTTGACGTTTATTCCCGCAGTGATGACATTGATCGAAGACTGGAGATCATAGAATCCTTGAAGAACGGCGAAGAATTTTCAACCTCTTCCCGCATCGGTTACTTTGATCCATGCAGATTTCAAATATTGAGGAGATTGCAGACTTACAGGAAATTCGGGAGGCTGCTGAGCGAAGTAAACCGGATCACAAACCACTCCTCGCCTCATGAGGGTGTGATCAATCGTCTTTTCAAAGTCTCCAGGCATCCATCCAACGGTGTTATTACAAGCCAGAATCACACCCCCTGGCTCGATGATGTCTAATGCCAGATTCAAAAGGTCGGGATAATCTCTCTCTGCTTGAAACATTTTTTTGCTCTTGGGTGCTTTCGAAAAAGTAGGGGGATCCAGAATGATGCCTGAAAAGATCCGTCCTCGGTTACGGAATCGGCGCATCCAGTCAAAAACATCGCCATAAATGAAATCGTGGGTGTCCGGATGTAGTTCATTCAATTGGAAATTCTTTTTCCCCCAATCCAGATATTTCTTCGACAGATCCAGACTCACCGCTCGCAGCCCGCTTTTGGCAATACAAACTGAAAAAGGGCATGTGTAGGAAAAGGTATTCAGAATATCTCCAGATTTCAGGGCATCTATATTCAGAGCAAACCGAGAGTGCACTTTTTGCTGCAACCATCGTTGACGGTTTTCGCGCTGATCCAGAAAAATACCCACTGAATACCCTTCATCAAAACGGATTTGATAATGAACGCCATTTTCAATGATCGTGGTCTCGCTCTGGCCAGCGTTCCCCAACCAGATCTTTGGAGAAGAACACTCCTTGTTCGAGCGACGAACATGCCTTTGCAACTGTTTCAGATAGACACCTCGGCTTTTCAGTCGAGACATCCACCCTCTCGCTATGTCTTCTTCAGCCAGATCAGGCTTTCCTTCTTTGGATGCCAACAAATAATCACCAAGTCGGTCCAGATGAAACCCCTTGAAACCGTCGCCTGCGCCGTGTACGAGTCGGTAGGCATTGGATTTCCCTGACTCGAGCAAGCGCCCTCGTTTTTTAATGATTCGACTAGGTATGTTTTGTTCCATCAAGCATTTGTTCCAAAATCTGATTTACCTCATATTTACTATTCAAAAGAGTGTTGATTGAGCAAGAGGTCCTTGTAAATCTTTCTGGTGAGAAATTCAACTGAGCAAGACTGAGATGAACTTCATGGAATGCCTCTTGATTTTACGGAGATCAATCCCGGGAAACGTGATCTTCTTGAGCCATGATCATTTGCCGGAATTGTCGCAAGTTACCGCTTGATTTCATCTGTTAATCGCGCACATTGTAGCGAGATATTTCTTATTCTGCTTCAGGCAGCAAAAAACATTGTTGAGGTGATACATACAAAACTCAAGGTATTGATGAAAAACAGGAAAGCTTGGCTCACTGCATTCTGCTCCATGTTTGCACTATGCGTCTCCAGTTGCAAACAGGGATCACAAGTTGAAATTTACACAGTCTCTAAAAGTGAAGCATACAAGCTTCCGGCCAACTGGAAACAAACCCAGAACACAAGTGCCATGCGTTTGGCTACTTTTGAGGTGACTGGGGAAAATGAGGAGACAGCGGAGGTAGCCATTCTTCCAATGCCTGACTTGAAGGTTGAAGACCATGAGATCGTGAATTTATGGAGGAGCCAGCTCCAACTCAGCCCCATTTCCAAGGAGGAAGTAAATGAATCCTCTGAATTGATAAAAATCGGTCAATTCGATGGGCGCATTTTTGATCTGACGGCCCCGGAGGAAACGCCTGGGGAGATGGCGGGAATGAGGATCATTACGGCGTTTGTCAATTCTCCCGTGGGAACTTGGTTTTTCAAGATGACTGGTGCCGATCAGCATCTGGAAACAGAGAGACCAGCTTTTACAGCCTTTCTTGGTTCCGTCGATCTGAACAAAATGCAGCAGGAAATCAAAGCTGCACGACAATCTGCAGACCCTCATGCAGGAATGAATATGGCGAACAAGGGAACAATGCCCACTGGCCCCGCAGCCGCGCCAAAATCCTCCAGCTCAAGTAATTTACCCAAATGGCAGATTCCAGCAGGTTGGACATCCAGCGGCCCAAGCTCCATGATTCTCGCAAGTTTCAAAGCCTCTGGAGAAGGTGGCGAGGCGAAGATCACGGTTTCTTCCCTTGGAGGAGCCGCAGGCGGGCTACTGCCAAACATCAATCGCTGGCGCAGACAGGTGGGGTTGGGACCCGCTGACCAGAGTGAATTGGAGTCCATCACCTCTGACATCACCTCTGGCGGAGTCGAAGGTAAACTGGTGAGCATCCCAGGCGCCACTCAGGGAATCGGCGCAGCCATCATCCCTCACAATGGACAAACCTGGTTTTTCAAGGCCATGGGACCTGCTGTCGCTGTCCAACGCGAATCAGAAAATTTCAAAAACTTCGTTCAATCAGTTCAATTCAACGAAAATGCTCGATAATATTGTAAAATTCTTCACATCGCTCAGATTGACGGTGACATGTCTGACTTTGTTCATGCTCATCGTCTTCGTAGGCACCATTGCGCAAGTGGATCAGGGGCTCTACATCGTACAGGAACGCTATTTCAAGAGCATTTTTGTATACTGGGGACCTGAGAACGCTGATTGGCAAATACCGGTAATGCCAGGAGGTTACCTGGTAGGCACTTTTTTGTTGTTGAACCTTGTGGGTGCCTATATTGCTCGTTTCAAACTCACCAGAAAAAAGGTGGGGATCTATATTTCTCATGCAGGACTGATTTTGTTGATACTAGGACAATTGTTCACTGATCTCCTGTCACGGGAGAGCGCCATGGAGATCAAGGAGGGGGAAACCGTTTCTCATTCTTCAGACTTCAGATTGAATGAATTGGCTTTAATCGACCATTCAAAGACTGAAGAAGACAAAGTCTATGCGCTTTCGGAATCGTTCCTGCAGAGCAAGTCAGGCGCAACAATACCCAGCGGACCTCTCCCCTTCAAAATCAATGTCAAAGATTATTGGCCCAATGTCAGTCTAGTGGGCAAAGAAAAGGAGGGTTACACACGCATAGAAGCAAACAGTGGTTTCAATAATGTTTTCTTGAAAGCCATGCCACCGGAAACAGCAATGGACCAACGGGACGTTGGCGCTGCTGTCCTGGAGATCATGGATGGTGATACCATTCTGGGTGAGTGGCTGGTTGCAACTGTACTGGACCCTCAGAAATTCAACCACCAGGGAAAAGAATTTTCCGTGGGGATGCGGGCCAAACGCTATTACGAAGACTTTTCACTCACACTACTCAAGGCAACACACGAGAATTACACGGGTACGATGGAACCAAAGAACTTTGCAAGCCGTGTGCGTCTGCAAAATGAGGGCACTGGCGAAGATCGGGAGGTACTGGTCTACATGAATCATCCCTTGCGGTATCACGGGCTGACTTTTTTCCAGCATCAGATGTCGGCCAATGAAATGGTTCGTCGTCAAGGTCTGACAGCAACATCAACATTTCAAGTGGTTCAAAACCCCACCTGGCTTACCCCTTACCTCGCTTGCGCCATGGTGGGAGTAGGATTGACGGTTCAATTTATGGTTCATTTGATTGGATTCACACGTAAGAGAAGAAATTCAAGTCCTTCATCAATCAACACCCGAGCAACGACTCCTAAGACTGCCTGAATATTAATATGAAAAAGCTATTACCTTATCTCTTGCTTGGCTTATTCACCCTTTGGATAGTTTCGGCACTACGCGCGCCAAAGGCAAAAGGTTACATGGATGATGTCTCCTTCGGTCAGCTGCCAGTTTTGCGTGAAGGAAGGCTTCAGCCTCTTGATTCCGTGGGCATGAATGCGTTGATACAAATCCGAGGTACGCGGAAAGTACCAGTGGAGGGAAACAACGAGAAAGGCGAATGGGGAGCTTTCCTGAAGATTCGAGGAGAAGGATCGGGCCAGTTATCAGAGCGTCGATGGTATCAATTCGGCAAACGACCCAAAAAGCTCAATGCATCTGAATGGTTGATGGAAGTCATGATGCATCCTGAAATTGCTGATGAACGGTACATTTTTGCCATCAATCACCCCGACCTCCTGGACGAATTGGGTCTGGATGATCAAGGTGTCGAAAAATCTGGATTATTTTATTTTACGTTCCATGAAATCAGCGAGCATTTCCCGACCATTCGCAGGCATGCGCAAAGTGCATTCAATCAGGAAGCAGCGCTGAGAAGTCCATTTGAAAAAGCAGTGATCAAGGTCTGGGTGGGTTTGAACACCTATATGGAATTCAAAAATACAATTGCACCTCAGGATTCACATGACTTCAACAGTGACCTGGAAATTTATTTGTCATCGATTGCTCCGGGTCTCGAAGCGTGGCGAAGCCAGAATGCAGGATCTGAACACGATGAAGCTGCGTTGGGTTTGTTTTCTGGTTACATGGATCGATTCCAGCATCTGAGTTCTGCAGGAACTTTGTTAATCCCACCGAACAAAGATTCAGGAACAAGCGATCAGTGGAGCACGATGGGGACTAATCTCATACAAGCGATTCAAACCATGGGCGTAAGGCCTGCAGTTCGTTCTTACGCAAAAATGGCCAGCGCCTTCCACGGGGATAATTCGGGCAATTTCAATCAAGCAGCCAGTCAATACAAAGAATCCTTGAAAACAGATTTTGGAACAGAACTAAAACGCACCTCCCTGGAATTTTCGTACAACAAGTTTTCTCCTTTTTACAAAAGTACTGTGATCTACCTGATCGCTTTCCTTTTTGCCTGTAGCACCTGGTTCAGCGGCTCTGAATGGACACGTAAGACTGCTTTTTATCTTATTGTGTTGTCAGCTATCGTTCACACGGGAGGGTTGATCACTCGAATGTACATCGAGGGGCGCCCTCCAGTCACAAACCTTTACAGCTCTGCTGTTTTTGTCGGGTGGGGAGCAGTACTGCTAGGCCTCGTCATTGAGCGTATCTACAAGGACGGTGTGGGAGCAGCAATCGCTTCCATAGTCGGTGTATTGTCACTCATCGTGGCCCACAATCTTGCGTTGAGTGGAGATACAATGGGCGTATTGCGTGCGGTTTTAGACACCAACTTCTGGCTGGCTACTCATGTAGTCATCATCACACTAGGGTACGCTTCTACCTTCTTTTCAGGATTCCTTGCGATCGTTTACATCATGAGGGGTTTCTTTACCAAATCCCTCGACAAGGATACTTCAAAATCTCTGACACGTATGGTGTATGGAGTGGTCTGCTTCTCCACTTTATTCAGTTTTGTCGGTACCATCCTTGGTGGGATATGGGCAGATCAATCCTGGGGCCGATTCTGGGGGTGGGACCCCAAAGAAAACGGGGCTCTCCTTATTGTGATTTGGAACGCCATCATTCTCCACGCTCGATGGGGTGGTATGATCCGTGAGCGTGGGCTCATGAACCTTGCCGTTTTTGGTAATATTGTCACCGCCTTTTCATGGTTCGGTGTTAACATGCTCAATGTTGGACTCCACAGTTATGGATTCATGGATGCCGCATTCAAGTGGCTTATGATTTTCAATGCCTCACAGATATTGATCATGGCAATCGGCATCATGCCACTGAGCACCTGGGCAAGTTTTCGATCTACTGCAACCAAGGCAGCGTGATTAAAGAACGCTTTTGGGTATTTCGTTCAGTGTGTAATACGCAACTGGGTTCCAAAGTAATTCTCCGGATTGAGTCATGATTTCAGAGAGCTTGAGTTCATGAACATGACCAACCTGCAGTTGGTCAATCTTTAGCCTGACGGTAGTACCGTCCTCACTCACGGTTGCAGATTGAATGACAGGTGAGGATTGATCTACTTCAGGACTTCCATAGCCGCTCTGGTAGATGTAGGTGTATGTTTCCATGCTGTAAGACGAGGGGTCCGAAGCAATCGTTACATTCAGTGGCTGGGTAAAATGTAAGTCGAATCCATCTGGCCTGATCTTCATACTCTGAATCTCGAAAGGGGTTTTTCCTGTCCAATGAGTGCGTTGAAGTGCAAAAGGTTTTCCACCACGTGCGCCCCAGCCACGATCGGTTCCCCCCACAAACAAAGTAGCATCGGTTGAAAACTCAACACTCAGGTTACCTGAATCATATCCTTTTAAAAACGGGAAACATGCACCTTGATAAACGCCATTAACCTGCTCCAAATCAACACGCATCACGGTACTGTGTGTCTGATCACAAACAAGCAACTGGTCTTCGAAAGGACCAAATTTTCCATCGCTTTGATCACAGATGATCCCACTGGCAGATTGTCCCATAGGGCCATAAGGAAAGTAAATAGCTGTAGGAACCAATTCCGGTATTTTTCCAGCTTCAATATGCATACGACTTCCGCTTACAGGATCCAAGGGCCTGGGTCCTAAAGCCTTGGTTGATTCATACCATCTATTCCCAGTAGGGTTTCCCATAAAACCTCCAGGTTTCAAATGCTTCAAGCCACTTGTCCCGTTCCATACTCCTTGATTATCCGTATAAAACATATCACCAAGTGCATTCATCCCAATGCCACCGGGAGATCTAATCCCACTGGAGGTCGGAATCATTTGACCCTCGGGAGTGACACGCAGACACCAGCCACGATAATCAATCTCACTGGTAAAAGAACCAGTGAGACACAATACGATCCAGATATTTCCATCACGATCAAACTTGGAACTGAAGGCATACTCGTGATAATCACCCGTGATACCCCAATCGTCATTGACGGTTTCGAATACATCCGCACGACCATCATGATCCAGATCTTTCATGCGGGTTAATTCACAACGTTGAACACAATAGATCCAATCGTCTTTTTTCGCCAGACCAAGGACTTCGTGTAATCCACTGGCAAAAAGATGAAAAGTGGTATCAGAAGGGTTCTCGGCCAGAGCATTATCTACAATGTATATCTCACCTAACCGTGTTGATACAGCCATCTGGTTATCTCCCAACCATTGCAAAGCGCCTGCCTCAAGAACAATTCCCTCCGGTACAGGAATAGTATCCGTACGGTAATAGTCGGATTGTTCGCCGCCAAGGATCTCGGTTCCCTGACTTAAAGCTACTGCCAGGACCAGTGCTGATAGAAGCCCTTTTATATTCCTATAATTCATTGAACAAAGAGTTATGGTGTTAAGCACACTTTTCATAAAAAATTCCTTACCAGATGATTTCCTGAATGATTTTCGCTTTACCGTGATCCAGTTCGATGGGGACAAGTAATTCCATGTTACCCTCAACACCGTTGACAACAGGTCGCTCTTTGCCTGATGTTTCAAATCGCATGCGCAGCTTTTGATCTATCAAGAAGGCACCATCCTGTTCTTCGATAATATCCCGACCAATCGCTGCGCGCATCCAGAGATTAACATAATGGGCTCTTGAATCGAATGTGAGGTAGCGCCGCAGGGACGCATCCAATTCCCCTGGAACAGCAACGGTATAATCCTCAACATCCATGGCCATGAACTGGTATTTAAATTTCGGACGTCGCTTGGAGTCCAACCAATATCCCTTGAACTCATATCCTGCCGCTTTTCCGGCCAGTTTCGGCCATTGGGTATGTTCCGGGTCCACAGAAAATGCAAACGGCGGACCATTGGGAAATTGAACAAGATTATGACCTAATGGAGGTTCAAAACCAGCTCCCCTGCCTGAACTATGACGAGCACCATCCATAAAAGGCCCTTGCCAGATCATGGCCATGCGAAGCTGATCCGCGTCAAATGCCAGATTCGCCTTTTCAGCGTATCCGACACCAATGGCTCTTGGCCCCGCACCTTCAATGAAATTCCGATATATCACGGCCTCGCTATTGGCAATAATTTCCTTCTTACCCTGAATCAAGCCCGTGGGTGGATTATTGTCGTCTGCAATATTTAAATAAGACCAGATGGCATCAATTTGCCTTTGAGTGTCACCATCAAAGACATCCCGGTTCACACTTTGACCATCCGGCCAAAAACTCGGCATCCGGGTTCCGGGTCTCAAAGAGGAAGGATCCTTGAGATAACGAACAAACCAGTCTTTCTGGAGTCTTTCTCCAGCCGTCGTCAGATCCAATGCGGGAATCCCCAGTGAACTAAATTTCCCGAATGTGTGACAGGTAATGCAAGCCATCCCGCCAACACCGACGAGCTTTCGACCATATTTAGCATCTTCAAGTGAACTTTTTTCTGTAGACGAAACCGTCTCAGAAGGCTTGTCCGCCTCGAAAATAAGATCCACCATTCCGTGCACATTATCCTTGCCAAAAACAGGCATGCGCGTGGCCATGTAGGGGCGAACTGAAGCCCCTTCATCTAGCACCTTTTTCATCCATTCCCGTTTCAATTTTCGCCCGACACCTGTTAGGTTTGGTGGTATCCGTCCTTCATCCCCCAGATCTGCTTCACCTTGAGTGAGGAAAAATTGTTTCCGACCGCTACTGATGCCCCCCTCTTCATCACGGGCATGACAGGCAAAACAATTCATCGAAATCATTTTCCTGAGCACTTGCTGACGGGCATCAAGAGGGTTCGACAAATTCTCTATTTGAGTAATTGAGTTGGTTATCGCCTCTCGCTCGCTTGAGGTCAAATGATACAAGGGCGATGAAATGCCAGGTTCGTCTGATAAACAACCTTTATCAGAATCGATTCCAATGGATTGCAGGGGTTTAGCTTCGAACGCTGCAATCGAGGCAGCTCCTGATTCCAAAATGGTATGGCACGAGGCACAACCTAATTTACGGAACCATGCCTGACCTTGCGATGCCTTGGTTTTATCGATGGAAAATGTTTCGCTACCCGTGGGAAGCATTGGCTGGCCAAGATGTGATAGCCAATCTTCAGGAACAGCCTGTTTATCCAACCCCGGCCCTTCTACATACACGCTCAGACCAGCAGGTCCACCATGATTGAAATATGTCACCTTAAAAGCATGATCCCCTGCACTCAATATTGCCTTGCCATTGCGTTCGGTCATACCGTGATCACCGTCATTGTTCACTACCAATCCAGAACCCACGTAAAGCCGCGATCCATCATCTGAGCTAGTGTAGAACACATACTCGCCGTCCTCCGGTATCGAAATATATCCCGAAAACACTAATGCAATCTGTTCTTGTCTTTTTTTGATGACATCAGAGATTTCATGAGTAATTCCACTGGTAACAAAATGGGTGGAAGCCGTTAGAGATGCAGGTGGGGTTCCCGGATAATGTTCAACAAAATCCTGAACCGCTCCATGAGGCTCGGCAGTGGGCGATCCTAATTCAAGGTAGGAATATTTCAAACCACCTGTTTTTTGAAGTTTGGCATCTCCGTCAAACATTCCCCTGGCTTGCCCCCTCAGCAAGTACATCGCTAATGAAGTCGCTTCACTGTCTGACAAGTTGAAACTTGGCATTTTACCCGAGGGTCGGGTTTCAAGGGGATTTTTCAAAAAGCGGGCCAATTCACTCACAGTCATTTTCCCGTCCAGTTTCCCCATGATCACCGAATGTCCCAGGGCAGATTCAAGGTCACCGCCAAAAAGTGCATCAGGTGAAGGCAAAGCCGGTTGCTTGAGGGCTTCCGCATCTTGATGTGGTTCGTGACAGGCAACACAACCAATTTCATGAAACAATCGACGACCAGCCTGCATGCGAAAGGGATCCGCAGCTACGGGGGTCTCAGTGATCTCGCCTTGTGCATCAATGAGAAAATGAGTAAGCGCATCCACGATAGCTGTCTTCTCGTCGTTTTCGTATCCGTGTAACATGTCAGGCATGGTGCGTGCTTGACCATTCAATACGGGATGCATCAGCAACTCCTGAATGTATTGCGGAGTCAAATGAATCCCTTCAGCGCCCAGAACAGGGCCTTGTTTCGATGCCAATCTCTTTTGAAGAGGTTCATCCGCCTGATGACAGCCAATACAATTAAGTTCTCCAATGAGCAGTTCACCCACGTCTACCCCGCCACGATCGGAGTATCCCAGTATAGTTTGCAACATATCTCCGTGAGGACTTTGAGCCTGCACCGTTGGGAACAAAAGCAGGCTAATTGCCGTGAGTATAGAGCGCGCACTCGGTAATGACTTGGCCATCTTCATCAAGAATAGGTAGAACATCTTCATCTCAGGTATGAGTTATAGCATGCGCAAAAACCCAGAGGTCAAGCAATCCTTAATCCAATGGAATCAAAATTTCTATTCATACGCTGAGCCGATGCTATCAGTCAGGCATAGTTTGAAATCACCATGATTTCAAAAACAACGGTTCTACTCATGCTTTCATTGACAGTCAGTATACTCCTGGCGGCACAATGGTTTAAGGGCATACATCAAAAAAGAACTCTGAAACCAATTCTACTGATACGGAAATCACAGCTT
This sequence comes from uncultured Verrucomicrobiae bacterium, assembly GCA_943788245.1. Lineage (GTDB taxonomy): Bacteria > Verrucomicrobiota > Verrucomicrobiia > Limisphaerales > AAA164-E04 > AAA164-E04. The sequence goes on along the minus strand of CALSPN010000031.1, from coordinate 41,389 downwards.
CCAACAATAGAGTTCCGGTAAATGCGCGCTTTATGAATTCTTCCTCCTTAAAGAGGGCATCCTAGATTTCATAGATGCGGATTTGGATAAGCAATATGGCTCCAAACTGAAGGGTTTGCCCCGAAAAGAAACCGTTCAAGTATTTGGAATAACACTAAACAGTGGATGTCGACAGTGCAGCCTGACCTGAAAACGCTAAAAAACAAAATGTGCTGAAAAGTGAGGCACATGAGATCCTGAAAGCCTTGTCCGTTAATGATTATCAAACAAAACCGGATTGACTAAGCTGTATGACCCCACTCGATCAAATACTCAATTCCCTTTTTACCCCAACAAAAAGACAGTAACCATTGAGGTCTACCAGCAATTTGGCATCCAACAGACTTTGATCATCATGAATGGAGTAAGTAGACAGACGGCAGATTCTCTCCGGTGAATACAAGGTGGGGCAGGATTATCATTTCCAAGGGCTAGAAAGTGTCCATGAACGTTAAGTTGCTGATGGTAGCACACAGCCAAAGAACTCTTTACGTCGATGCAAGCAGCTGCTCGGGTAGTTCGCAATAAGGCAGATGTGCGTCAGTCCAGATAACCAAAGAGATTGAAAGGAAGTCAGGGGGAAACCGAATGCACGCTGGTTGAGTCATCCAGCTAGAAAAGATTTCGGAAACACGGAGAGAAAAACCATGCCGGATGGTTGAAGCAATAAGGTTTGGGATACAAAGATGTAGAGATTATGGAAGAATCTATAACGGAGCAATTGACTTTTGAGGAGCACCTTTACTGCCAGTAAGCGAAGCAGTGACAGATTAAAATTTTAATCTCTGGTCAAATCCCAGGCAACCAGCCACTCCTCACGACTCCTCTGAAATCCCTTGAGCATCAATCGCTTGCCCATATCTGGCATATGACCCGCACCGTAGAATATTCCAATGCGTTTTTTACCCTGAAGAATGACTTCATCCAAAACCTCAAATGCTTTTTCATTTCGCCCACGAAGAATAACGGAACCTTTGCCATCAACGCCCTGATCCATCCCCGCCATCATGGATTCCAACTCGTTCAACTGCTGGGCAAACATCCACTTCATTGTGTGCTCACGATCACCGCTTGCTAATGCCATCAACAAACCAATACCATCAAATCCTTGGAGCTTCCCACTGGCCATCATACGTTTTTCCTGAAAAAATGACTGCAATGCTAAAGTAAAGAAACTCTCCCCTTTCTCACCTTGTAACTTTGAAAACGTGGCTGGATCCAAGTCAGCGTGGACAAGGTTTTTTACCGAGTAGTCGATACCTTCAAGTTGGAATTCAAGGCCTAGCAGAGATTTCATTCCTAGCTGCATCTGGCTGATAGGGTGTCCTCCCCCGGATAATTCAGAAGGATCCACCTCGGCATCTTTGATCATCTCATAGAGGACAGCATCATACGACGTAAACCGTTGATTGAGAGCAACATAATAGTCCTTATCGCCGATATGAACGGCGCCAATCAAGGCGACTTCGACGCCCGACGGGTGACGGTAGGTTTGAATCGCTGTGTCCACATGCCCCTCATCATTCGCGGTTTTGACAAACCGCATGAAAGAAATGTCTGATTCCGCACAAGTCGCAGAATTGCTCCCAAAAATAATTGCCAGACCAGCTAGGAGCGACAGAGCTAATCCGCCAAGCTTGGCATTCATCCTTGAAACAAGAGCATACTCAATGCCATTCAATAGCGATTTGTGCTTCATTTGTTGAAAATACTCCAATAACCAAGTTCTAGCAAATCGTAGATTCTTTGGCAGGAGAGGTTGAGTGAAGGACGACTTACTGGATCGTTTCGATGGATACAGACTTTAGGATCCGCACTTATCCAAAATCACCCGTCTCTGTGGAATTTAAAATGAATTCTCGAAGATTCGCGCGCGTCTCTGGATGGCGCTGCAAGCGTCTAATATCTGTTCAAGCCAAACCTTTGCACGCCGGAGGAATTGGGGTAACGTGGCAAGTAGTTTTCAATGACAAATCAAAGCAAGAGAAACAAAAATATCTGGATGAGTGCAGGAGCAATCCTGGCAATTGTATTCATCTACAGCCTTGTCCCTTCAACATCAAGTGGCGATGAGGCAACCTTCACTGCCATCAGAGGCACCATGTCCATTGACGTACTCGAAGGTGGAACCATCGAGGCTACTCAGGCTCAGATTATTAAATCCAAAGTGGAGGGCCGTGATGGTACAACCATTTTGAAAATTATTGATGAGGGATATCAGGTCACTGAGGAAGACGTAAAAAATGAGTTGATTCTGGTCGAGTTGGATTCGTCTGCCATCGTCGAGCGTATCAAATCCCAGGAAACAGAAGTTCAGGGGGCACTTGCTAACTTGATGGAATACGTCAAACAAAGAGAGATCCGCGAAAGCGCAAATCTCAGCAGTATCAAGGATGCGAGTGTAAAAGCCAAATTTGCCCTGATGGATTTCCAGAAATACCTGGGTGAGTCAGCCGCTCAAAAAATTCTGGATGACATAGGGATTTCAGCTGATTCCATTGAAGAGGAGGCCGGTGAACGTTCTGCCGCAGGTGCTTCCTTATTTGCATCCAGTCTACTGGATGTATCCAACGGAAATACTATCAATGGTGGTGGAGACGAAGTATTGATGGATGGATTGAGCGATCCTGATCCATTACTAGACCAGTGGGGGGGCGCTAATGAACAAGATCTACTGCCGGAAATTCGGGAATATGATGTCGATTTTGGGAAATTCGCTCAGGAAGGAAATGAGAAATTGCTGGGCGATGGCGATGCACGTCAGGAGTTGCGCAAACTCAAGGATGCTGTTCTGATTGCAGAAGCAGAATTCGCCCTTAAAAAGAAAACTTACGAAGGTGCAGTTCGCTTGGCGGACAAGGGGTTTATTACTCCAAACGAACTCCAGAATAAGAAAATCGATTTTGATAAAAGCCAGAACTCACTGGCATCAACCAAAGCCACTTTAAAGCTGTTCCAAACCTACAATATTCAAAAGGAAGCGGAGCAATTCCTGCTGAACTATGAGCAGGCGCTCATGCGTTTGAGTCGCGCAAAAAAAGACGCCATCGCTGAAATGGCAGACAGTGTGGGTGATCTCAACCGCGCAGAACGATATTACAGGTGGGAGAAGAAGCAGTTGAATGATTTGCGAGAACAATACATCGCCTGCACTATCAAGGCTGAGCGTCCAGGTCTGGTCGTTTACGGTGACGGAAGTGATCGATGGGATCCGGACGAAATCATTCGAGAAGGCGCCAAGGTGAGGGAACGTCAGGCGATCATTACGATTCCTGATATGCGACATATGGCGGTCAAGGTTCGCATACACGAGTCTCAAGTCAAACGCGTGCGCAAGGGAATGCCAGTCAAAATTTCAGTGGACGCAGAACCCGATAAAGCCCTGACTGGAGAAGTAGACAACGTGGGAGTCTTGCCTGACTCAGAAAACCGTCGATTCAATCCGGATCAGAAAGTTTACAAGACGTCCATTAAAATTGCCGGGGTCCATGATTGGCTGAAACCTGGCATGGCCGCTGAGGGAAGGATCATCATTCGTATCATTCCTGATATCGTCATGATTCCCGTGCAAGCCGTTTTCAACCACAAAAACGTGACCTTCTGCTGCATTAAATCCGGATCCAACATCGAAACGCGAGTGATTCAAATCGATGATTACAATAATCGTTTTGCCGCAATAAAGAGCGGAGTGGAGGAAGGAGAAGTCGTCTTGCTTCAGAAACCCGAAGAATTAGACCTCACCAGAATCGAAGCACTGCCCCCAGCAGATAAAGCTAAAGCACAATCGACCGAATCATAGAAAATCATGTTTTCTTTTTCGATCGCACGTACAAGCCATATTTTAAAGCTTGGACTTAAGAGCCTGCTTCTTCATCGTCTCAGATCCATTCTTACCACTTTGGGCATGGTGTTCGGTGTGGCCTCAGTGATCGCTATGCTGGCCATCGGAGAAGGAGCCAACTTCGAAGCACAACAACAGATCCAAGCATTGGGAAGTCAGAATATCATTCTGCGAACAGTCAAGCCCCCAGAGGAAGCCAGTAAACAACAGCGTCAGGGCAGTTATATACTTGACTACGGTTTAAAGTATGAAGACGTGTTGGGTATTCGTGAAACCATTTCAGGGATCACACTGGTGGTTGAGGATCGCAAGGAACGGAGAGAAGCTTACCACGGCAGACAAAATGCCAATATCGAAATGGTCGGCACTGTTCCCTGGTATGGGGACTTGAGACAAATGACTTTGACTCGAGGGCGTTTCCTGACACAGCGAGATCTTGAACAGAATGCCAAAGTATGTGTCATCGAAGACTCACTTGAAGAAACACTTTTCCCCATTCACCAGGTCTTGGGCAGCTCCATACGGCTTGGCAGTCAATATTTCGAGGTTATCGGCATATTAAAACCACCTGTAAACAAGACAAAATCTCCAAAAAAAACCGAGTCAGACGGAATCGAGGATGCAGATACCCCACCCCGCGTGTTTATTCCCATCACCACAGCCAAAAGATTTTTTGGTGAAACGAGCGTCAAGCGCATTGGAAAATACTTTCAGGCAGAGGCAGTAGAGCTGCATGAAGTCACTCTTCGCGTTGAAAAACTCGAGGAAGTAGAAAGCATCGCCAATGCCATCAAAGCCAGATTGTCGCAAACGCATGAGAAGAATGATTTTGAAGTAGTGGTCCCTTTGATGTTGATGCGTCAGGCGTTACGAACGAAACGTATCTTTAACACGGTCCTGGGATCTATTGCGGGTATTTCCCTGCTGGTTGGCGGGATAGGTATCATGAATATCATGTTGGCCAGTGTTTCGGAACGTACCCGCGAAATCGGTATTCGTCGTGCACTGGGAGCTACCAAAAAAGATATCCTCTCTCAGTTCATGACCGAAACCACCTTACTGGCCAGTTCAGGCGGATTACTGGGGGTATCATTGGGGATCATCATTCCCTGGATTGTGGGTATGGTGACCAACATGGTCACCATCGTCACCTGGTGGTCTCCACTCCTGGCTTTTTCCGTATCGGCGGCCACAGGATTGATCTTTGGCATTTATCCCGCCAACAAAGCCGCTTGTCTGAGTCCGGTCGAAGCCGTTCGGCAGGAGTAAACAATTAGGATTTAATTTGGAAAGAATGAGAAAGCTCTTGTCAACGATCAGACAATCAACACCACAACCATCGCCTGTCCCTGCTTGGACTTATATGATGGTCTACGGAAGTATCTTGATGATCGGAACATTTATGAATGGGTGTTCCACGAAACACTATGAGAGGAGTGCCAACCGTGAGGCCGCTTCGCTGATAGCTGAAAAGACGCCCCTTGTCGCCAATATGGACACTGGATTTAAACTGGAAAAATCAGATCCCACAGACCTCATCGATTTACCCAAGCATGAAACAATTGAGCCATTTCTCGGACCCACTGGGGAATCTGAGCTGGGAGCGCGCATCATATCACTGGAGAAAGCAGTCGAACTGGCCACTAAATACAACCGGAGATTTCTCTCCCAGAAAGAGGATTTGTATCTGCAGGCCCTTGACCTTTCTCTCGCAAGGTTCCAATACACGCCTATTTTCGGTGGAGGTGCTGACATTGCTTACACCGACCGCCAGCGAATAGCCGAAAACACAGCCACTGGAGTCGATAAAATTACGCGTGAAAAAACCATCAACAGCAACGCTGGTCTGGGTTTTAACTGGTTGCTGCGTACGGGTGGGCGAATCGCCACCGATTTCTCAACCGATTTTGTGAGATTCGTTTCAAACGATTCAGAATGGATCACATCTTCCGCTTTAGGGGCTACCTTTACACAACCTTTCTTGAGGGGCGCTGGCTATCGCATAGCGATCGAAAACCTCACGCAGGCTGAACGAAACCTACTTTATGCTCTCCGTGATTTCACTCGTTTCCGAAAGGAATTCACGGTGGATATTGTGGCAAATTATTATCAAATCCTGCAGAACAGAGACAGGGTGCGCAATGCTTTCCAAGGTTACGAAAGTTTCAAGGTAAGCGTCGAAAGGGAACAGGCAAGGGCTGCCGAAGGAGAAACTCCCTTGTCTGAATTGAATCGTTTGAAAGAGTCTCTACTCTCAACGGAGCAGGGTTGGATCAGTGCCATAAGGAATTACCAACTGTCCAGAGATCGATTCAAAATCGATTTGGGTTTATCCATGGATACGTCGCTCATTCTGGATGAAAGCGAACTCGATAATCTGGTTATTCACCACCCTTCGATCACGGCCAGTCAGGCAATTAAAGCATCAGTGGAAACACGATTGGATCTGGAAAATGTCCGTGACCGTTTACAGGATGTCGAACGTCGCATCCGCATCGCGGCCGATGGACTTCAAGCAGATCTCGATCTCACCGTTTCAGGAAATGTATCGAGTCGTCCCGGCAGTGGATTTCAGTTACCTGACCTGGAGCAACGTTCATGGACGGCTTCACTTGGCATCGATCTTCCCATCAACAGGAAACGAGAACGTAATAATTATCGTTCCGCACTCATCGCCTTCGATCGTGCCCAACGCCAATACGATCAATTTGTAGACCAGATGAAATTAGACATTCAGGATGGTTGGAGGAATCTGGAACAGCGTCGCCGTGAATTCGAAATCAGCGAGGTACGGGTCGAATTGAGTCAAAACCGCCGAGAGGAAGAACTTCTCAAACGTGAACTTGGACTGGGTTTGGCATTGGATTTAGTAGATGCACAAAACGATCTGATCAACTCTCAGAACCAGCGCACCAGCGCATTGATCAGCCACACGATTGCAAGACTTGGGTTCTGGCGGGATATGGGGATTTTGTTCATCAAAGAAAACGGTCAATGGGAAGAGCTTGGTTACGAGACACTCGAATAGGACAAGTGGATCGTCAATGGTTGGAACAACGTGTTCTCCCTTCTTCGCATTGAGTATTCTCGGCTTACCTGAAGTCTTGAACAAACCGGGTGTGAGACGGAGCCTGAGCGGGTTTTCACTCGCGTTTACTGGGCATGTCGTTCATGCTCCCTGCCCTTGTGAACCTGTTTGAATTAATTAAAAAACACTTCCCCAACACAGGGGAAGCAACCAGTGAACGATTATTGGAAGTTTTCATGGATTATGTCATGGAACTCAACCTTGAGCTCTACCCCGCTCAGGAAGAGGGCATCCTGGAACTCTTCGATGAAAACAATGTCATCCTGAATACTCCGACAGGGTCAGGAAAATCACTCGTTGCAATGGCCCTTCACTTCAAGTCGCTGGCGCAAGGTCGTAAATCGGTTTACACCTCCCCTATCAAGGCACTGGTCAATGAAAAATTTCTCGACTTATGCAGTCGCTTTGGAGCCGATCAAGTGGGTTTGATGACAGGTGATGCAACAGTCAACCGCAAAGCCCCCATCCTTTGTTGCACAGCTGAAATCCTCGCAAATATAGCACTCCATGAGGGAGAGATGGCAGAAGTTCACGATATCATTATTGATGAGTTTCACTACTATTCAGATAGAGATCGAGGCGGAGCCTGGCAAACCCCCTTACTGACTCTTTCCCAGTCTCGATTTCTGTTGATGTCCGCCACGATGGGTAACGTGGAGTTTTTTGTCAACGCACTGACAAATCTCACAGGCGTGACCACAAGCCTCGTGCAATCCTTCGATCGCCCGGTACCGCTTGAATTCAGCTATGAGGAAATCCCCATGGAGCAGGTGGTGGAAAATCTGGTCGAAGACAACAAAGCTCCTGTTTATATCGTGCATTTCACTCAAATGGAGGCGGCACAAAATGCTCAAAACTTTACAAGTATCAACGTTTGCACCAAGGATGAAAAAAAGCAGATTGCCGAATTACTGAGTGAAGTTCGCTTCACGAGTCCCTATGGAAAAGATATCAAGAAGTATCTACGCCATGGGATAGGCATTCATCATGCTGGTTTATTGCCGAAATATCGCATCCTTGTGGAACGCATGGCTCAGAAAGGATTATTAAAACTCATCTGTGGTACTGATACTTTGGGGGTAGGAGTAAACGTTCCCATTCGCACGGTGCTTCTAACCAGACTCTGTAAATATGATGGGCAGAAGACGGGGATTTTGACCGTCCGCGATTTCCATCAAATTTGTGGTCGTGCGGGCAGAAAAGGTTTTGATGACAAGGGATGGGTGGTCTCAATGGCTCCAGATCATGTTATTGAAAACCTTAAGATGGAACGCAAGGCTGCTGACAACCCCAAGAAGAAAAAAAAGTTTGTAAAGAAACAACCTCCGCAAAAAGGATATATACCTTGGGATAGGAAGACATTTGAACGTTTAATCCAAGCAACACCGGAGTCTCTGACCTCACGTTTTCAGATTTCACACGGCACCTTGCTCAACGTGCTCAGTCGCCCGGGAGATGGGTGCGCGGTTCTCAGGAAATTGATTCGTGATTGTCACGAGACGGACGCATCCAAAAGAGCCCTTCGTCGCAGAGCCTGGCAGTTGTTCCGTTCTTTACTGGATCGTGGCATCATCGAATGGGTCCAACCCGAAGACCATCAAGGGGCACATGTACGGGTTAACATGGATCTCCAGGAAGATTTTTCACTCAACCAGATCCTTGCACTGTACATGATCGATACTCTGCCTGCACTCGACAAGGAAAGTCCGACATATGTGCTTGATTTGATTACCTTGGCAGAGTCCATTCTCGAAGATCCAATCCATGTTCTCAGGAAACAACTGGACAAGGTGAAGGAACGCAAAATTGCCGAATGGAAAGCTGAGGGAATGGAATATGATCAGCGCATGGAGGAACTCGAAAAGCTGGAACACCCAAAACCCAACCGGGAATTTATTTACGAAACGTTCAACCAATTTGCCAAAACTCACCCCTGGATTGGCGAAGAAAACATACGTCCCAAATCTGTCGCACGCGAAATGGTGGAATCCTTTCTATCATTCGATGATTATATCCGAAATTACAGCCTGCAACGAGTCGAAGGTGTGCTGCTGAGATACGTCACGGAGGTTTACAAAGTACTGACGCAAACGGTCCCCGATGAATTTAATACCCCCGAAGTGCGCGAAGCGGTTCTTTTTCTCGAACTGATGATTCGACAAACCGATTCAAGCCTCCTCGATGAATGGGAGAAAATGCGGGATCCACAAGCCTTTGCCAAAAAGAAAGAAACGGCTACCGATACCAAAGACAATTCGAGTTCAAATGTAGAGGAAACCTATCTGGATCCAGTCCGCAATAGAAAGGCCTTTGAGGTCGTTCTTCGAAATCAGGTGTTTTCTATTGTCAGGCTTTTGGCATTGGATCAACTCGATGAGACGGGCCAACGCTTAGCTGAATTTTCTAACCAGGAAAAGATCGAATGGCCCACTCCTCGTCTCGAGGACGCGCTTGCCGCTTACTTTGAGGAATATGATCAAATTCGTTTGGACGCAGACGCTCGCAGTTCGAAATGGATACAAATAAGTGACATTTCACAAGAAATCTGGAAAGTGAGACAAACCCTTCTTGATCCAAATGATAACGCGGAATGGGCTCTTTGTTTTGAAGTCGACATTCCCAAATCAAAGAAAGAATCCCGCCCGATCATGCGATTGATCGAATTCCAACATAGTTGATAGACTCACGCCAGCCGCCGGAGATTTGGGACGGTTACAATTAAAAAATCAGGTCCAGATCTGCCGGTCCAGTTCCCTGAACTGAATCGCCTCCATGACATGATCTGAATGGATGTGTTCTTGTTGAGCGAGATCGGCAATCGTTCTGGCGACTTTTAAAATGCGATCATAAGCCCGCGCGGAAAGACCTACGTGCGCCATGGCCTGCTTCATCAAATCAAGCGAGGCCTCGTTCAGTTGACAACAAACCTTCAATGCGCGTGAGGACATATTGGCATTACTCATGATGACTTTCGATTGGGAGAAACGTCGAAGCTGGATATTCCTTGCAGCAATTACTCGTTGCCTGATCTGTTCCGATGATTCGCCTGCCTCCATTCCAGAAATTTTATCGAAAGGAACCGTTGGCACTTCAATATGCAAATCGATACGATCCAACAACGGCCCAGAAATACGTCGTAAGTAATTTTGAATTTCTCGCGGACTACAACGACTGTCATCAGGCATTTTACCGTCAGGAGTGGGGTTCATTGCTGCCACCAACATGAAAGATGCCGGAAAGGTCATGGTGCCTGCCGCTCGAGAAATGGTGACCTTCCCCTCCTCCAATGGCTGCCGTAAGGTCTCCAATACACTTCGACGAAATTCAGGCAGTTCATCCAGAAACAAAATCCCATTGTGAGCCAATGAAATTTCACCCGGAGAAGGATGGACGTTCCCCCCAAGCAACCCTGCGTCACTTGCTGTATGATGAGGTTTACGGAAAGGACGATGTTTTACCAGGGCCTGACCCGATTCCATCAAACCAACGGTACTGTGGATCTTGGTCGTCTCCAAAGCTTCATCAAGCGTCAATGGCGGTAGGATCCCTGGAAGCCGCTTGGCCAACATGGATTTCCCTGTTCCCGGGGGCCCAATCAACAGGACATTATGGCCCCCTGCCGCAGCGATTTCCAAAGCTCGCTTCACCGATTCCTGGCCCTTTACATCTGAAAAATCCAGATCCATATCGGTCACATGACCTAAGAGATTTGTAAGATCGACCTTGCATGGAGGGATGCTGACCTGTTCTTCCAGAAAATTCGCTGCTTCTCTTAAATTTTGCACAGGAATCACATCAATCCCCCGCACAACCGCCGCCTCATGCGCATTAACCTGAGGCACGAGAATACCCCGTTTACCCTCCTTTTGAGCGCGAAGTGCGATAGGCAGTATCCCCTTGACCGGGCGGACTGCACCGGTCAAGGCCAATTCTCCCACAATCATGTAATGTGGCAGCAGGCTCGTTTCCATCTGTTCACTCGCCGCCAACATGCCCATCGCAATGGGCAGATCAAAACTGGGTCCTTCCTTTTTAAGATCCGCAGGAGCCAGGTTGATGGTCGTTCGCCCCTTGGGAAATTTGAACCCGCTATTCTCCATGGCCGAACCGACTCGATCACGTGATTCGCGCACGGCCGCATCTGGGAGTCCCACGATAACCACACAGGTATCGCTATAACCCACATGCACTTCCACTTCCACATTCAGCGCCTCAATTCCCTGCAAAGAAGCAGCATCAATTTTTGCCAGCATAGTATTTTAGAACTTAGTCGTTTTTAATCGACCCAGTTCACCAGTTATCAGGAAAAGAATGGTGGTAGGCGGGGTGTGATCACAACATGCCGAGCTTGAACCCATACATCAATCTGAAAATTCAACGTTGTGCGGTGGATACCAACGCCCGTATAAAAACCTCTGTGTCATCGAATCAAAATAACAAGCTGAATGCTTCAACGTTATACGCAGCGGTATATGGGCATCCCATACGCCACTCAGCATCGCCAGCGATGCAAAATGCCGGTATCGCTGAACAGAGGTTGAATTGGCGATATCTTGCATTCGACGTGTTGCCGGAACAACTTGACGAAGCATTGAATGGAGCCAAAGCAATGCGCTATGTGGGACTTAACTTAACCGTTCCCCACAAACTGCTCGCTCTGAATTGGGTGGACATCGTTGATCCGGCAGCCAGGGAATGGGGTGCGGTCAACACCATTCGATTTGAAGGTCAGATGGAGGATGAGCAGTGGATACCTGTGGGGCAGGCAGACGATCCAACCCATTTCAAACGGATACGCAGCATCGGATTTAACACTGATGCGGACGCCATCTTGAGATCGATTGACGAAGATCTGGGCTTATCACTCAAAGGACGCACCTGTATCCTGCTGGGAGCAGGCGGTGCTGGGCGCGTGGCCGCATTGAAACTAGCTTCAACCGGCATCAAAAGACTCCATTTGATCAACCGCACTCAATCAAAGGCGAAAGCCGTAGCACGGGACATTCAGGATAAATTCCCTGAAGTTGAAACCTCATTGGAATATCCCCTGAAAGGAACACCCGTGGATCTGATGCTCAATGCAACTTCACTTGGATTGAAAGCGGATGATCCCTTGCCCCTGAATCTCGAATCCTTTGATCTGAAGAATGTGTCCCATGCTTATGACATGATCTATCAACCCTCTCAAACTCTATTTTTACGGAAAGCAGAACAAGCCGGATGCCGAACTGCCAATGGGTTAGGTATGCTTCTATACCAAGGCACGGCAGCCCTTGAAATCTGGACCGGCCAAATCGCCCCGACATCCACGATGAGAAAAGCACTTCATGAACATGTTTATGGAAAACTTTCGAAGCATTGACATGTTTCCAATCATTGCAACATGACATCTCTTTTAGATCCAGACCACTGGCAAAGCGTGCCTTTCCATTTTTGGACTGTCTGCTGGTTCATACTCGGCAGCATGGTTGGGAGTTTTCTCAATGTCTGCGTTTACCGAATGCCGCGCGACCTCAGCGTTGTGCATCCACCCTCTCATTGTCCAAACTGCGAATACCGTATTCCATGGTATCTGAACATGCCTCTGATTACCTGGCTTGTATTGAGAGGTAAATGCGCCCAATGCAAAGCCCCCATCAGCTTTCGATACTTTGCCCTGGAGTTAATTACCGGGCTCATCTTTATGGCAACCTGGCTGACAATCGGTCCGGATTCGACAGGATTGGCCATTGCCTACGCAACGATTCTTTCAGGCTTTCTCGTCGCAACCTTAATTGATTTCGAACATTTCATCATCCCCGATCAAATCACTTTGGGTGGAATCGGCATGGGCCTGATATTTTCACTGGCGGTCCCCGGCCTTCACCTTGCGAATGATCGAGCCACTTCCATGGAACGCAGTGCAGCAGGTGCAATCGTTGGTTTGTTGCTCGTATATGCAATCGTCCGTCTAGGAAAGCTGATGTTCGGCAAAATGCACATTGAACTACCTGAATCCGCCAGACTTATATTTACTGAAACTGATTTAATCTTACCGGACGAATCAGTGCCTTATGAAGAATTGTTCTACCGAAAATCCGATAGTATCCGATTTCATGCAGATCAATTAGAACTTGTTGATCGATGCTACGCTGGAGTTCAGGTTCAACTTTCCCCCAAGCAATTGATCGTGGATCAGGAATCATTCGATCCAGAAGAGGTGAAACATATGGAAGCCATCTGCCATTCGATCACATTGCCCCGGGAAGCAATGGGGCTTGGAGATGTTAAATTCATGGGGGCCATTGGCGCATTCCTCGGATGGCAATCTACGGTTTTCTCCCTGATGGTAAGCTCAATGATTGGTGCCGGGATCGGGGTTGGCTTAATCCTGATCGGACGTCGTGAATGGTCCAGTCGTCTTCCTTATGGCCCATACATCGCACTTGCAGCCGTGATCTGGATGTTCATGCCTGACACCTGGCAAGGTATCTGGCTTGATCATTTGAATTCATTAGTGGAAACCATGCGTCCTTAAGAAGTCCTTGAGAGGGCAGTTTCTTGAGGGACTGCGCAATCCAAAAAAGGAGTACTCCCGATATCAAACAATGAGACAGCGGGCAAATAGACATGTTTGAGTTCGATAAAGGGGATAATCTGGGAGATTGGTTCCATATCTCGCTCTATAATGGCCTAAATCTCCCATTCATTTTCTGGGTCCATACAATCAACTTCAGATTTTAAAAAATGTTCAAAAAACGTAGAAACTTTCAAATATGAGCATAAAAGACCGGATACCAACCTACTTTAACGTTACTTTTAAGTAATATCAGACCCATAAATGAAGAGCATTCTCATGGCAATCACATCCTAATATCCTTCCAATTCATTAGATTTCGAGTCAAACATTCGATCAGGAAGCGCAGGAAGATTACCTTGCACTGAAGTTAGAACGGCTGAAGAATGATGCTCAACAATGGTCTGGCAAAGATCGCGGACCGATCCGTTTGTAACATCTATGCAAATAAACCCAATGAATCGATCGAATTTAGATGCACTTCATATGATTTGGGATCAAAGGGTCATACGAGCCATCTTTCTTCTGGAAGCGTGCCTCCTGATTGCATTCAAGTATGGCTCCGTAGCGGCGGAGCTTGAACCATCCATTCCTCAATCTGCCATGACCATTCTGAGAGACGAATGCCTGCCCTGTCACAACGCTGAAAAATCCAAGGGCGGGTTGAACATGGAAAGTCGTGAAAGCCTTTTGCTCGGATCTGACACTGGCATTGTTGTGGTGCCAATGAAACCAAAGGAAAGTTATTTGCTTGAGACATTGCCTGCGGATAGCGATTCCCACATGCCCCCAAAGGCGCAATTGTCAGCATCCCAAACAGCTACTCTCAGACAATGGATTGCCATGGGTAGCCCTTGGGATATGGACACCTTGAATAAAACTCCCGAGGTCAAACCTGAAAAATGGAAGCTCCAGCCACTCCCTTCCGAATATGTCCCGGTCCTTGCTATTGCCATCAGTAAAGCAAATGAGGCAATTATCAGTTCACAAGGCAGAGATTTAATCGTCACACGCCTTGAAAATAAAAAACCAAGCCAAACCAGGTTACCCACTCAGCACAAGGATGTGATTCGGTCTTTGACCATCACTCCAGATCACAAGCAATGGGTTTCAGGTGGGTTTGGCAATCTCAATTTCTGGAACATCCAGTCAGGCCAGATAGAGCGATCTATCTCAAACCCCCTGAAGGGAAGAATTACAGCACTGACTTTCACCGCAGATGGATCAAAGTTATTGGTAGGAGAAAGCATTCCAGGCGTATTCGGGAAGATCCATATCTTCCGCGAAGGCAGTTCCGTTCCTGAAGAAAGCTGGCAAGCTCACGATGATGAATTGACTTCATTGCAAGAGTCTAGGAACGGGAGTTTCTGGATGTCTGCTTCTGCAGATCACACCGTCCGCATTTGGGAATCTGACACTTTGCTGGAGGTCGATTGGCTGGAGGGACACATAGCCCCTATTATGGAATTAGCTCAGAACACCAATGGAACGCTCTTGATTTCAGCTGGAACAGATAACGCAATTAAAGTTTGGGATCAGCAATCAAGAGAAAGGATTTACGATTTGGGCCGTCATCAATTTGGTGTGATGGATTTACTCTGGAAAACGGAAAAATCGGAGCTTTTTGCATTAAACCAAAGAGGCACCATCTATCGTTATCAGGATTTGAAAGTCCACACAGGGGCTCAATCCTCAAATACTGGCAGTGAGAAGATGATCAACCGCACAAAGCAACCAGGCTCCTGCCTCGGCTTTTGGGAACAGCATGATCTGCTGTTGATGGGAACATTTGAAGGCGAACTACACGCTTATTCATCAGAAGGGAAACCGGCATGGTCCACCAAACCTGTCGAGGATGATCTCAAACCGCTGGCATCCCAGTGATTCCGGAGTCGACATATCCTGTCATTTCGATTAGTCAATCCACATGCGCATATTATTTTTAAATGGACCCAACTTGAACATGCTTGGGCTGAGAGAGCCTGATATCTATGGTTCAATAACGCTGGGAGACATTGGTGATGCGATTCAAACTCGTGCCAATAAAGCAGGAGTTGAAATTAATTTCCGGCAATCTAACCACGAGGGAGAACTCATTACTTGGATTCAGGAGTCCCGAGAACAATTCGATTTCATTGTATTGAATGCCGGTGCTTACACTCATACCAGTATTGCACTGCGTGATGCCATATCGGCTTCAGAAACCCCAACTCTCGAGATTCACTTATCCAACATTCACGCAAGGGAAGAATTCAGACACACTTCAATAATAGCACCTGTTTGCGTTGGGCAAATCAGTGGGTTTGGAGAAGACTCATACCATTTGGCACTGGATGCATGTATTCGCCAGGGCAAAGCTGACTGATTGATTGAACTATCACTTCATTTCATAATGGCAAAAAAACCGTCGCACGGATAACTCCATGCGACGGTTTTGTCATTTAATGATTAAAGAAAGAAACCTTACTTTCGGGATTTCTTTTTGACTGCTTTCTTGGCGGTTTTCTTTACTGCTTTCTTGGCAGCTTTAGCCTTGACGGTTTTCTTTACTGCTTTCTTGGCAGTTTTAGCCCTGGGCGCAGGTGCATCTTCCAAGGCAGCTTGAGCAGCAGCCAATCGAGCAACAGGAACACGGAATGGAGAACAACTTACATAGTTTAATCCCAGTTTGTGACAGAAGCCCACACTGGATGGATCACCTCCATGTTCTCCGCAAATGCCCAGTTTGATCTCTGGACGAGTGGAGCGACCTTTGGCAGTTGCAATTTCCATCAACTGGCCCACACCGTCTTGATCCACGCTTGCAAATGGATTGGATTTCACAATTTCAACCTCCTGATAAGCAGGAAGAAAGGTTCCACTGTCATCACGACTCATTCCCAGAGTTGTTTGGGTCAGATCATTAGTACCAAAACTGAAGAACTGAGCGTGTTTTGCAATTTCATCTGCAGTCAGCGCACCACGAGGCACTTCGATCATGGTTCCAACGAGATAGTTGAACTTCACCTTCTTCTCTTTGGAAACTTCCGCTGCAACTCGATGTATCACCTCGATCTGAAGCTCCAGTTCGCGAGCGAAACCAACCAGGGGCACCATGATTTCAGGTCGGCATTTAATTTTCTTCTTCTTCTGAACATTCGCAGCAGCCTCAAAAATGGCACGTGCCTGCATCGCACTGATTTCAGGATAAACCACGCCAAGACGGCAACCGCGATGACCCAGCATAGGGTTGAACTCATGGAGTTCATGAACGCGCTTGCTGATCAGGTCCATGCTTACACCCAAGGTGTCAGCCAGTTGAGACTGGGCAGCATGGTCATGAGGCAGGAATTCATGCAATGGTGGATCCAGCAAACGTATAGTTGCAGGCAATCCTTTGAGAGCTTTGAAGATACCTTCAAAATCCTCACGTTGATAAGGGAGCAACTTATCGAGAGCTTTTTGACGATCATCGATCTTGTCAGCTAAGATCATTTCACGCACGGCATCGATTCGGTTACCTTCAAAGAACATGTGTTCCGTGCGGGTCAAGCCGATACCACTTGCTCCAAATGCAACCGCGTTCTCAGTTTGTTCAGGTGTGTCAGCGTTGGTGCGAACACCCAGTTTGGTAACTTTTTTACACCATCCCATGAGCTGAGAGAAATCCCTGAAGGTTTTACTCTTTTTGGGATTCAGTGTCTTCTGAACCAGAACTTGAACGACTTCTGAAGGTGCTGTGTCTACCTTACCCTCGTAAATATTACCTGAAGTTCCGTCGATGGATACAAACTGACCTTCCTTGAGGACCAACTTACCAACTGTCATGGTCTTGTCATGGTAGTCAATTGAAAGCGCATCTGCACCACAGACGCAAACTTTACCCATCTGACGAGCAACCAAGGCAGCATGTGAGCTGACGCCCCCGCGAGCGGTTAGGATGCCTTCGGATGCAATCATACCCCGAAGATCCTCGGGCGAGGTTTCAATCCGCACCAGCAGTACTTTTTCGCCCTTGTCTGCAGCTTCAACAGCACGGTCAGCATTGAAGTAGATTTGACCTGTAGCGGCACCGGGACCAGCCGGGAGACCATGAGCAATCTTATTAGCCTTCTTGATCGCCTTGGAGTTAAAAATAGGTGCCAGCAATTGATCCAATTGGTCGGCTGGGACTCGCTGCACAGCGGTTTGCCAATCGATCAGTTTTTCACGCACCATGTCGCAGGCAATGTGAACCGCAGCAACACCTGTGCGTTTACCGTTACGGGTCTGGAGCATGTAGACTTCACCTTCTTCAATGGTGAATTCGAAGTCCTGCATGTCCGTGAAGTGAGATTCAAGCGTATGGCGAATCGCATCCAATTCAGCATATGCCTTGGGCATGACTTTCTTTAAATCGGCGACAGGTTCCGGTGTGCGAACACCGGCCACCACGTCTTCACCCTGCGCATTGATCAGGAATTCACCGTAGAAAACTTTTTCACCGTTGGCGGGGTCACGAGTGAATGCCACACCTGAGCCAGAGTCGTCACCGGTGTTACCAAACACCATGGCCTGGACATTGACAGCCGTACCCCATTCGTGAGGGATACCGTATTTGCGACGGTAAACATTCGCGCGATCATTGTTCCATGAACCGAACACAGCGCCTACAGCCCCTTGTAGTTGCTTCCAGGGATCTGAAGGGAATGATTTACGGGTGCGATCTTTGACCAATTTCTTGAATCGGCGTACCAATTCCTTCACTTGATCGGCATCCAATCGAGAATCTTCTGCGTGAGGTTCACCAGGGAAAAGCTCAAGCTTGTATTCTTCTATCATGCTCTCGAAAGGTTCATGATCTTCACCTGGAAGACTTTGAACACCCATGACCACATCACCATACATTTGAATGAATCGACGGTAGCAGTCCCAGGCGAATCGCTCATTGCCACTCGACTTGGCCAGCGCCTTCACGGTCTTATCGTTCAGACCAAGGTTCAAGATGGTATCCATCATACCGGGCATCGAGTCACGGGCTCCTGAGCGAACAGCTACAAGAAGCGGACGATTTTCATCACCAAACTTTTTCTTGAGAACACGCTCCATGTTACGAACGCCATCCTCCATTTGTGCCTGAAGTTCCTTGGGATAGCTGCGCTTGTGGTCGTAGAAATAGGTGCAAACGTCGGTAGAAATGGTAAACCCTGGAGGTACCGGTAAACCGATACGGGTCATTTCTGCCAAGTTGGCTCCTTTGCCCCCTAGGAGCTCCTTCATTTTACCGTTACCATCGGCTTTTTTATTACCGAATTTGTAGACGTACTTTTGTTTTTTTGTTCCTGATGCTTTCTTAGCCATAATTTTCTTTATGCGTGGAATCTGAAAAAATAGATTGCCGGAGTCCGTCCGCGCCCGTTTCCCTTTGCGGCACAAAAAACGAGCGCGGAACATATCAAAGACTATCCACAAATGTCAATATCCGAGTTCAGACCAGATACGAGCATGATTACCTTAACGACAGATTTTGGCACCACTGATTGGTTCGTGGCTGTCATGAAAGGTGTCATTACAGCTTTCAATCCAAAGGCACATTTTACAGATATAACACACCATATTTCCCCCGGAAACATTCGGGAAGCAGCCTTCGTCTTGAAACAGGCACTTCCCTGGTTCCCTCAGAAAACCATTCATGTGGCCGTTGTTGATCCCGGTGTAGGCACCTCACGAAATGGATTGATCATCGAAACGGAAACTCACTTTCTAGTAGGACCCGATAACGGCATTTTCAGCTGGGCCCTTCTCGATATGGAAATAGTCCGTATCATTCGGTTAGATGCTACAAAATTCAGCAGCCCCGTCAGCAACACTTTCCATGGCCGAGACTTGTTTGCGCCCGCTGCAGCGAGGCTTTCCTTGGGAGAAAACCCCTTGAATCTCGGAGAACAGACTCACTCC
This sequence comes from uncultured Verrucomicrobiae bacterium, assembly GCA_943788245.1. Lineage (GTDB taxonomy): Bacteria > Verrucomicrobiota > Verrucomicrobiia > Limisphaerales > AAA164-E04 > AAA164-E04. The sequence continues at coordinate 21,949 of CALSPN010000031.1, read as the reverse complement.
ATGATTCAAATCGACTGGCCCCAGCACGAGGTAACAAATGACGGCTTTCTCGGTCAGGTTCTTCACAAGGACAGATTTGGAAATTTAATCACCAATTTACCAAGCGCATATATTTCAACTGACGACATGACGAGAACGTTTGAAGTTCGCAGCCACGGCAAGGTTTTACCAATAGAAATCCACTCAACTTATCACCACGCTTCATCGAACAATCCTGCACTGATATCCGCATCCACTGGCTTTCTAGAGTTTGCCATAAAAGACGGAAGTGCTGCGCATCAACTGGGCTGGGAAACAGGTCAATCCTTTGAATTGATCCGTTAACTCCACTGTCCATGCAGGAAGCACTGAATTCGGTCAACGATCTTGCCCAGGTTGAAACGAGGAGGTTTGTCTGAGCTTTTCCCAAAGTTCTTTTTCTTCACTGGAAATACTTTTGGGAATATCCACCTTGAGTTGGACATGTAGATCTCCTTCACGTCCATCGCTTGAAGGAAGCCCCTTTCCTTTGAGCCTTAATTTCTGCCCGTTTTGACTTCCGGCAGGAATCCTGATTTGAACATGACCGTGCAAAGTAGGCACTTTTAATTGCCCTCCAAGCACGGCGTCCCATGGAGCCAAAGCCAAATCAAATAGAAGGTTCCCATTTTTTCACTTTAAAATCAGGATGACGAGCATATCTGACGATAAGAAACAGATCACCCGCCCTGCTACCTCCATGGCCCATTTCACCTTTTCCGGCCAATCGAAGTTTTTGCCCATCGACGACACCTTTTGGAATTTTGACTTTGAATGGCCGAGGAGCTCCGGAACCACCTCGATCTTTTACGGTAATAGAGCGAACTGAACCGCTCACCACTTCTTCTAACGTGACCATCAGATCTGCCTGAACATCATTTCCACGCGCTTGCCTTTGGCGCCCACCTCCAAAAGGTGAATGACCGCGCTCACCACTGAAAAACTGTTCGAAAAAATCGCTGAAACCGGTGCCACCCAGGTCAAAGTCAGGGTGACTACGTCCAGCACCCCTGCCTTGCCAGCCTGGAGGCGGCCTGAAACCTCCGCCCTGTTGCCAGTTACTGCCCAGAGAATCGTATTTCTGGCGTTTATCTGGATCACCGATTACCTCGTAAGCCTCATTGATCTCTTTGAATTTATCCTCTGCACCAGGTTTATTACCTGAAACATCGGGATGGTATTCACGCGCAAGCTTACGAAAGGCCTTGCGAATATCATCCGCACTAGCCCCTTTGCTCACTCCTAAGGATTTGTAGTAGTCTTTGTATTCCACGTTGTTCTGTAAATAGAAAATGCACCAATCAGATCGCTAAATCAACGCCATTCAGAACAATCACCAGAACTGCCAGGCACCTCGGGTGGCAACATGAATCCCAAGCAGGAAATTGGTGATAGCATGCGCTGTGATGGCATCTCCCAGTCTATTTTTTCGAATCACCAGCCACTGATAAAGCAATCCACACAAAATCCCCGACAACCATTCATTGTGAGCCAAACCGAATAATGCAGAAGTTCCCAGGAACGCGCCCCAATGCATTTGACCTAGGGGTATTTTATCGAAATGAGGTTGAACAATGTATCGGTAAATAGTGGATCGATAGAACACTTCCTCAAGAGGAGGCACCACAACGGTCATCCCGAATATCCGGACCACAATAAACAACCAGGCCAACGCAGTACCTTGACCAAAAAGGGCATGAGGATTCCAGACAAAGGCATCTTCTTTATCTCCTCCACCGAAATCGCTTAAGTGCGGAAAATAAGGATCCAACCCTACCCATAGCACGTAAACGAGAATCCCTACAGCAATGGCTTCCCAGCTAAAATTCCACCTCATCTCTTTCACTCGAGGCCACATCCAGGCTATCAATCCGATGCCCACGACAGTTTTAATCAGATAGAGCCAAAAGGCGGAACTATCCCCAAACTGCCCCTGACCACTGGTCAGAATGAGAAAGAGGATGAAAGGTGCCATTCGCACCCCTATGGGAGAATTCACTAATTTTTGGTAAAGGGATGGTTGAGACATGTCTAATAAAAGGGGCAATCAATGAAAGAAACTGTATCGCGTCGCACGGAAAACCAATATTAATAATCAGCACCGCTTGCACTAAGTTTGGTAGATTCTCTCCACGCCTGCAAAGCGGATTTAAGCTGTGCAAGCTTGTCTGGTCTTTTCTCCGCGAGGTTCACGGATTCAGAAATATCTTCATTCAAATCAAACAAGTAATCCGTCTTGCCCTGATCAGGGCTGTAGTATTTCATGTTACCTCGCATCCAGGCCACTTGTCTGGCCGATTGAAATCCTATCTCCCGTCTCATGAGATCATCGCCTCCCTGGTTCTTGTCTGGATATATCAGGCGCTTGAGACTTGTTCCATCGTAAGGACGATCAGGCAGATCAACACCTAACAGATCGGCAATGGTAGGGAGAAAGTCACTCGTCACAGCTGGCACATTGGAACGTTTGCCTTTTGAAACCGTCCCCTGCCATTCAAGAATAGCAGGCACGCGCACACCACCGTCATGCAGGCTGCGTTTACGCCCACTCAAAGGCCAGGCTGATCCCGGCGCCTGAAAACTATTCCCTTCGGGCCCATTATCGGCACAAAACCAAAGCATCGTATCATTGCTAAGCTCCCAGTCCCTGAGTGCCTTTCGCAATCGCCCTACCTGGTGATCTAAAGCGGAGATACAACCGTAATAATGTTTATGGTAGCCACCTAGAGTATCATATGGATCTGTCCAACGTTTACCTGAGACCACCGGTAAATGAGGGGCATGAAACCAAATAACCGTGAAAAAAGGCTGATCACTATCCAAATTATTTTCGATAAACTTCAGCGCTTGATCCATGATGACTTTCGAATCATCCCCATCCAGCGGTTCCTGTACTTTTCCTTTGGGAGTCCAATAGGCAGTTTCATACGGGGCGCGCTTGTTAGCTGAAACAGGGTCCCACCATTTACGGTTGTGTTTAGGTGGTGCCCATAATGGATCCCAGGTTGGTGTTTTGGCTTCTGTACTGAAAAAGGTATCAAATCCATGGTCCGTTGGTGGCGCAAAATGCTGTTGATTGCGATCTCCTCCCCTATTGGAATCGCGCCCTGTTTTTGTCAGCGTACCCAAATGCCATTTACCGAAATGACCGGTTTGGTATCCTTGGCTTTTCAGCATTTCCGCCAAGGTCCATTCTTCTTCCAGAAGATGGCCAGCATTGGCGGTTAAGATACCATATCGGTAAGGATGCCTTCCTGTTAGGCATGAGCCTCGCGTAGGACTGCAGACGGGAGCCGCTGCGTAAAAACGATCAAAAACCAGTCCATGGTCCGCCATCTCATCAAGTGCCGGAGTCTTTACCACTTGATTGCCATTGAACCCTGTGTCACTCCATCCCAAGTCATCCGCCATCAGCAGGATCACATTAGGAGGCTTGGCTTCGCTGGAAAACATCCACATGGCCAGGCATAGCAGAAATGCCCTTACCACCCCCTTCAAGGCTAGGTCTCCTACATTACTCACATGAGGTGATTGTAAAAAAAACGTAGCCTGAGACGATAATTCCACTTGTCCATTGTTTGAATTTATCATACCTGTGAACTGCTGATGGGAATCTTGAAAGCAAGTGCATGATGAAAACAATACTAAAATACTCTATCTTACTCACACTGACAACTTTGTTGACTTTGACGACTCAAGCAGCGGATCTGGATCGTCTTGCTGGCAAGTGGGCCGTCGAAAAGACCAACGATGATGGTCAAAAATTCAAGCAAATCATTGAAATAACGGGCGCTAAATTCAAATTCTGGATAAAAACACCGGAGGGTCAGACGATGATTTATGCCACTGGTGAAGCCAAGACGGAAAAAGCGGGAGATCTCCGCATATTGAAATTAACGGATATCAAAGCGGGTGAAAGCGAAAATAACATTGCAGATATTTACGACGATCGCACCATCGTTTATCGAACAGGATACCGAACAATGACTCTGGCGACAAATTTTGAAAGTTACCGGGACGAAGAAGCCGCTTTGGATGTTTACAAGAAGCAAAACTGAAGAAGACAGACTCCAATCATTTGAATAAAGCCTGACTGGATGATACCGGTCGGGCTTTTTTCTATTCAGGATATCAGAGCATGATTTTCTGTCTTTTATTTCAAACGATAAAATTTCCGGCTATCGGAGCCCCCGCTGTCATCCACCCAGTCAATGGATCCAGTGGCCCCCAGATCAATTTTATTTTGAGCCACCTGCCATTCAGTGAGATCAGATGAAGATTCCAGTTGGTAAATAGAATTAGGCTCACCTTGAAGACGAATCACAAACCCTCCGTTGGGTAAATGCCCCAGAGGCAAGAGCGTTGGTGGTGTGGGTGCCTCCTCAATCACTTCAATGCGATAATTATCAAAGACCATGAAGTTATCACCAGGAGCTTCAGGCTTGAAGATGGCCCAGACCGCATCAATGTCACTCAGGTCGCGTTTTAGATTTTGCGTACTCACAGGCAGACCTTCTACCAGAAGCACATCACTCGCCCATGCAGACCATTTGTTAGCATCGAAATCGATATCTAACCTCAAGTTGTAAAATGTTTCGTTATCAAATTCAAAACCCGAAGCTTTCAGTGGCTCAGCATCATCCAGTGCGTAGGATATCGCTTTGGTTTCATTGTCAAAATCGAGAGAAAAAAGCCTGAATCCCTCAGTGTTATAAATACTCCACCTGAAATTATCGCGCTCCCCGTTGGTAGAGTCCAGGATCCCCATAGCAACCGTAAACCGAACAAGTTCACCTCCGCGCTCGGCAGGTTCAAAACCCAATGGCTGAAGCAAGCTTAGGAACTCAACACTGGTCTCCTGCTCAGGTTTGACAAATCCGATGTAAGCCTGTTGTCCTTCGCTCTCCAGAAAATCGGTCAATAAACCGGATGATCCATCATTGGACATTTCCAGAAATGCGTCTCCGCCTGCAAACCCAATCCAGCCATTTTGACCTATCAGATCCGCTTCCGTTGAATACCCCTCTTCTTCCTCAAAGGCCGTTTCGTAGAGCAATCGGGTAACCTTACCGTCAGATTGACCGGTCATGGTTGTAACCAAACAAATCAAAAGGGCTAACCCTGACAATCGTGGTAAATCGTTCATGATGCTGCGTCCCGATTCAGGTGTTTACCGACCTGGCCGACTAGGCCTGCTGGAGGTAGATGATTTGCTTGAAGAAGATGAATTATCCGAAGAAGACGAACTGCTCGACGGCCGACTTCCGCTTGCAGGAACAGATGACCTGAAGGATGGAACAGAGCGGGAGGAAGGAGACGGCATCGACCTTTGACGCACGGATCCACTGGAAGATCTAGAACTCGAGGGAGCAGGCCTTGAAATGCTTCGCGATGGCTGAGCTTGTGACCTTGGTGCAATGCTGCGAGTGCGGGGAGCAGGAGTAGATCGAGGCCTCATTGCAGGACGTCGAGACAATTGAGGTGAAGGTCGATTGTAGACTCTTGGCTCGCTTCTGGTTCGGTTCGGCTGAACCCTGACCGATGGTCGACTTGAATTTCTGGGTGAGAGGGTGCGTGGGCGTGAGCTGACGGATTCAGAAGCAGCTCCTGGTCGTGAATTAAAAGTATTGCGTCCTTGGGTTGTGCTACTTGACCGAGCAGTGTTACTTGGGCGAAGCTTTGCTGCTGGCTTGGCATAGACTGGCCGCGCACTTTGATCTGCTTGAGAGGTGCGACTCGACACTGTATTCCTGCTTGGTTGCACTTTGCTGATGCGACTGCTGCGTGAAGAAATACTGCGGGAAGTCGCGGGCCTTGAGCTCGTTTTGAGCGAACTTGAACTTGATGGACGTTTCAAGTGGGCTTCACTGGATCGATTGCCAGCATTCCGATTAATGCCGCCAACAGATGGACGTTTACTCAGTGATGAAGTTGAAAGCAAGGAATCAGAGGAACCGCGATTCAGCGTGATGCGTTCGGATTTCTTTTGAGGGCGTACCATTGCTACCCGGCTTGATTGCTTATTCAAGATTCGCTCTGGAACTTTACTGGACTGCTCAGGAAGCTTGGGGCGGAACACCGGCAAAGACTTGACTTTGCGTGAATCCGTAGATGCCAGACGTGTACTTTCAGCAGAGGAAACTTCCTTTAATGGAATCCGTTTAATTTCCTGAGTGTTGCCCGCTGCAATTCTCTCAGGCGTGATACCATTGTTGATCACCGTATTGTTGTTCACAATATTGTAATTATTGACAATGGTAGTTCGGTTATAAATGTTGCGAGACTGATCAGGGCCAAGACCGTGCCTTCCCAGACGATGGTGAGTGAAATGCCGGCGCGAGACGAAAGCATAGTGAGTGTATCCCAGACCGAAACCGAAGCCCAGGGAGACACGTGATCCCAGATAGGTGAATCCGACACCGCTTTGATAATAAGCAGCGGGAGGCAAGGGAGCCCAGCCACAATAGTCGTTTGAATAACGCCAAGTCACCCACGAGGGGCCCCAAACCGTATCGGGAGCCCAGACCCAGCCGAAAGAGGTATGACGGGTCCAGCGACCGTAGTGGAAAGGCGCCCAGCCCCAGGAATAATTGGAATGCCAGTACCAGCCTTGATCACTGTAAATCCATCGGCCATTGTCGTAATAAGGCCGCCAGTTCACATTGGCAACCGCTACCGTAGGTCTCCAGCACCACCCATAATCGGCAACATGCACCCAGGCTCCGTATGGAGCCAACTGTTCATGGAAATATTCATTCGTTACGACACGTGTTTCGGACACTGTCGTCTGGGGAGCAGGTGATGAAGTTGGAGGATTTGTCGCATATACGGGTTGTTGATTACTGGACACTGTAGTCGTGTTTTCAGCAAGGGGCGCTGCAGGCTCTGCCAAAGGCGCTTGTTGCGCATTGGGAGCGTCATTGACACTGAGAGCAGGCTCAGCAGTCAGATATGCATCTCGTTGAATCATAGCACTCAACACTTCCTCGACAACTCCAATATCCTGCAGATATACGATTTGATCGGCAGTCAGGTTGAAAGGATATTTGGAGTGATCCACAAAAGTGAGTATGACTGATTCATCCACCATGGACTCATGAAGCTTGACCAGCTCCCGTGCCGCTGGACTCAGTTTCATTGGATCAGGCGTTTGAATGGTTACTGTCTTTTTTTCTGCAGGCGGCTCCGGCATGGAGACAGCTTGCAGATCAGGGGCAGCTTTTGCGCTTGTCTTTGTTGTGATCACTTCCCTCACCACATGAGGGCGGGGCCCGTGGTGCACAACAGTGTGGCGTGAACGTGTCTGGCAACCAACCAAGCTGGGAATCAACAGTAAACTGAACAACAACTGCCGACGCATGGATTTGAGTAACAATTTCATATCTTGCCTCTATAAAGATTATTGTATCATTTTGTAATAACCGTGCCCATGAGCAAATCATTTACGATGCCTTTGTTCATCGAAGCCCTGCGACGGAATCCTCGGGCCGGTTATTATACTAAGCGAGTGCACGCCTCGGAAGGGGACACATAAATTTATTTTTCTTCCACGCCCCTATTTCGCTTTAAAATCAAATGAATATTATCTGTCGAATGATTTCATTAAATTGCCATTATCACAGCATTTCACTAAACTCTCAATGGAATTTAGGAGCAATCGAAGATTACCCTAATCATTCAAATGCCTGCAAAGATCAGTGCTTTGGGCAATATCTCTAGTTTACCATTGCCCTTTTTAATGGCAGGCTGGCAATTGTTATGGATATCCAATACGAAGCCATGCCTGCAGTGCTGACAGATGAGGAGCTTGCAGACCTCAGAAGAGCTCGCCATCTATTGGAACGTCCAAGTTTTGCTTCTCGTTTGACCAAAACCCTCGGTAAACCCATCGAAGGGATCTTCAATCAACTTCCACTTGGTTGGAACCGAGCCATACATCGCGCTTCGGGTTCCGCACTTTCCAAGGCAACACGGCTAGCCACATGGACCATGCTCAACCGCAAAGGGAAAGCTTCTACAGAAGGAGCCCATCAATGCGCAGTCATGATTTCAGGAGGACTGGGAGGTTCTTTGGGATTGGCAACCTTGATGTGGGAATTACCTGTATCCACCACTTTAATGCTGAGATCCATCGCAGATATTGCAAGAAGCGAAGGACATTCGTTGAGGGATCAGGCTACAAGAATATCCTGCCTGGAGGTGTTTGCATTTGAAGGGAGAAAGTCCAATGGTGATGATCCGGACAAACACTATTGGGCTGTTCGCCTTGCCCTTGCCAAGGCCGTTTCTGAAGCTACAGCTTTTCAATTCTCGAGTCGAGTTGCATCAAAATCAATACCTGCAATGACCAGACTCATAAGCGCCGTGGCCTCAAGGTTCGGGATCATGGTTTCCGAGCAGGTCGCAGCCAAGGCCATTCCAATCATTGGCGCAGCAAGTGGCATGACGATCAATCTGATGTTCATGACTCATTTTCAAACGATCGCTAGAGGTCACTTCGTGATCAAACGATTAGAAAAAAAATACGGTACTGAAACCGTACAAGAACTCTATGATTCCATAGCCATGCCATATCAGGTGGAAAAATATTAGGCCTCCGATGACGTGGCCGTCCCCTGAAGCTTTTCCAGGCAAGGCAAGGTCAACCACACCCACAGTGTTCCCATCAAGCACATGCTGCCAAAAATAAACACTAACCAACTGACAGGGATGCCGTGTAACGTGGAGACCAATACTCCGATCAGAATCAGGAAAAACCCAATGATGCTGTTGCTGATTGAAACGTAGTCGGTTCGCTTGTTACCAGATCCCAGATTGATCAAGAAAGTTTTTCGCCCGACCCTTACTCCATCATGAGCAAAGATGAGAAGCATGTAGCAGGCAGGAAAAAGCCATATGCTCACTAAACTTTCATGAGCCATTCTTATCGTGAGCAACAGAGATAAGCCGGAAAGCCCGGCAAGAAGCGACGCAAGCATGAGGACCCGACGACTTGAAATATCCGCCATTCCACCCCATATCCAGCCGCTCATCATGGAAGCTGCAGCACCAGCAAAAACGAACCCGCCCAGCTGCCCCATCTGTGGCCCACTGACAAATTGAGAATACAGAACAATGTATGGAGCAAGGAGCGCCGACCCCGTCATCAAGGCGCGTGCAATGACAAAGTTCCTGAAGTCCCGGTCTCGGGAAAGAAGTTTCACTGCATGCTTTAATTGATGGCGTCCACTCCTGGGAGATTCCATTTCACCTGCTTTTTCCTCGATACTTGCATAAGGAAACCAAGCCAAACCCCAGCAAAGAAAAGCAATGAAAAGAGGCAGCAAGAGCGAGCCGCTGCTTTTATCGTCTTGTAAAAAAAAGAAACCTGCCGCACCAAAAAACAACATCAGCACCCCGGACCCGGATGTCGCAAGACCATTGACCCGCCCTCTTTGAGCCTTCGCAATCGTTTTACCAAGGACATCCTTGCCAGTAATGGAACAAAGCGCGCGGCCTAATGAAAAAACAACCAAACTGAGCAGCAAGATTCCGCCACCCAACGCACCTGTAAGTTTCCAACCGGCAAGAAGCATAGCAAGGACGCTCCCTCCCTGCACACCGGCCCCCAGCAACCAGACAGGTTTGCGATAGACTTTACTGCGAATCCAGCCGGCCATCAGAAATTGAGGCAGCATCGAGAGTGATTCACGAACGGGAACCAGCCAGCCCACCAAAAATACCGGTGCTCCCATGGCCCCCATCAACCAGGTAAGTACAGTCTTGGGATTGGCCAGTTGATCCGCTGTTTTACTGAGAAGCATCGTGGTGAGTTGTTTCACCAAATTCCCTGACCATTCAAATCTCTTGGATGAATCGCTCATGTCATTACGCTTGCACGTTCTATCCATCGCACGAGGAAAAAGGAAATCATATTTTGAAGCCATTTGACAGGGCCCATAACCTCTTAAAGACAAGGTTTTTTCTTGACTAAGGTTTCTATTGTTTGGAGAAGAGTTAAATGATCAGCCAAGGAATTCGGTTTGCCGCCGCTACAGGCATATCCATACTCTTGTCAACCACTGGATTCACGCAGGAAATCCTTCCACTCGAAGGAGCACCAGAAACGGGTAGCGGACTGGACGGCAGATACTGGCAAGCCGGCATCAAGACTATCGACAATCTAGATGACAAGGGTGGAGACAAAGATATTGGCTTGAAAATCATCCGAGCGGCGCATCCTAGCGGAACGTTCACTGCGACCGGTTTGAGCTACCAGGGAGGCAATGATTTAACGACTATTCAGGAATGGCTTCAATCTGATGCAGAGTCGTATCTGGGAGTTGATGGCAACATGGATGATGGATTGCTCAGCTTCACTGGCTACCTTCGCATTGAATCTCCAGGTGAATTGGACATCCGTTCTGAATCCGATGATGGATCGATCATTTGGATCGCAGGCACACGCGTCGTAGATAATGACGGAAGCCACGGGGCACCCGGACCAGCCCCAGACGGAATTTATGATTTCGAAACAAGCGGGCTTTATCCTATCGAAGTCGCCTGGTTCAATGGTGATTGGACCAGTGATACAGGCGACCATGGCGGGGCCAACCTCAACATACTGATAGATGGAGAAGCGGTCATTGGAGAGAATCTATACAGCGCAGCAGACATGGGAGCTGCTCCCATCGGAGTTTCCCCGATATCAGAGGAATCCTCAGACCCCGGATTGGCTGGCAAATACTGGACAACCGAGCCAAAAGGTTTTGAGTTTGGTGAAGGATCCCAAGGACCTATTTTTCAGACCGCACCTGGTGACAATCACGGGATCTATATTCTTAACTCAGAGCCTCAGGGAACGTTTATATCGAGCAATGTAAGCTATACTGGTAATGATCTCACCCCTATCTCAGAGTGGCTTGGCGAAGATAGCAATTCGTTTGAAGGCACTGAGGGCAACCTCGATGATGGGATGGTTCAGTTGAGAGGGATGATTCAAATTAACAATGCAGGAACACACGATTTCAGAAGTTCTTCCGATGATGGATCCTTGATACGGATAGGCAACCAGGTTGTGGTTGATAATGATGGTGGTCATGGAGCTCCCGGTCCAAACCCCGATGGCAGTGCTTTTTTCACAAAACCGGGGCTGTATCCGATCGAAGTCGCCTGGTTCAACGGAAATTGGACAAACGATTCCGGTGACCATGGCGGGGCAAACATTGATCTAACAATCAACGGTGAGCCACTAAGGGAATTGATTTTTCAGCCTGTGGAAGAACCCATCACACTGCCTAGTTTAATCAAGCCAGAGCCAATCATTCTCCCAACAGTTCTTTTGGAGTCCTTTGAAGACCTAACGGACGAAAATGTCGGAGACGTTGCTCAGTTGTGGACTGGAGAACGCAGCGAATACGGAATTGGAGACTTAACCATCAATCCTGACCTCGTGTCAGTCACTGAGGGGGACAAGGCTCTGGAAGTCAGCTTCAATAAACTCTCTGGCTGGGGACAGGACTTCCAGATCTCACTCAGCACTGAAGCGTCCTCCATCTTTGAAGATGCCTGGAATGATCCATCACCGCACCGCTGGTGGTTACTTTATGATATCACTGTAGGCAGTGGTGAAGGCAATTGGGCGAACAATCTTATATGGGTCGGGCCTGATGCAAGTTACGGAGATCAAGTGGAAGTTCAAGGTAACTGGGATGAGCCGGTAACAGCGTTCCTTGAATTTGATTCAATGAAGAATGGCAGTGACCTTCTGACCACTGAGGACGGAAGAATCGCCCTTGGCTTTGGCTTCAATGCCGACCTGAATGCAGCCAGTAAAGTCTGGGTGGATAATATCCGACTGATGGACACCTATGCTCGGGGCTATGCGCCGGAGGAGACGCTCATCGACGGGACTGAATGATCAGGAAATCGCGTTGATCACTGAATCAGGGTTCTCCGTGACGGATTACTCCAGACAGGGTGACGATGACCCCAGGGTGACTGAAGGAGACGGCGCAGCCTGGATTGAGGTGGCTGAAAGTGGCTGGACCACAGGCGGTGTTATGGGTTTGTCTGAGAACACTGCACTGAACAATATCCTCGCTTCCATTGCACCAGAAGATCGAGTTCATTACACGATCAGTTTCGACTATGTCGTCATTCCAGATACTACAACCCAGGTTGACTGGTTTCAGTTTCTGCCGGAAGCAACAGGTTTGCGTTTGACTCATAACTACGCTGGAAGCGAGGTGAAGCGCACTCATTCCATTAATCTGGGTTCTGTTGCCTGGGGAGCTACAGCCCCCAACCTCAATCTTATCACGCAGGGAGGCTTTGATGGTTATGTGGGACGTTTTTGTGGATAACGTGCGTCTTTTCAATGCAAAGGGTATTAAAACAGCTGAACCCGAGCCTGCATCCATCACTTCAGCAGAGCTGGATGCAAATCTCTTTGAATTAACCTTCAGCAGCATTGATGGGGCTTCCTACAGCATTTTGGTAACAGACGACATAAGCTCCGGCAACTGGTCAGAAGCCGTTTCAGGCATCCAGGCCACAGGAGATACGACAACCTGGCAGGACAGCAACCCTGTGGCTGGGCAAAAGTTTTACCGAATTCAGAGTGACAATTGATGCGTGCTTAAATTCATATGCATGGAAAGAAAGGGGCAAGGCCTCACTGAAAGATGCGTTTCAGTTTTCCATCCGCTCGTAAAGGAAGCAATTTAATGATTCGCTGACTTGAAATGATTTGTCTGGAGCGCAGCCTCCAGACAAATCATCAATATCAAGCAAAATTGCAAGACGGCTCCGGTTTAAATACTCAACTTTCAATCTCATGCGTCGATTCTGAAAGTCTGGCATCACACTGCACCATTTACATGGAAGTATTTGCGTGTTTTAATAACCACCAACGGACATGCGATGCAAAAGACTGGCATCCTGTTCTAATTGAAATCTTCCACTACTGACAACTCCATGTGGCAAAAGCTACCAAAAATTAGACTTGCCCACCGGCTTTGAAGATTGAATGGTTGCGTTGTGAAATCCCGCTTGCATCATTCAAGTAGTCAGAATTTGAATCAACTTTTGCGGTTGTCCGGACTTTTCTCGATCATGGTCTGGTTGTCGCCTGGAACGGCAGCCTCACCGCCGTCAGCGGAGCAACCCCTCAGCCTCTCAGAAAATTCTTCAGCTTATTTTGTAAAAGAAGTTCGCCCTATTCTTCAAAAATATTGTTTTGAGTGCCATGGAACGGAAAAAGCGAAATCATCGCTGCGCCTTGATACCAGCAAGGGTATTTTACTCGGCGGTAATTCAGGTGAACCCTTAATTCAGCCCAATGCCCCATCAAAAAGTTATCTTATTCAAAAGATCACCCATGAGGATAGCGAAGAACGAATGCCTCCAGATGGGCCGGGAGTCTCCGACAGTGAGCAGAAAGTTTTACTACAATGGATCGCGCAGGGTGCCGCGCTTCCGGAATCAATGGATGGTGCCAACTCCTTTTATGAGACAGATCACTGGGCTTTCCAGAAAGTTCAACGCCCTGCCCCTCCGGTCGCAGGAAAAACGAATACACGCATTGAGAACCCGATTGATGCATTTATTGACTACCGACTTGTCAAAGAAGGTCTGACCCTGTCACCCGAAGCTGACCGGGCTACTGCATTGCGAAGGCTGTTTCTTGTGACCAAAGGTATTCCTCCCACTCCCAAGGAACTTTTGAGCTTCCTGAGAGATTCGAACGAATCATCATACTCAAACCAAGTCGAAGCCGCGCTGGCAAGCCCGCGTTATGGAGAGCGCTGGGCACGCCATTGGCTGGACATCGCAAGGTATGCAGATTCCAACGGGTTCGAAACCAACCGCGAGCGAAAAACAGCCTGGCATTATAGAGATTATGTGATCAACGCGCTGAACACAAACAAACCATACGATCAGTTCATCGAAGAACAATTGGCAGGTGATGTGCTGGGTGAGGATGCCGCAACAGGTTTCCTGGTAGCAGGCCCTTATGATATTGTGAAAAGCCCTGATATCACTTTAACACTGATGCAGCGACAAAATGAATTGGACGACATGATTCACACAACAAGCACGGCCTTCCTGGGGTTGACCGTCGGATGTGCGAGATGCCATACCCATAAGTTCGATCCTATTCATCAAAAAGAATACTACAGCATGCAAGCCGTATTTGCGGGTGTACAACATGGAGAACGTGCATTCGAAAAAAAACTGCCCGAAGACACACAGAAAAGTATCGTCCATATCGAATCCCAGTTGGCATCCATTGAAATGGAACTGGGGAAATTAAAAAAAGCGGCAGAATTCACAAAAACCAAGACACAGCAAACCAAGCGTCTTCAGGTATCTTCTCAGTCGAATGAAGAGCTGATTGATTCAGTGAAAGCAAACGCCATACGATTCACGGTTCTCGCCAGTTCTTCAGGCCAACCCTGCATTGATGAATTGGAGGTCTATGATGATGGCGGCAACAACGTTGCACTGGCAAGCAATGGTGCAGCGGCTTCTGCTTCTGGTACGCTGCCTGGTTACGCCATCCATCAACTGAAACACATCAACGATGGCCGGACCGGTAATGCATACAGCTGGATATCCAACAGCAGTGGCAGCGGTTGGATTGAAATTTCATTTTTGAAAGAACACTCCATTCAGAAAATTGTCTGGAGTCGCGACAGGTCAGGTCAATTCCAAGATAGAATTCCAACGCGTTACATTATCGAGGCGCGCACCCAAAAAGACGAGTGGGGTACGCATTGCAGACTCAAACAATCGGGCCCCTTTTCAAAACAAGCCCGATTCCCTTGCCTTTCTCAATGAGCTGAACGATTCGGAGCGTTCAAAAGCAGAATCTCTCCTTAAGCAAAAAGAAAACCTCAAGAGCGAACTCAAAGGACTCAGAAAAAGAGGTATGGTTTGGGCTGGTCAATTCAAGCAGCCGGGCCCCACGCATCGACTCTACAGAGGAGACCCAATGGAGAAGAGAGAGAAAACTCCTCCCGGAGCATTGCGAGTCATCAAACCATTGTTGATGGATGAGGATGAAGCGGAAGAGCAGCGCCGGCTTAAATTAGCTCAATGGATCACATCGAAAGACAACCCTCTCACAGCTCGTGTCATGGTCAACAGGATATGGCATTACGTCATGGGACAAGGGCTTGTAAGGACTCCCGGTGACTTCGGGGCCAATGGAGCAGCTCCCTCACACCCCCTTATTGCTTGATTGGCTTGCCGATGAGTTCATGAGGAATGACTGGTCCATCAAACACATTCAGCGACTCATCCTGAACTCCAGGACCTTCAGGCAATCCAGTAAACCTACCCCGATGGGTATGGACAAAGATGCAGGAGGCGTATGGCTTTGGCGTTACACACCAAGAAGGCTTTCTGCAGAGCCCATGAGGGATAGTATCTTATTCACCTCAGGTGCGCTGGATCTGAAAATGCAGGGACCAGGTTTTTTACTTACTGGATGTACAGGTTGAAAACGTGATGCATTATTTCCCCAAAGAGCATTTCGGTCCCAAGGAATTTCGTCGTATGGTGTACCAAACCCGCATACGTCAGGAACAGGATGCCATCTTTGGCGCATTTGACTGCCCAGATGGCAATCAAGTCATATCAAATCGCTCCAGGTCAAACACTCCCATCCAAGCGCTGAATCTGTTTAACAGCAATTTCATATTGCAGCAATCAGAGATCCTTGCTTCCAGGCTCCAGAGAGACTTTCCGGATTCACTGAAACAACAAATAGATCACGCTTTTCTCGCATTGCATGGAAAACGGCCTGACGAACACGAAATGCAAATATCCAAAGCGTTGGTTCAAAGTGACGGGCATGCATCGCTCTGCAGAGCACTTTACAATTCAAGTCGATTTATTTTCATTTTTTAAGAAAAGCATGAAACATCCCTTTCGATTCACCCATCCGATGCTTGACCGAAGAAGTTTTCTTTCACAAAGCGGAACGGCTCTGGGGAGTATGGCGCTGACTCATCTACTCGGTCAGGATGGCCTGATGGCAAAGAATACAGAAGCGAATGCAACATCTGCCATTCCAATCCGGCCTGACATTGATCCCGCAAACCCCAATGCGGCAAGGCAGAGTCACTTCCCCTCGCGCGCAAAACAGGTATTGATGATTTTTTGTTCGGGGGGCGGTAAGCCAACTGGATACTTTCGATTATAAACCTGAATTATGGCGCCGACATGGTCAGCCCATGCCTGGAGGTGAGGACTTGATCACTTTTCAAGGAGAACAAGGCAACCTCACCAAGAGCCCTTTCGAATTCAGACCGCGAGGTCAATCCGGAAAATGGACCTCTGACCTGGTACCTCATCTTGGAAATCTAGTTGATGATTTTTGTTTCATCCATTCTCTCACCAGTGAGACGAACACTCATGGCCCCGGGGAAAACTTCATGTGCACGGGATTTACTCTGGATGGATTTCCCAGCATGGGCGCATGGGCGACCTATGCGCTCGGAAGTGAAGTTGATTCACTTCCTGCCTATGTTGCCATTCCTGATCCGCGAGGAACGCCTCAATCCAGCGTGAATTGCTGGGGTCCCGGATTTTTACCGGCAGCATTTCAGGGTACCGATTTCAATGCCTCCCAACCAGTCCGCAATCTCAGCCCGCCAAAAGGAACTTCTGGCGATACCGACCAGCGAACGCGTGCCTTTCTGAATAAATTAAACAGGCATCAGATGGAAGATTACCCGGGCGACAGCGAACTGGCAGCCCGCATCTCAAGTTACGAACTTGCTGCACGCATGCAGCTATCAGTGCCTGAAGTAAGCGACCTCTCCTCCGAGCCGTCTCATATCATGAAGCTTTACGGAGCGGACCAAAAGGGCAACAGTACCAGTAACCTCAAAGCGTCGTATGCGAGGAACTGCATTCTGGCACGTCGACTGGTTGAAAAAGGGGTGCGTTTTGTGCAGCTTTTCAACGGAGCATACCAGACCGGAGGTGAGGGAGTCAGTAATTGGGATGGTCATAAAACACTCGCCGCGCAATACCCAGTGCATGGTGAAATCATGGATCAACCTACAGCAGCATTGATTACCGATCTGAAACAAAGAGGCCTCTTGGAGGACACCTTGGTGGTCTGGTGCACCGAATTCGGCCGTATGCCAACCTTCCAGAAGGGAGCAAGTGGGCGTGACCATAATCCAAAAGGATTCACCGCATGGCTGGCAGGTGCAGGAGTCAAGAAAGCATTTTCCTATGGAGCGACAGATCCATTTGGTTACCGTGCAGTCGAAAATGTTGTGACTACACACGATTTTCACGCCACCATCCTCCATCTACTCGGGCTCGATCATGAGCGCTTGAGTTTTTATCACAATGGGATAGAAAGGCGCCTCACCAATGTGCACGGCAACGTTATTCGTGACATACTGATCTGAAAATGAACCATGCCATCGAGAATCAGTCAGAAAGTAATTATTATCAAATTCAACATGGATCAGCGGTCCCTGCTCATTGAAGTTTAGGTTGTGACAGGTACATGGATCAACGCACTGGCCATCTTGCTGGGAACCTCGATTGCGATCGTTTCCAAAAAAGACCTTTCGCAGATAGCTCAACAAAGAATAAAAATTGTACTGGCAGTTTTTGCTATGTATGTGGGTATCTCATTGCTCTGGGAATCGATGCATGGAGGCGTGATACAGCACTTGAAACAAATGCTGCTGCTTTTTACAGCCCTTGTTGTGGGTAACATGGCAGGAAGGCTATTGGGCATTCAGAAAAAACTGAATCGATTGGTCATGTTTGCCAAGGATCAGTTTGACAAACCATCCAAATCCCAGGGATTCAAACTTACATCAGCTCTCTATTGCTTAACACCATTTGCAGCGATCGGAGCATGCATGGAGGGTCTGACAGGGGATTATCGCACTCTCCTGTTAAAAGCGGTAATGGACGGTATGGCTGCACATTCATTTTATCGCTTATTCGGGGGATCCGTAGTACTGAGCGCCATTCCCCTCCTTGCATTCCAAGGCAATCTTACATTGATTGTGCATTGGATGAAGTCACAGATACTGATTCCTGATATGGTTGACGGAATGATGGGAATAGCCGGTCTCCTGGTTTTTACATCGATCGTTCTTATCACGAATACAGCCAAACCAAGGCTTGCAGATTACTTGCCATCTTTGATTGTTATTGCTCCTCTTGCATACTGGTTTTGGTAGCGCATCATTCCATGTCCCCCATAATTTTTTGGAGGAAAAATCATCGGGAAGTTTGAATATTTCAGATAAAGGGGTATTGAAGAAGATACGTCAATTGCTTAGGAAGATTCAATTATGGAAGTCGAATTAGAAAACACCCCCCCCCATTCCCCCATCTTTTTGGCGCCGCTTTTCCGTCGGAACCAATCCGGTTCGAACTTGGTATCGACTTCTATGCTTGAGCATTTTGGCATATGTGATTCTGAAATATTTACTCCTCCCAATCAAAGTCACTGGTTACAGCATGTTTCCCACCTATCGGAATGGTCAGATCAATTATGCCAATCGCCTTGCTTACAGGTGGTCAAAGCCTCAACGCGGGGATATTGTGATCATTAAAACCACGGGAGAAAGGGTCACCATCCTGAAAAGGATTTTGGGCCTGCCGGGAGATCGAATCCGGATGCTGGATGGTAAGATTTTTATCAACGACAAGGAATTGAATGAACCCTACATCAAGCAAAACGGAGGATGGAGGGAACGTGAGCTGGAGTTGAAACCCGATGTTTACTGGGCGATTGGCGACAACCGTGCCATCAGTGAATTCGGCAAGGTTCACGCATCCATGTTGGTTGGGAAAATTCTATTTTGAAAATAATCAGGTGGATTATCATTTTGGCGGGTCTGACATTCATAGGTTGGAAAGCCCTTGTGTTCCTTTTCCCAAGTGATGAAATGCGTATACGCAAGAAACTGGGCCGACTCGAATCGCTGGTTTCTTACACTCCGAATACCCCTCCTTTGGTTCATCTTGCCTCCGCCGGAGGAATCCTCGAAATGTTCACGCAGAATGCTGGGTTGAATATTAAAACCGATTCCAGCACCTGGAATATCCATGGGCGGAATGAAATCAAGACTTACGTGCTTTCTTCTCGACAGCAGGAGCGTGCAGGCATGCAGGTGCGCATTACTGATCCGGTGTTTGAATTCGGCGAGGGCGGTTCTATCAGCACACTGGCCACTGTCACTGCAAGATGGGAGAGCAATGCTGATATCATGGTCAGGATTATGGAATTTAAGTGGGTGAAAGGAGAGAGAAACCAGTGGTTGATTTCATCGATAAAGACTCGAGAAGACCTCGAATGGGGAAATAAAATGTGAAAGACCTGATTGCCGAGGAAGGGCAATCCGAAATTGAAAAAGCAAGTGTAACGCCGGCTGACCAGAGGCAGGAGGAGTCCTGTTCTTGGTTCAACCGGATAAAATTTGCAAAGAGATCGCGTTAAGATTTGGCTGGCGCTTTTGCCAATTCCTTTTTTCGTTTGTTGTAAGCTTTGCGACGTTTGCGTTTTTCCATTTTATTGTGTTGTTTTCCCATAGTGTTATTGGTTTTGTTGTTCTAAACAGTAGAGAGGACTATGAACAGACTCCAAGCATCAATCAACATCATTTTCGCCACTGTGGTCCTTTTATCCACAGGGTGCCAGACGAATGGTATCTCCAAAGACAAAAAATACAGCCTTATAAACTTCCATTTAGAGTCCACTCCTGACGGTTCAGGAAGAACAGGTTACATACCAGTCTACAGAGCTAACCCCCAGCAGATAAGCATCAGAAACGAAGCTTTTTTGGATGTGGTTTATATCACCCAAGCGCGTGTGGTCGAAGCTATCGGCGGGTTCAGTATCCGTATTCAATTCGACGAAATCGGCACTAAGCGACTTCAGACAATCACCACTTACAACCGCGGCAAGCGCATTGCCATTCATTCGAACTTTGATGACTCACGTTGGCTGGCAGCCCCTCAGATTATAAGAACCATTACTAATGGTGTTCTCATTTTCACTCCCGATGCCACCCGTGAAGAAGCAGAACGAATCGTTTTAGGAATCAACAACGCAGCCGAAGAATTGGGTAAAGCCTATGTATTCTAGTCTCACGGGTTATTGATCGCGTTATGCAAAAATACGTCTTATTTCTCTACCTTGCATGGATCAGTCTGGAATCAATGGCTGAACCTGTATTTAGAATCCCGACAATCAATGAAGCTTTGTGGGATGGTTCTACTCAAGGTTACCAAACCTTTTTTGCGCCTACAAACACCGGCAAATGGGAAAGCGGTCGATTCGGATGCGTGCGCTCGGAGGGTTGGAAATTTCATGAGGGCATTGATATTCTGTACACTCAAACGGATCAAAAAGGGGAGCCTAAAGACCTTATTTTCGCTGCAGCAGAAGGAATCGTTTGTTATGTAAATCACAAACCTGGCCTTTCGAATTATGGTAAATACATAATCATTGGGCACAAAATTGAAGGCCTTGAGATTTACACCATTTATGCCCATTTAAGTCGCATTGAAGATCAGGTCACTCCCGGCAGAATGGTTGAAGCAGGGGCTCGTATTGCCACCATGGGGCGCACCACGAACTCAGGGAGTATCGCGCGCGCGCGTGCACATTTGCACTTCGAAATCACACTGGTCATCAATGAAAATTTTGATCAATGGTTCCAGAAAAGAAACCCAGGTAGCACAAATGATCACGGCGTGTGGAATGGCCGTAATTTTCTGGGGCTCAATCCTGAGTCCATTTACAAGGAGCAGGTCCGATTGCAGAAAAACTTCAGTCTTCGCGGTTTCATAAGGAATCAGGAAGCCTTGTATACCGTATTCGTGAACAAAGCTGATTTCCCATGGATGCGCAGATACGTGCCACTTGTCAAAAAAGCTTCTGACCTCTCCACGGAGCAAATAACCGGCTACGAAATCACATTCAATCCCTTCGGCGTCCCATATCGATTAGAACCCTCAAAACGTGAACCCATGAAAAGTAATTCCATCGAACTGCTGCATGTCGAGGAAATGGTATACTCAAAACATCGCTGCCGAGGACTGGTCAGAAAGCAGGGCAAGGAGTTCAAGCTCTCGAAATCCGGGTTGGACCTAATCAACCTGCTTACATTTGCTGAGTAAACCCAATGAGCCCTTTTGAAGCTCAAGCAAGCTCTAACAACTGATCCAGTATTTTTTCATAAACGCGCACGAGTCGAACCAGATCATAGGTGATGATATGCTCATCGACATGGTGACTTGTATCCCCGACTAAACCAAACTCAACCAGCTCGCGGCTATGAGGAGCAATGAAACGAGCGTCGGAAGTACCTCCTCCCTGTTGATAAATGCGGTTCCTGCCCCGAGAACTCGCTGACAACCTCCCGGCAGATCTGAGTCAGCATATCCCTTGTTTTGTTTTGAATGGCTTGGCATCTGAGACACATTTCAGCTCGTAACGAAGCCCTGCGCCATCGAGCGTTTGCCGAATCGACGCTTCTACCGTTTCCAAGCTAAGCCCCGGACCATGCCGAAGGTTGAACTGAACATTGAACTTCCCAGGGAATCACGTTGGCGGCCCCCGTGCCGGCACCGACATTGGTAATTTGAAATCCAGCGGCAGGAAAATGTTGATCACCTGGATCCCATACTCGCTCAGTCAATGATTGGAGTGCCTTGAAACTTTGATGCACAGGATTCATCGCCAGCTCGGGGTAGGCGGAGTGCCCTTGCTTTCCGAGAAGCGTCAGGAACCCATTGATCGAACCCCGTCGCCCAACCTTGATGGCGTCTCCAAATGTGGCAAGTGAGGTAGGCTCAGTTACCATGCAGAAATCAATGGTAACATTGCTCTTTTTTCAGATAATCAAGCACATCCTGTGTGCCGTGATTATTCACCGGTTCCTCATCTCCT
>CALSPN010000030.1 GCA_943788245.1 uncultured Verrucomicrobiae bacterium | reverse complement strand
CGATTCCAAAGATGGCACAAGAGTGCCTTACTTCATGGTCAGCAAAGAAGGTATGGCCTTGAATGGCCAAAACCCAACCCTCCTTTATGGTTATGGTGGCTTTGAAATTTCTATGCTTTCCAGTTACCGAGCCACCACAGGTATTAGTTGGCTTGAGAACGGGGGTGTGTATGTGCTTGCCAATATCAGAGGGGGTGGTGAGTTCGGTCCGCGCTGGCATCAAGCAGCGCTTAAGGAAAATCGCCAGCGTGCCTACGATGATTTCATAGCCATCGCAGAACATCTGATCGAACGAAAGGTAACGACTCCTGGGCATCTGGGTATTCGTTGGTGGATCAAATGGCGGCCTTCTGATGGGAAACATGATTGTTCAACGTCCCGACTTGTTCAAGGCCGTGGTTTGTCAAGTTCCACTATTGGACATGAAGCGATTCAATAAACTCCTGGCCGGTGCCAGCTGGATGGGAGAATACGGGAACCCTGACCTTCCCGAGGAGTGGGCGTTTTTACAAAAATATTCACCTTATCAATTGGTGGAAAGCGGTATGAAATATCCTAGGGTACTTTTTACTACCTCCACAAGAGATGACCGAGTACATCCTGGACATGCACGTAAAATGGTCGCCAAAATGACGAATCAAGGCCACGATGTTTCTTTACTATGAAAACATGGAAGGCGGTCACGGAGGAGCCTCGGATAATCCTCAGCGAGCATTTGTCGAAGCCATGATTCACACTTTTTTGTGGAAAGAACTTCGGTAAAGCCTAACCCAGCAATGCTGAAAACAACAGGATCTCTTTGTTCGCAGTAGCTGAAAAGGCTGCGAAATCGCTGATGTTTAGAGCCCTGGCGTTGTTGAATCTGAACTGAAGTCACCCATGGTCCAATCAAGGATGAGGGAGGGATCCCAGATGCCTACCCCCGACTTTACTGCCCTCCCGCTCAATCTGGAGTAATTCCCAGAGTTCCTCGTCCGAAAAGTGAGTGATCTCGGTTCGCTTGAGTTTTGCCATCCCCTGCCTTGACCATTGGTAACACGATGGACTTTCCCTGAAATTCTATGTATCCATGACCATATCGAGAGTCATTCATGTCGATGGCTTGAAACCGTATTTTTTTACGAAGCGCAAGTTCTTCGAGGAAGGTCTGCGATTCTTTACCCATCCTCAGAGTATCGTCTCCCAACAAAACGGCAAGGGTGGGAGCTTCCAATCCTCGTATTCGCAATCCATATACAAACCCTTCAGGAATTTTCACATAGACCCAATTCCCATCCAACACCTTAACAATCTCACCGTCCAGCCACTCTTCACCTTCATACAATTGTGGATCTCGGTTATCATAAATCCATTTTGCATCTTTGATGGCCGACTGTGCCTCTTTGTTTGTGTAAATATAAAAGCCTACCCCAACAATGCAGAGGAGTATTAAGAGTATGATGATTTTCTTGATGATGCCGGAGGCGCTTTTCATGCGTGCATGGTGAATAAGAACTTTTACAAGTCAATATTGAATACAAAATCTCCCTTGATCCATGATCTGAGGATGAACCAAGATACCAAGAATGAATCGAACTGTTCACCTGATCGTCAACCCCTTTGGAGGAACTCAGGACAATCGTGCGCTGGCTCACAAGGCTCTTTCCACCTTGAATGATCATGGAATCAAGGTAAACGTCGATTTTTCTCAACGCAAAGGTCATGCGATGAAGGTTGCCCGCTCTCTTTCCTATGCTCCAGAAAAGACCATTTGCGGATTGGGAGGTGATGGGACGATGCATGAAATTATCAATGGCATCATGTGTCGACCACCAGAGGAGATGATGCCTGTCGGCCTTCTCCCCGGAGGAACAGGCAACTCATTTCTAGAGGATGTGGGAGTATTCAACTTCAATGACGCTTTGAGAATGATTATTCGAGCGGATCACACCAACATCGACCTATTCAAGATCCACCTTGATGACTCATGCCATTTTGCTTTCAATGTTTGCGGATGGGGAATGTTCGCGTCAGCCAACGCGGTAGCCGAATCGCTCCGTTGCATCAAAAAAACCAGATATCATATAGCCGGGTTATGGGAAATAATTCGAAATCGAAGTCAGCAGGCAAAACTTACTTTTGACAGCCAAACCATGGAAGGTATTTTTTCTTTAATTGTCGCCAGCAATACACGCAACGTAGGAAAAAGTATGATGATTTCCCCCTCGGCAAAATTTGACGATGGAAAGATGGATTTGACTTTCCTCAAGCAATCAGGACGGTGGGCATTGATGCGCTTGTTTCAGAAACTACCCAAAGGAAACCACATACATGAGCCTGGTATTTCTTGCATTCAATGCAAGGAGTTCGAGATTGATGCGCTAAAAACCACGCTGTGGAATCTGGATGGAGAAATTTATTCAGGGAAAAGAGCCAAGGTCACCGTTTTGCCACATGCACTGAGCGTCTGCATTTGAGAATGCCATTAATACTGTAAACTACCTGCACATGAGACGTAAAAACGATTTTTCGAGTCGCTTGTCAATTTCCGCACGAAAAAACTCATCACAATCATCGCTCACTCACCAGAGATTTTATTTGGAAATGTAAACCCGACGAAGTGTCTGATGAGTTCAAGGTCAACTCCCCGAAACCTCCCTTTTTCCAGATTTCAATCCCACCGGGTGCGGGTACTAATTTCACATTAAACGGGTTCCACTCTCTTGCTTTTTGCAAAGCCGTGGACATTTTAAGTGCGGTATGCCCCATGCCTTGTATCTTTGGCATCCCTGCAAGTAATCGACTCATTTGCATGATCAATGGAGAATGTAAATGACCAATGATTGTAGCATCAATCTGACATAATTTTGACCGAACCCAAGGAATGTTTGCGAGATAAGGAATTGCGGTGGGATCATGCAGGAAAAGAATGATCCTTTGTTTTCCTCCTATGGACTCAAAAGCATCTCTTAGTGTATCGAGATGCTTTTCACGTAACGCATTCCATGTTTCATATTCTTCTGTAGGACAGTCAGGGACGAATTCAGGCAACCCAATGAGGGTGGAATTCATTCCAACCAAAACGTGCTGTTCAATGTCCAATCGAAAAAACGCCTTTAGTCCAAGGCTCCCCGTGCAGCGCTCCCAACTCTTCAGCCGCATTCCCCCAAATCCACCGAACATACTTTTCTTACCCAGATCATGATCACCTATCATCCCGATAAACTTATCCCCAAAAGCATGCTGCAACTTTCCTAAACAAGCCCTGAGCGCTGAACATGGAAGGATCATCAGCCACTCCAATAAATCCTGAATCACAGCAGTAATCTCCATTTCCAATCACCCAGTCTGGGTCCCCTGCTCTTGAAATAAAACGATCACAATAATGATTCCACCCAAAGGTGTCTCTACGCCACAAGAAATTCCGGTATTGTTTCAAAAGAAACCGTAGCCATGGATTGGAAACCGTTCGGGATTCATAGTCTCCCCTTGTTCTCTCCGCCTCACTCGCGTAGTGAACATCTGTAATGATCAGGATGCGTGCCACAAGAAACTCGCCTGTTCGAAGTTGATTTCAACGTTTCAGTTGAACGATGTACTCCAGCAAATCACCTACGTCCTGAGTTGTCATTCCCTCCAATAGCCCTGAGGGCATGATGGAATTTCCTGTTCCATCGATAGAAACAATTTTTTGCCGTTGTATCGTTTGAGTTATCCCACCTGCCCTGTTTGACGACCATGAGCGAACGAGATTCCTGAGCGATCAAGCCTACGACACTTTCCCCCTTCAGTTGTCTCTATCTCATATGAGATATACTGCGGTTGCACTTCTCTGTTTGGGTATAGAATACTGTCCAGAATACGGTTCTTCCCGGATGTTTTAATGGAAATAAGATCAGGGCCCAGAGCAAACCCTTCTCCATTACCACGATGACAGGAAGCACACCGTTCGTTGAAGATTCGTTGGCCATTATCCATGTCAGCCTCAAGTAACAGCGCTTCTCCAAAATCCTCCACAGACTTCTTCGTTACATTTTCTGTAGAGGGATCCCAGAGTCGAGATGCTGACTGTTGAACCTTATCCGAACGATGATGTTGAAGATTCCTTCTCTGAGAGAATGTCAGATCTTTTATAAGCTCCGGTTTTTCCTGAGCTGATTTCAAGTATGCAAGCAACAATTCATCACGCGACATCATCAAAGCAAGAGCAACTTGCCGAACTGATGGACTCCAGGAGGACCACTGTTCGCATACCCAGTCAAGATCACTCAATGAAAAGACATTGGCAAGGGAAGCCAGCAGTTCAGAATGCAAGATGGCCCACTCGGACTCAGAAAGCATGGTCTTCCAACTCTGCTTGAGATCTTCATTCATCATCTCACCCATGAGTCCGATGATTTTCCCTGCTGATGAGAGGTCGTCCAGAGCCTGACTCTGGATCCAGACTAAATACCTTTCTCGAGCATGAGCCAGCTCTGTATCGGTTAGAACCGTTGACCAGCCTTTCCCATTCTGACGCATACCATGACTCAACGAGGATAAGGCATCCAGAGTATCCACTGAAATGGGAGCTTCGAAAACGAATCGAAATATCTGCGCCATTTCCTTCTTATCACTTGATGCCCCAAAAAATTGATAGAATCCGCCCGTATCATGGAACAAATTACCTCCGATTTCCCCTTTGGCGATCATGTGATTCAAAAAATCGGAGCGACAAGAATTCATCGCGTTCAGCACTGCAAATTGCATCCAGTATTTGTCTTCTTTTTCGAGGGACATGGCGCGCCAAAGAAACTCAGATTGTCTGGATGAATGAAACGGAAATTTGGACAGTAATAAAGTGGCTTGAAACCTAGTTTGATTATTAAGAATAAGTTTAGAGATATATTTTTCAAACGGTACATCAAATGGACTCAATTCGTCCCTGTTGCCCAACAGTTTTAATAAGGCCAGATGAACCGCGCTGGATTTACTTCGAAAAACCGTCTCCACATCATCAGCTGTCAAATTCCCGAAACCATGGAGTACCTGCACTGCGTTCACTTGAGCAGAAACGTCAACCGACTCCTTCAATAATGCTCTCACGGCATCCTGTAAGTGGATCATATTTCGTTGAACAAGCAAGCGCCTTGCGGTTTCACGGTGCCAATGATTGGAATGACCAAGCATTTGCACCAGCTCCATGGCCTTTGCTTCACCAGGCAATTTCCGTTGTTTGGCTTTACCTTCAATTGTTCGAATACGATAAATGCGTCCCCGATTGTTGCCGCTATTGAGATCAAGAAATTGCTTTATTCCGTCGGGTAACGACCATGGATGCTCAATGACTTCTCGGTACATATCCATTACATAAAGATTACCATCCGGAGCGTTGGAAAATTGAACAGGGCGAAACCAGGTATCAGAGGAGCGCACAAATTCTATGCCCGATTCCTCTGCTGGACGCCGCGCGGTCGCGACATGACCTTTCGGATATATTCCTTTTCTGTGAATCAGATTACTGCCGCAATCAGCAATAAAGGCATGATCTGCATACTCCCTTGACCAGGCGTCTCCTGTATACAAAGTCGCTCCCGTTGCCCCCGTAAAATACCCAGAAGGAGTACCGCCTCCTTCAACAGGCCCACGCACGGCACCTGCTACACGCCATTTCGTACGCACGATTCTCCAAGGTTCATCCGGACTGATCCTAAAAACCGGAGCGGCGGGTCCATCTTCCGCGATGCTGATCCTTGCCGGTTGCTGTTTGATGAATGGATTCAGGCCGGCGAATGCCTCATCATAAACAATGTATTGCAGGTGATCACTGTTACTGCATACGAATTTCCTTCCGTGGCTATCAAAAGACATTCCATTTTGTGCTCCTCCACTTTCGGCGCGTAATTCCAGCGTTTTTGGGTCGAACGAAAAATCTTTCCCACGCAAATTCAAAGAGGCCTGATCCGGACGAAGCGGTGAATAGACTTTGCCTCCGACAGGGCCTGTGGCTCCGTGGATCCGGTTATCCGGCCCCCAATGAAACGAATTTAACATGGCTTGCATGTTCAACTGGTCCACTCGATAAGGTGCACTTGCAGAAGCAAAACCGGTAAATACCAATTGCCGGATATCGGCTGAGCCATCGCCGTCAGTGTCTTTGAAATAAAAAATATCTGGTGTCGCTCCTACGAAGATTCCCCCATCGTAACACATGACTGCCGTCGGCCAAGGCAGGTCATCCGCATAAACAATACTTTGATCGAAGGATCCGTCTTTATCTATATCTTCAAGCATCTTGATCCGGCCGAGCCTTTCGGGGCGTCTCTCCGAGTATCCCCGCATTTCGACGACAAAAGCCCTTCCCCATGCATCAAAATCCATGGCCACCGGATCAACCACCAAAGGTTCCGCTGCCACCAGGTCCAACGTAAACCCTTCACGTACTTCGAAAGCAGACATGACATCCGCCACTTCGGTTGCTTGTATCCGCGGCAATTGCTCGGAGCTGGCAACAGGTTCCGCCGCGCTGAATTTGTCCATCGAGGAAAACAACATTCCCACAGCAATCACGACCATGATACGTGCGTTTCCGAATTGGTTTACTTGTTTGTAAAGGAGTCTCATACTTTTTGATTGTTTAATTCGCTACGTCCTGTGCCGGATTTCAGGCTGGGAGAAGACATTGCTTCGGCGAGTTGCCCGAGTGCTTCAGAGCGATTCACAGCACCGATGAGTTTTTTGTCTTTGCCGTTATTTACCACTGGGACGTTCCGCATTTCAGCTCCCAGCAAAACCGACAGGGCTTCGTCCAATCGCTGGCCGGGTGTCAGGCATTTGGGAGCGGGGCGCATGATATCGATGGCAATGACGCTTTTCAGTTGTTCCCCCATCTGCAGATACTCCTTGAGATCGCTGAGGGCAACCACGCCCAGCAACCGCATGCGCTGATCCACCACAGGAAGGAAGTGATAGGAGCTGGTAATGAACCGATCTGCAATATCCGCAAAGAAATCGTTGTCTCGCACGGGTGGCACCGGGTGTCGCATGAGGTCTCCAACGCGTTGCCGCGAGGCCTCGCCGAACCGGTCCGATTCCCAGGAAGCATCCAGTCCTTTGGCGTAGAGGGTTTCACTGTAGATATTGGTCCGATGCACTTGCCGCGCAACAAGCGTCGCAATCGCGGAGGAAATCATTAATGCAGGCATCAAACTGTAGTTCAGCGAAATTTCAAACACCATGATCATCGCCAGTAGCGGACTGTGAGTGGTCGCGGCCAGCATGCTGCTCATACCAACCAAAGCAAAAACAGCCACCGGTATGTCGGGATGCCACTGTTCCTGCATGCCGTAAAGACCAAACACTCCCCCAAGAGCCGCTCCAAGAAACAAAACCGGGGTCATCACGCCCCCAAAGGCCCCGGAGCCAACCGCAAGGATCGTGGCCAACCATCTCAACAAAAACAAGGCCACCACTGCTGCGAGATTCAATTGATTAGCCATGATAAGATTCACGCCTGAATAACCATTACCAAGTACTTGCGGAAAACGGAAGGCCAACACGCCGATTGCCAGACCTCCGAGTGCCAGTTTGAAAGGCATTGGGATTGAAAATCTTTGGAAGACACCCCGAACCCACAGCATTGATTTCAGAAACAAACCTCCCATTAATCCACACAAGACTCCCAGCACCAGAAACCAGGGTAATTGAAACAAAGTAAGGTCCATTTCCAGGGAAGTTCTGTAAAGAGGTGCCATTCCAAAAAAACTTCTGGAGACCATGGAAGAAACCACTGAGGAAAAAATCAAGGGCGCGAACAAATGCATGGAGAAATTACCGAGCACAATGTGCGCAGCAAATACGGCCCCTGCGATCGGTGCGTTGTAAGCTGCAGCCATTCCAGAGGCCGCACCACAAGCAACCATTAACCGCAAGCGATAAGGGTGCCAGCGCGCCAGCGCTCCCCATTTAGAAGCAAGCATGCTCGTAAACTGCGTAATGGAACCCTCTCGACCGATAGTAGCTCCAGAAACAATACTTACCATGGAAGAAAAAGCCTGAGTAACTGCGGTTCTGAAAGGCAATTTACCGTCTCCCATCGAAACCGCTTCAAGTAAATTGTTACTCCCCTTTTTCGCAGACCATTTAAGTCCGAGATACAATAACAAACCAGCGATCAAGCCCCCTGCCACTGGAATCAATAGACGCTCCCATTCCGTTCCCTGAAATGGAGTTAATGAAGTAGAATTTCCCTTTGCCCAGACAAGATCTTGACACCCGACAATAAGTTTCACGAAGACGACATTCACCACGCCTCCAATAATCCCAATTCCGCCCGCAATCAGGAGATGCAAGGCCTCTTCCGTAAAACGAAAACGCTCTCTCCAGCCGAGAAAGCCCTGCCAATGCCTGCGCACGAACAAATGCCAGGAATGGACTAATGAATGTATGATGGCTCGAATGCCTTTCACGTAATGAGGTTATAGTGGATACAATTTTAAATAACGAGTATCGATTGAATAGAAAGGACTGGCTTGACTACTGGGCTCGTCTTTTAGAGTCTTTGGGGATGCAGAACCCTTTTCGCTGTTTATTGCGCCGGCTCATGATCTTTCTTCAATGGAGTGGTCTATCTGTGCTGCTTGTCATTGGTATGCTCCAGGGAGACTCTTCACAGGCTGCCAAATCAAAGCGTCCGAACATCGTCTTTATTTTCAGCGATGATCATGCAGTACAGGCAATAGGCGCTTACGGATCGAAAGTCAACCAGACTCCGCATATCGACCGTTTAGCCCATGAAGGAGCACTTTATGTGAACTCATTTTGTGCTAATTCGATTTGCGGTCCCTCGCGTGCATGTATCCTGACGGGCAAACATAGTCATTTAAATGGATTCCTGCGCAACGGCGATCGCTTCGATGGCAATCAAACAACGTTTCCAAAAATCCTGCAAAACGCCGGTTACAAGACGGCCATGATCGGTAAATGGCATCTGGGCACCAATCCAACAGGATTTAATTATTGGGAAATTCTTCCCGGGCAGGGAAGCTATTACAACCCGGATTTGATCCAAATGGATGGCTCGAGGAAACGGTATCAGGGGTATTGCACCGACTTGATTACTGATCTGGCACTTGATTGGATGAAAGATCAAAAAGAGAGTGGCGAACCGTTCATGCTTATGTGTCAGCATAAAGCGCCTCATCGTAACTGGTCCCCTCACCCCCGGCATTTCGGGCGTTACAAAATGGGAACGATTCCTGAGCCTGCCTCACTCTTTGATGACTATTCAGGTCGATCCAAGCTGCTCAAGGAAAACGAAATGACTTTGAAGGATCATTTCCACTGGGGGCATGACACCAAATTTCATGGTGAAAATCAATTTACCGAGCATTTTAAAAACCTGGGCAATGGCGAATACCGCCGCATGAATGCCGAGCAAAAGGCAGTTTGGGATTCTTATTACGAACCGGAAAACCAATCTTTCATTCATAAAATGAAATCTGGTAAATTGTCAGAAAAGGAAATCACAAAGTGGAAATACCAGCGATACATGCACGATTACCTTGGATCTGTTCAGGCCGTCGATGACAGCGTGGGACGTATTTTGAATTATCTGGATCAGAATGGACTTTCCGAGAACACCCTCGTCATCTATTCCTCCGATCAAGGGTTTTACCTCGGAGAACATGGTTGGTATGATAAACGATGGATGTTCGAAGAGTCATTGAAAATGCCGTTTCTGGTGCGATGGCCAGGCAAAGTAAACCCAGGCACACGATCTGAGGCCATGATTCAGAATATCGATTATGGGCCCACCTTCCTCGATATAGCAGGAGTCAATGTACCGACAGAAATGCAGGGACGAAGTCTGAAACCGCTGTTTGAAAACGGAGGTAACAAGACACCCGACTGGAGAGATGCCATTTATTATGCTTACTATGAAAATGCAGCAGTGCATGAAGTTCCGATTCATGACGGTGTGAGGACCGAGCGACACAAGCTCATGTACTTCCCTCGCAATCGAGAGTGGAACCTTTACGACCTTGTCACGGACCCGAGCGAAATGAAGAGCCTGCATAAGGATCCGGCCTACAAAAATGTGCTGGCAGGGCTCCAGCGCAGATACAATGACATTCGACATTTTTACGATGTAAACCCAGCGGTCATACCAAATACCCGAGGAGATGAATCATGGTGGAGGGAGCGAGACCAGGCCAAGAAAGCCATTGTGAAGAAAGGTGACATCGATCTGGCTTTTATTGGTGATTCAATCACTCAGGGATGGGAAGGCAATGGAAAATCTGTCTGGAACAAATACTACGCCGATCGTAAACCCGTTAATCTGGGCTTCGGTGGTGACCGAACAGAACATGTCATCTGGCGACTGAACAAAGGGCAGTTCAATAACATCCAGCCAAAGGTCGCGGGTACTTATGGTCGGCACGAACAACACCGGACACAAGATGCAGGCACCAGTTGAAACGGCTGCTGGTGTAGAACGCATTCTTGAGATCATGAAAGAGAAATCCCCTCAAACGAAGGTCTTGCTTCTGGGCGTGTTCCCTCGCGGACGCACTCCTCATGATGCAGGACGAATCACCAACCAGGGAATCAACCAGATTATTCGACGCTTTGATGATGGAAACCATGTTCACTATATGGATGTGGGAAATATCTTCCTTGATGAGGAAGGAAACCTGCCTGCTTCTGTCATGCCAGATGCTCTGCATTTAAGTGAAAAGGGATACGAGCTATGGGCTGAAGCCATGGAGTCCAAACTGAGTGCTCTGGGATTGTAACGGGGCTGCAGTTTTGTCAGTTTAAATATTCCAAACAAGATACCTATGGAGTCGAATCCAATACTTGCAGCTCTTGATGTTCCCTCGCCCGAAAAGGCTATGGCGCTGGCAGAGGATATTTATCCTCATGTGGGAGGTTTTAAAATTGGCCTCGAATTATTCACGAACGGCGGCTCGAATACAGTCAAAACGATCCAGGCACTGGGTAAGGAAATATTTCTGGATCTCAAATTCCATGATATTCCCAACACCGTCGCCAAAGCTGTTGCCAACGCAACCAGGCTGAATGTCCAATGGATGACCATTCATTGCGCTGGAGGTCCCGAGATGATCAAAGCAGCCGAGCAATCTGCTCAGGAAACAGCCTCTTCTCTTGGAATCGCCCCCCCCGTTATCCTGGGGGTGACCGTGCTAACCAGCATGGATCAAAGCCAGTTAAGTGCGATCGGAGTGCCGCATGGAGTCGAAGATCAGGTTGCTGCATTGGCTGAGATGGCCGTCTCGCATGGATTACGTGGACTCGTTTGTTCTCCATTGGAATTGACGCGGCTTCGCAGCCTGTTGCCTCCTTCCGTTCACTTGGTGACCCCGGGTATTCGCGCTCAAAAGGATGCCATGGGAGATCAGAAGCGCACTCTGGGCCCTAAGGAGGCGATCGCAGCTGGAGCCAGTCGACTGGTCATCGGGCGTCCAATTTATGCAGCACCTCATCCAGCAGAGGCAGCCCAAGCGATTACGCGCATCCTTGAGGAGACGACACATTGAAAACAACTCATCGCAACTGATTTTACGCTGGCTTTTCATCATCTTTCTTGGACAATTGGACCACATCAATGAGCACAGAAGGCAACCTTTGTGATCAAATCAATACCATGAAAATCAAAACTATCTTATTAACTGCATGCGCGGTCGGTTTGGGCAGCTTGAATGCAGTGCAGGCTGGAGAACTCAATCAACCGCCTACAGGATTCACTGCGTTGTTCAATGGCAAAGACCTTTCGGGCTGGCATGGAATGGGTCATTTTGATCCCCGCAAGCTTTGGGCGATGTCCGATGAAGAGCGCAAAACCAAGAGGGATAAAGATCTGGAAGATGTCAAAAAGCACTGGACTGTTGACAACGGGGAACTGGTGAATGATGGCCACGGCGTTTATCTGACAACTGATCAGGATTATGGCAACATGGAATTCCTGATTGATTACAAGACCGTCGCCAAAGCCGATAGCGGCATTTACCTGCGAGGGAACCCGCAAGTTCAAATCTGGGATTACACCAAAGAAGGTGGAAAATGGAACATCGATGCAGACAAGGGATCAGGCGGCTTGTGGAACAACAGTGCCGGAGCGCCAGGGAAAAACCCCATGGTATTGGCTGACCGTCCTTTTGGAGAGTGGAACTCCTTTCGCATTATCCAGGTCAAGGATTACACCACCATTTACCTGAATGATCAATTAGTCGTGGAGCACGCCAAAATGGAAAACTTCTGGGACCGATCCAAGCCACTTTGGGATAAGGGACCCGTTCAACTTCAAACACATGGTGGAGAAATCCGTTGGCGAAACATCTTCGTTCGAGAAATTCCAGACAACGAAGTGGAGCAAATGCTCGCCGAGCCAGGGTTCAAGCCCATTTTCAATGGTAAAAATTTAGATGGATGGAATGGACCCGTTGACAATTACCAGGTAAAAGACGGCGCTATCGTCTGTAAACCCAATAACGGCGGAACGATCTACCATCATCAAAACCTTACTGATTTCGTCGCTCGCCTCGAATTCAAACTGCCTCCAGGCGGCAACAATGGACTGGCAATTCGATATCCGGGACAGGGTAACACCGCCTACAACGGCATGTGCGAACTCCAGGTACTCGATAACACTGCGGATAAGTATGCCAAGCTGGATAAACGTCAATACCACGGATCAGCTTACGGCATGGTCGCAGCCAAAAGAGGTGCATTAAAACCTGTGGGTCAATGGAATGAGCAGGAAGTAACAGTCAAGGGCTCCAGGATTAAAGTTGTATTGAATGGCACAACCATTCTTGATGACGACCTCAGGGAAGTGAAGGATTTCATGGGGGGCTCCTCTCATCCGGGCATGAACCGGTATGAGGGTTATTTTGGATTTGCGGGTCACGGCGATCCGGTCGCTTTCAAAAATATACGTATCAAAGCACTGCGTTGAATGAAAGCAGACACTCATTGAACAAGTAAAACCCGTTACGTTAGTAGCGGGTTTTTTCCTTGCATGCCCATGGAAGATTGACTCACGACGCATCAAGGAATGGATCCAAATGCATAGATGCTGCCCAACCTGACATTGACCTGAATCCCGGCTTCCAGTATCAGGGAGGCATGCAAACAACCACTCCCAGACCAAACTCGGATAAGCCAGAATCCGTTTTCAGCATGAACCGTCGAGAATGGATGCGGCGCTCTGGTTTAATAACAGGTGCCGTTGCAGCCACTTCAATATTCAATCAAGAGGCAGCCGCTGCGGCTGCT
The DNA here is from genome assembly GCA_943788245.1 of uncultured Verrucomicrobiae bacterium. GTDB lineage: Bacteria > Verrucomicrobiota > Verrucomicrobiia > Limisphaerales > AAA164-E04 > AAA164-E04. The sequence goes on along the minus strand of CALSPN010000030.1, from coordinate 8,175 downwards.
TCTGATGCCTTCACCCTGGATCTCACTGTTTGGAAACTGGGCATTCATGGCAATCAAAATGAGGCTATTTCATGGGCCAGGCAATTTGGTTTTCAATCGGTGGGTGCTCACACTGAGGAAATCCAGAAATGGAACGATGCGGACCATGAAAGCTACGCGAAGCAATTGATGGAAGCTGATTTAAAATGGGGCACGGCCAGCATGCCCGTAGAATTCAGAAAAGACGAAAGTCGATTTCAGGATGACATTCGAAGTCTTCCCTCCGTCGCAAAATCCCTGAAAAAGGCGGGCGTTGCAAGTGCCATCACTCACATCATGCCCAACCATAGCACATTGACTTACAAGGAAAACTTCAAGCAGCACAGCATGCGCTTGAAACAAATTTCCAAGATACTTGCAGATCACGGTTTGCGGTTTGGAATGGAGTATGTTGGAACCGAGTCGTTGCGCAATCGCCGTAAATTCCCATTTATCCACACTTTACGCGAAGGCTTGGAGCTCATTGAATCCATTGGACTGGACTCAGTGGGTCTGGTAATGGATTGCTGGCATTGGCACAACGCTCAAGATAACCTCGAGGACCTCAAATTACTCAAACCCAAACATGTAGTGAGCATAGAACTCAATGACGCTCAGCCAGGAATCAAACGCCCGTTCCTGCAAGACAACCGTCGTGAATTACCCTGCTCCACTGGGGTCATAGACACAGCAGGTTTCCTGAACGGATTAGCTCAACAAGGGATTCGCGGTCCAGTGATGGCAGAACCATTCAACCAACGCTTCAGGGACATGCCTCGCTCACAGGGCATTGGCTTCATCGCCCAGTCCCTGCGCAAAGCTCTGAGCATGGTTCAATGAGGATGAACTCAAGCATAGGATGAACTGGATCGAGCTATTTCAGCCAGGCACATTGATTCCCTGGCTACTGGGAATGGTATTTGGCATTTTTGTCGGTGCCACTCCGGGCCTGACGGCAACCATGGCCGTGGCCCTGATCGTTCCTTTGAGCTACTACCTGCCTGCCGATGCGGGTTTAGCGATGATCATTGGAGTCAGTTTTACCGCTATTTTCGCCGGTGATATCCCCGCTACTTACCTGAGGATCCCCGGAACCCCGGCATCTGCGGCAGCCACACTGGACGGACATCAGATGGCACGCAAGGGCAAAGGCATGCAAGCACTTTACTTGAATCTTTGCTGCAGTTGCATGGGCGGTATGATCGGAGTACTACTGATGATATTTCTTGCACCACAATTAGCCAAGTTCGCTTTGAAATTCAGTTCTTTTGAATACTTCTGGCTTGCCATATTCGGTCTCAGCCTGAGTGCCTTGGTCAGCGCAGGAAACACACTCAATGGCATCCTGGCGGCAAGTTTGGGAATGCTCATCTCCACTGTTGGACTTGACATTGTCAGCGGAGCACAACGATTCACATATGGTAAAAATGAACTCATGGATGGAGTCCAGTTCATCCCCGTCATGATCGGATTATTCGGTTTATCTGAAGTGCTTCGAAATCTGTGGCAACCATCCATCTCAAAGTCCAGCCAAGATCATTTGAAATCCACAAAGAGCGCCAGAATACCATTCAAAAGTATATTGAAAAATCTGACGGGGAGAAAACGATTGATCGGGCAATCCGCTTTGGTGGGAACGGTGATCGGGGCCCTCCCTGGAGCCGGCGCGGATATTGCCGCATGGGGAGCTTATGGACTTGCTCAAAAAACTTCCAAATCTCCAGAAGAGTTCGGTACAGGAAGCGATGAAGGCGTGATTGCGCCGACAAGTGCCAATAACGCGGCGGTTGGCGGTGCATGGATCCCTGCACTGGTCTTCGGCATTCCAGGAGATGCCGTGACAGCCATCGTGCTGGGAGCGTTGATGGTTTACGACATCAAACCCGGCCCCATGATCTTTGAACAAAGTGGATCACAGGTTCAGTCAATTTTTGCAATCGCCTTTATCACGCAAATCTTATTGCTCCCAGCTGGTTGGATCGGAATCAAAACATTCGACAAACTCCTTCAACTCCCTCGGCACTGGGTACTCACCGCTGTCGTGGTGTTTTCAGTAGTGGGTGCCTACTCACTCCAAAACAGCATGTTTGATGTGTATGTCATGGCTCTGTTCGGGTTGATCGGATTTGGACTCGAGCTTCTGGCGATCCCCCTGGCTCCGCTCATTCTGGGACTCATCCTTGGGCCTATGGTGGAAAAAAACCTCCGAACGGGCTTGATCAAAACTGAGGGTGACTGGATGCCCTTTCTGACCCGTCCTTTTTGTCTTACCATGGTTACTGTCCTCTTGGTGATATTTATGCTTCCCACGCTGAGCCGACTCTTCAGGAAAAAGGACTAAGCTTTCTTTACTGACACATCATCAGCCAGGCTGCTAAATGGTTGCAGAATACATGCAGGATAAGTAGGTTGCGTAACGTTCGTTCTGAATCTAACTCATGAGCCAAAAGAAATTGCACTCTATATGCGGAGGACTCATCACTGTAGTCGCCGCTTTTTGGATTAGTCTGGGAAGCACTTCTTGTGGCACCACCACCAAAGTCGCCATTGTTCGTCCCCCTGAAATTGAAGGGGCAAGCTTTGCTGGAAACGATGCGTGCTCTGATTGTCATACTACGATAGTCGATGTTTTCCCCTCCAGTCCGCATGCCAGATTTCATATGGATGATCAAGGATCTATCGGTTCATCCGGTTGTGAATCGTGTCATGGCCCCGGAAGCCTTCACATCAAGGCAGGTGGAGGGAAAGGGATCTTTATTCACAATCCCGGGGATGACTCAGCCTCTTGCATGGAATGTCATCAGGAAATCCACGCCAAGTTCAGTCTCCCCAACCACCACCCCGTACTCGAAGACTTAATGAACTGTGTGGACTGCCATGATCCACATGGTCGCGACATGAGCAAGCCATCGGGAGGGCTTGCGTTTGCCCGATTGAATCAATCCTGCGCAGAGTGTCATCAAGAACAGGCCCGCACATTTGTGTTCGAGCATGAGGCCATGAGGGAAGGTTGTACCGAATGCCATGACCCACACGGCTCTGTGAATTCCAAAATGCTGATCCAACGCGATTCGAATCTCTGTCTCAAATGTCATTCTCAAATTCAATTCCCGGGATCAGGAGACATTTTCATAGGGAAAGCACCCCATAGTTTCAGTATGCAGGCTGGCAGTTGTTGGACTGCGGGCTGTCACACGCAAGTCCACGGCTCCATGGTGGATCCCAAAATGCGATTCTAATCAAGATAAGAATGCGTATGACTGCTATCACTCCAAAGAAATCCCTCCATTACATTGCAGGAACCTGCATTCGTTTTTTTTTGCTGGTGGCTATGGCAAAGAGTTTCGTTATATTACTCGGCCAAAACGATCCACTCCCTCCACCAACTGCAAGGAACGTTGACTTTAATGCGGATATCCTGCCTATCCTCAGGGAATCGTGCTTTCAATGTCACGGCCAGGAAAACATCGAGGGAGATTATCGTCTGACAAGTCGTGCAGAGGCACTCAAAGAGGGCGACTATGGATCCAACATTGAAATCGGCAATAGCGCTGAAAGCACATTGATTCAATTTGTGGCTCATCTGGAGGAAGACTACGAAATGCCTCCCATTGGCAAAGGAGATAAACTCACTAACGAAGAAATAGGGTTATTAAGGGCGTGGATCGATCAGGGATTGCCTTTTGAAGATATCTCAGAGGAATCATTTTATTTCAAGGTAGCACCTCAATTACGGTTCATTGCAGTCGACGGCAACAAAAATGCCTTTCGCGAGCACTACTGGATGCGCGATGGAGTCAATGGCGGAATTCAGAATTTCGAATGGAAACAAACGCTCGAAGGTGGTACTTCCTTTTCAGGTGATGGCAGAATAACGGCCCCCAATGACAGATACAACGTCGAAGCCGAAATTCAAAAGCGAGATCTTGGGTTTTTCCGTTTTGGACTGGATCAAGCCAGAACATACGACGACCCTCACGGTGGTTATTCTCCCAGTTTCAACCTCGGTCCATATGCGTTGAATCGTGATCTTCATCTGGATCTTTCCAATGTTTGGTTTGAATTCGGATTAAATCGACCTGATTTGCCCAGCTTGACTGTTGGTTACGAATACAGATCACGCAACGGCAGCAAATCCATGCTGCAATGGGGACCTGCCTTTGATGCAGCCTTTAACGGTCGAAGTATCTTCCCAGCCTGGAAACGTATCGATCAGGAAACACATATCATCACGCTTGGGCTGGAGCATGAATGGAACGGATTCCGTATCCAGGATGATTTTCGTGGTGAATTCTACAGCCAAACCCACACACTTGAAACGGGAGATTTCATCAGCGACGGGGACCCGCTTCCCGGCTTTGTGTCGACACAGGAAGATGACTACGACCATTTTCAGGGTTCCAATGCACTCACGGTGGAAAAAAAACTCAAACCATGGTGGCTGGCAAGCGGTGGCTACTACTACTCACATCTTGACGGAGATGCCAATCTTGCTCTGGGAAACTTCGATCCCAGCAATCCGGCAGGAGCAGGCATGCCCTTCTCGACAAGAGGGATCCAGTTGAGCAGTGAATCCCACATCATGAATCTCAACAGTCTTCTGGAACCGTCGCATCATACAACTGGTTATGCAGGCATTCAAACCGAATGGACTCGGCGCAAAGGAACCGGTGACACGACCTTCTTTGGCACTCCCACCACCTTGGGCAGCAATGTTGACCGTTTTCAAATCGAAGAAAACTTTGGATTACGGCACACAGGCATCGCAAATACGATTCTCTACACAGACGTCAGGATTCAGCAGGAATCCATTGGCCAGACGGAGAACTCGCTGCTGGATGACAGCTTTGATTCTCGCGAGGATTTCATGCGAGACACGGATGCCAAGGGGCGGCACGCAAACGTGGAGTTAGGAACTACTTTTTCGCCCTTGAACCAATGGAGTTTCAACCCTACCTATGGATACAGGCGACGTCATCACGATTTTAACAACCTGCTGGATACAGATCGTGGACCACAGCCCGGAAACGGGTATCCGGCAGCTATACTTGAGCGCGAAACGGAAGGTCAGAACTGGGGACTGAAGACGACATGGAAACCCGCTCGCTGGCTAAAAACGTCCCTTGCCTATGAAGGCGAACAATCCGATTACAGAACCACGATTGGGACCTTGAATCTGAATGGCGTGACTTACCCTGCTGGCAGTCTGCTGGCAGGTAATTTTGATAGTCACACCTATCGTTTCACCACTACACTGACTCCTGCTGTCAGGTGGTTCTGGATGGGATCGGCAAGTTACACCGACTCGCGGATTGTTTCCGGCATCAATGACAACGATACCATCGCACCTTACGCAGGTGATCTCTACACGTTGTTTTCCTCATGGACATTTTTATATGATGAATCAACCCGATTGATGGCCAACTATACATTCAGCCATGCTGACTATGGGCAATCCTTGCCCTTGGGATTGCCCATGGGATCGGAATTCAGTCAGCATGCCTGGCAGTTTGAAGTGCACAAGCAGCTTTCGGAACGTGATACACTCGGAGTTCAATATGCCTACTACCGATACCGAGATGACTTAAGTAATGGTTATCTCGATTATGATGCTCACGGTATTTTCATCACCTGGACAAAAGTTTTTCAATAATTTAATCAGATCAAACAAATCAATGGATCAAGATAAACCATTCCGCATCGCCCTCATCGGTCTGGGCAGGGCCGGCCAATTCCACTTACAAAGCCTTCGGACTTTACCTCAAATTGAACTTGCACATGTCGTGGATGTAGATCCAGAACAAGCTGCGCGTATTGGTAGTGACTTTAATTGCGCGAGTTCCACCCAAATGGATGCAGCGCTTGAGGATGACTCCATCGAGGCTGTCATTGTAGCGACCCCTACAGGCGAACATTATCAACAGATCATTGCATCATTGAATGCAGGCAAAGCCGTTTTCACCGAAAAACCGCTTGGCAACGGTTTGAATGAAATCAGGGAATGCTTCAGCACATCACAAAAAGCAGGCAAGGGCCTGTTTGTTGGGTTCAACCGCAGATTTGACCCGAGTTTTGCCGACTTGGCCAGTCAAGTTCAGGCTGGCGCCATCGGTTCCCCTCAATTAATGCGTCTCACTTCCAGAGATTCCCCTCTTCCCTCAATGGATTACATCCGGACGTCCCACAGCATTTTTCATGATTGTATTGTTCATGATTTTGACATGTTGCGTTTCATCACGCATGAGGACCCCATAGAAGTGTATGCGATAGGAAGTAACTTTGTGGACGATATCCGGGATTTGAAAGACCTCGACAACGTCCTCGTGTCGCTTAAATACGAGAGCGGTTTATTGGCAAGTATTGATGTGAACCGCTTCGCATCCTATGGGTATGATCAACGCATTGAGGCCTTCGGCGGTCAAGGGATGATTCAGGCTGAAAATAGATCTCCCAGATCAACCGTCCTTTCCAACCACTCAGGTATCAACAGGCCGCCCATTGAGCACTCCTTCCCAACCCGTTACCGAGAGGCCTACGTCGAAGAATTGAAAGTTTTTCATCATTGCATCCGCACAGGGAAACCCTTACCCATTGGTGAATCTGATGTGATCATGAGCCATATCCTGTGCGACAAGGCGGAACAATCGTTCAAAGAAGGCAGGCCCATAAAGCTTTAGGCTTGCACCCGCATGCGTTTCATTTGTTACACGCCACACGAACACGCACAATAACCGGGTATTATTGAGGGAATTGCATCGGAAACCACCAAAGGACATGATCAAAGCTCACATGGCGGATCTCATGAATTACTAGCGAGTACTCCTTCAAAAACGTAAGGACAAAAACAAAATTCATTCTCTCCATGAGCCACAGGTTGATTGTGTAGCAAAGCATCCGTAGGTATCACTGCTGAGAGTGGTGTCATTGTAAGCGCCGTATCGCCTCCAATAAATATCTACGATGGTCAGACTCTCCCTGAAGTGTTGGGACTAACTGAAGCAATCATGGGCCAAAGACCAAGGGTGGCTGTCGCAGATCGAGGTTACCGGCGAGTTGATGAAATCAATGGAACAACCATCCTGACACCGAAGTCCGCAGATAGAGATACCACTCAGAGCAGAATGGAAAAAATAAGGCGTCCAGTGAGTGATTGGACCTAAATTCCCGTGTGAAAAGGGCGGCAAGATTATGGATTAGGAATTGTTAATTGAGCGAATCTGAAAAAACTTCGGCAGAATCTGGGGTATCTCAAACTATATGGGAAATGAACGACGATTTTAATGAGTTACAGCCTGAATCTGCACTGCCAGAGGCAGATTTCATTCGGTTATTTGCTCGGCACGAATTGGAACTTCGGAATTACGCCCGCCTGATCCTGCCGGATTGGTCCTACGTGGACGATGCTCTTCAGGATGCCAGCGTCACGCCCTCCGTTTTCGGCTTTACGAAGGCTCAGCAAGAAGGGTAATTTTCATGCCATCATGTCGGAAAAATCGACACAGGAACAAGAATCTGAATCCAGAAGGTCATTGCATGAAAAAGCAGTCTCTGCTGTTTCCTTGCCTGAACCGATGGATACCGCCTCTTTTACGATGTCGGAGATCCTCAAGGCACCCATGCCATTGACACATCGTGCACCGACCAAATGGCTCACCAAATTAACACTTTTGCTTTTTGGCAATAAAGTCGTCGAGGTACGAGGTTTGAGGCACATCAATCCCAACATGGACCCCTTCATTCTGGCCTTGAACCACAGCCAGAAGCTTGAAGCAATCTACATTCCTGCCTTGCTGCATTTCCTTCGAAAAGGAAAACTGGTCCACTTCCTGGCAGATTGGAATTTTTGTCTGGTTCCCGGAATTTGGGTGCTCTATCATTTCGGAGAAGTGATTACGGTCGCTCGTAAGCCAGCCAGACCCAAGTTTTTAAACGTGTTCAAACCGATGTTTGTCAAAGGACAAGGAAGTTTTGATCAGGCACTTGATGCCCTTGAATCCAGACAATCTCTGGGGGTGTTTCCAGAAGGAACCACGAATCGTCAACCAGAAGTCCTTCTCAAGGGGTATTCGGGCGTGGCACAGATGTCGCTGAAAACAGGCGTACCCGTTGTGCCTGCCGGCATCCGCTTTCCTCTTCTAAATTAATGGTTTACTGAAA
>CALSPN010000029.1 GCA_943788245.1 uncultured Verrucomicrobiae bacterium | reverse complement strand
AAGTGAACCGGGTGAAGGTTTCAAAACCCTAAGCTTCTGAAGCCCCCCTGAAGATGGCGGCGAATATTCGTGCGTGTTGATTCATCCTGTTTCGCATGCAGGGGATATTGTTCTGAAGGATCTTCCCGCATGTGGTAAAGACGGCCATCGTTGTAAAGTTTCCATTCCTGGGTTCTTACCCATTTCAGACCTGAACTGGTACCGTCAGGCTCCACACCGCCGGGTTTCGGCAGTTACAGCTGCTTCAGAATAGGCAAAAGAACGTCGAGAGGCGCCTTGACCTCGCAAGCGACTGGCAAAACTGAAGCCGTCTATCTTGTGGTCTGAAGGAAGTGCCTGACCCGCTAGATCCAGAAACGTAGGCAGCACATCGCTGAAATCCACAAGATCATCAATACTCTGCCCTGATTGGATCGTTCCAGGCCAGTTGGCAATCATGGGAACGTTCGTGCCAGCATCGTTCAATTGCTTTTTCCCTCCGGGAACATCCATTCCGTTGCGACGAGAGACAACGGGGGTCTTGATGAGGTCAGAACCCTCGGCACGTATGATAATCTCGGGAGGTGTACCGTTATCAGCCAGGAATAAGACAAGTGTCTTTTCACGCAGTTGAAGAGCGTTCAGGGCCGCAACCAAGCGCCCGACAGCACGATCCATTTCAGCGACCATTTCCGCATAGTCATCATAGCGATCAAAAGGACCATGAGGAACAGGAGTATTTAAATCATCCGTCACTTCATGCGCAAGAGCCATGGAGTAGTATGCGAGGAATGGCTGATCGCGATTGGCTTTCATGAATTCGATCAAGCTTTTTTGATAAAGATCCGGACCATAGTGCCCAAGGGTGTCCTTCCTTACTTTGCCATTGCGGTAAATCATTGGCTCATAAAACCTGGGACCCTCATGCCAACCAAAAAGATCCCACTGATCAAATCCCAGACGACGCGGATGCAAAGGATCATCGCCTAGAAGGCACAACTGCCATTTACCTGCGATGGCCGTGGCATACCCGGCTCGCTGCAGGTAACGCGAGAACGTTTGATCCTCAGCTTCCTTGGGAAAATCTCCCCATGCGACTTTTCCATGACGAAACGGATACTTGCCCGACATCAGAGTCAATCGGGAAGGGTGACATACCGGCATGCTGTAAGCATGATTAAATTTCATACCGCTGCGTGCCAGTTCGTTGAGATGAGGTGTGGGATATGACTGACCTCCATAGCATTCAAGCACCTCCTGCCCGACATCATCCGCAAATATGAAAAGGATATTCGGAGGCGGCGATACGGAATGATCCGCGCGGAGCCATGGAGCAATTACAGCACAGCAAAAAACAATGGCGAGCAATCTAAGAGATTTCATATATACTGATCTTCATCTGTTGAAAAATTCATATCTTCGGTGACGCACTCTGCTCAGCAAATCCCATCCACATGAGACCTTCCCGGGGCAGCAGCTCATGGACGTAAGCTTGAGAACCTTTGCCTTGCGCGTATTTCAACGTTCCACCTTGCGATAGATAAAAGCATCCGAGGTGAGCAAAGAAGTAATCAATGCGTTCATGCTACCTCCATTATCGCGGTAGGCTTTGTGTGCGGCTTTCAGGATGGGCGCATCGTGCAGGGTTTCATTGCGGCCCATCCAGAAACGAAAAGCGTGTCGCACGAAAACCTGTTCGACACGTTCACTGGCCGCCAGTTTTTCAATCATCTCGATCGCATTCATCCACAGATCCATCCAGTTTGGGATCTCCGGAATCGATGATCTGTCCCTCGGTGCTGACCGGTTCGCCCCATTCGGTGGTTCGATACAGGCCGGCATGATTATACATCTCGAAAGGGAGTCCGAGGGGATCCATTTTTTCGTGGCATGTCCAACAGTAAGCTTCACGTGTGACTCGCATTCTCTCTCGAAGAGAAGTTCCGGGTTCATCCGGCAGCATCGCATCCACCGTGATGGGAACATCCGGAATCCCTCCTCCCAGTAAGCGTTCTCGAACCCAGCGCCCTCGAAGGATGGCGTGATTATCCATGGCGTCCGAGTGTGAAACAAGCCAGGCGGGATGGGTCAATATCCCCATACGCTGGCCCTCTGGCGCTGTGGCCAGCATACGATCTGCTGTCAAGGAACCATTACCGAAAGAACGATGACTCACACGGGCATAAATCTTTGGCCCATTCAAATTGGCAGGTGCCACGTCGATATTGGATTTATCCCCACCTCGTTTTGCTTTTTTAATTCTGTTTTCAACTGCAGCCAACTGCTTCTTTTTCCTGTTCAAAGCCCGCTGTGCACTCTTTTCCTCTGGATGCTTTTTCAATGTTGCATTGAGATCCGAAATATCCATCTCCAGCACCTCAAGTTCGACGGCATCTTTTTTCGCCTGTTCCGCCTCAGCTAACTTGTTTGCCTTCAATGCGGCTTGACTTTCCTCATGAGTGTGTCTGCGCCCGAAATAAATGGGATCATTTTTAGTGGCCACAATTTTTTGAGTGGTCAGCAGTTCCTTGAGTACATGCGTGTCAGCTTGCAAGATCAGTTCGATGAGACGGTCCGTACTGGCAGTAGCATCGAACATGGCTCGATAATGCGCTGCACCTCTAGCTGAGACACCGGTCTGGCCAAGCGCTTTGGTATCCTTGCAAATATAACCGCCTAAATCGTGATCGAAATAGTCCCTGAAGAACTGCAGGATTCGTGGCTTGCGAATCCGCTCGTCGCCCAGCATGCGCTGCACCTCTCGTTGAACATCCTCGCGTGTCCGCATGCGCCCCCTCATGACCGCTTGACGGAGTTTCTGGTCAGGCTTGATGTAGCGGAGTGCATGATTGACGGCCATACCAAGTTCCCAATCCTGAAGCATCACCCGACCATGCGAGTCAGGAGTTCCATACTCGACGAGTTCAGGACGAAACAAAGCATCACGGTCGAGAAAAATAGAAGACAATCCCAAGATGACGCCGTCTTCCTTGCCTAACTTGATGATACTGTCTTTAACAATCCCACAGTAATCATCGGATTCCCTGGAGGTCGGAGGGCGAAATGTGAGGACTTCGAAAAGATAGTCCACGGCCGACCTCAGGCGTTCGTCATTGACACCGGTGTGTCTCATCAAATCATGAACCGGAGTCAGTGGCCGGACAATTTGAGTGCTGTAGACAAGAGCGGTGGGTAGCCCTCGAATATCACCCTCCATTTTATACGTATCAGGATCATCAGTGATCTGTTCCGAATTGGCGATGCTCAGTGGGCCGTATGCCATGTAACGCAGGATATCCTCCGCTTTCCCAATAATCTGGGTCGCTTCGGCGCTGTTCACGGTATAAAGATCAGGGTAGTTCTCCAGGCCATGTTTACGGGCAGAAGACAAAACAACAGGTATGCTCTTGACCGAAGTTGCGTAAGCCACCGTCCCCCCCTGCCATTTGATGATACGATCCACACCAAAGTAGAGTTTGAGTTCTCCTCCATGGTTGGTGGGGACGACATCGCCGCGACTACGCAAGCCCGGCTTCCTGGAATCAAACTCGGGTTCGGTATTGATCAGCTCATTCAAGCGCGTGATGTGCTCCTGCGGCGTCACTCGCCACAGGCGTGCCTCGGAGGAGCTGGGTTTGAGCTGGATCCCCTCAGGCAATGGACCGAAAAGCAAATCGTGATCGAGGAAGTTTCCTTTCTGCGGATCGAGGTGTTCGCGAAAACCACCCGTATCATTCATGACGCGTTTCAGCTCCTGAACAATCCAATCCGAAAATTGAAGACGCTGAACAATTTCAGGCTGCAATTTCTTTTTTGGAGGCGGCATTTCATGAAGCATGACCTGAGCCCAAATTGATTTCCAGATCGAGGTATTGGCCTCATCAACCGACCCAAGTTCTTCCAATGAAAAATTCCCCTTACTCGTATCCTCGTCGTGGCAATCCAGGCAGTATTGGTCCATAAACCCCTCTGCAACGCTTTTGAAATCTCCTGGAACAGACTCACCAGGAATAAAAAGCGCATCCGCGCAGGTGGTGCAATGGAGTCCCGTCAGGACTATCACCTCGAGTATGGGTAGGCGCATGCTCAAACCAGAACTTCTCTGAGGGGACCTGTTTTAGAATCAAATTTTTTGGAAAGCTTCTCGCTCATGTTGAAGCGATCAGCATTGACTCCCGAAGCTCGAAGAATGGAGGCATACAAGGCGTTGATGGGCCGTGATCCATCGAGCTGAGTAAAACGACCCGTCTTGAATGCACCATTGCAGTTCCCCAAAAGCATCACGGGCCAGGTAGCTCCATTCGTATGCTGTGCATCGGCGTTGTTGCTGGTATAGACGATGAGCGTGTTATCCATCATCGTTCCACTTCCCTCAGGCACACTCTCTAATTCCTCCATCAATTTCACCAGCATACGACTGTTGTATTGCCGAATTTTAACCCAGATCGGATTATCCGCTTGCTTCATATGCCCCAGGTTGTGCCCTTGTTTCTCGACCCCCAAACCTTTCCATGAGCCGAAAATTTCACCGCGTCCCGAACCAACCGTGAGCACGCTCGTGACACCTGATTTAAGAGCTGAAATCCCCAAATCCAGCAAGACATCATGCCAGTCCGTTTCGAATTCAGGTTGCGTGTAGCGATCGTCCACCGCAGGTGCAAAGTGACGGAGATGCTCGGAAACTTCCCCTAAGCGCTCCCTTAGTCCGTTGACTGCCTGAAATCCTTGAACGTAATGGTCATAGCGTTGTTTCGTTTCACCACGCAAGGTTTCCCCCTTGTTACCGGCGAGTTGTTCAATGCGATCGAACATGCTTGTTCGCGCCTCATGTCGATTACGGATCTCACCTTTCGAAATCCCACCGTAGAGCATTTGATAGAGGTGATTCGGGTTCGAATGCATGAAGATAGGTTGCCCCGCTCCACTGGCCGATAGGTTGGCAACGGTAGGCTTGGCGGTCATGTTTTCCATCGAATCCATTCCAATGCAAAGATGAGGCAGCAATGTTTCAGGAAGAGCCTTGCTCAATGCATGGTCGATGGTTGGAGCACTTGGAGGCACACCATCACTGCCACGGTAGCCACCCAGCGCGCCAAAAAAGGCGCTGTGCGCAGGGCTGGTGTGCAGGCCGTGCAATCCATTGATGATGTGAAGTTTTTCTTTGTGAGGCTCCAGCGCTTCAATGGGTTCGGGCAGCTTGACACCAGCAAGTGAGCCGCTGTTCCGCATGCTGTCCGGGATGCAGGTTGCAGGATCAAAGCCCTGATTTTGAAGAAAAAAGATCACACGCCTTGGGCCACCTGAAAAAGTGGAAGCAGCCTGTGCCCAACCAGGAAGCATGGACGACCCAAAAGCAGCACAGAGGCCAGTGGCGATGGTTTGAAGCGATTTTCTGCGACTGATCATACGCGGATATAAAAAAGTTGAGGGGAATCGTTCAGGGAAAATCATGAGAGAAAGGAATGACTTGTTCAAGGCCTAAGTGCGGACCTGAAAAGGCGCTCGGAGTCAAAAAGCACCCGCACCATTGGTTTCAATGGCTTCTCGATCGACGCCACCGAAATTCACTGTCCAGCAAAGCGACAGTCATCCATTGCCCCCCAGATATCACTACGTAATGAAATAACCGACCTCTCCTTTGTAACCGCAGCATCTCCGGTTACTGTTCTCAACATCTGACTTTGATCTCGCTGGGACATCCAAGAACGTTTCCTCGGGATTCCAACTGCAGTGAGCCAGGAGCACAGTACCAATCCTGCATCACTGCATGGACAGATGCGGTTGCATTCGCTCTTGAAGCCAACATTACATGGGCTCGAACGAAGCTGCTGGATCGCGAGACATCGTGGGGTCCATGACCCGATGATTTTTGTCACAACAATGGAGGAATCCGTCTACGTAAACAGATTCGCCGCTTTTGAATCTTTGCGGCAATAAGCAAACATCGAAAAACCCATTTTCTGCCTTACATAACTTCCCAAATAATTCAGCAATACTAGCCGATTTTAGGCACCGCCCTTGGTGACCTGAACAAGGTGAGGTTCCGCTTGCATAAGCGTTTTCAAGCTGACAGGGTGGGACGCATCCTTAAACAGCTAACCAGATGAAACCACTCCTTTTATCTTCTATTCTCATTCTATGCAGCGCTGTTGCCAGTGCTGCTGAAAACGACATCAAGTATCAGGCTCCTGTCAAAAAAATACGCAATGCGGCCATGGCATTCCTGACGAGCCTGAGCCCGGAATTGCGAGAGCAGGCATCGTTTTCCATGGACGACGAAGAGCGAAGGGCCTGGAGTAATCTTCCGGCATCTTCTTTCAAGCGCAAGGGTGTCAGTTTCAAGGAAATGTCACCAGAGCAGCGGTCTGGAGCTCATCAGTTGTTACAAAGTACCCTGAGCAGTCAGGGATACCTCAAAACAACCGGGATCATGCATTTGGATGAGATTTTAAAAAGCATGGCTGCCATCAGACGCCCAAACAGAACCCCGATGTTTGGCCATGATCTTTACTGGGTCGGTATCTTTGGAAGTCCCGAAAAAGATGACGCCTGGGGGTGGCAACTGGACGGACATCATCTTGCATTGAATATCACAGTGGTAGGCAATGAAGTAGCCGTCAGACCTGCGTTCATGGGATCTGATCCGGCCAGATTACCAGAGGGAGTTTACTCTGGATGGAATGTGCAGGGTGCGGAGGATGAAAAAGGAAAGGCGCTCTTCGAGTCGCTGGCAACAAATCAACGTGCAAAAGCCATCATCGGCGATACGGCTCCGCGCGATGTCATCACAGGCCCGACCCGGGGTGATCAATTAAAAACACCGATCGGCCTGCCAGTGTCGGATCTCGACACGAAACAACGCAGACTTTTCATGTCTCTTCTAAACGAGTACGTTCACAACTACGAACACGACATTGCCCACATTCAGATGGAGCGCATCATGAAAGCAGGTTTGGATAAGATTCATTTTGCATGGGCAGGAACCAAAGATGACGCTCCTTATTATTACCGGATACACGGCCCAACGGTCATCATTGAATTTGACAATCACTACCCCCCGGGTCGCAGTTCGGGTCCCATCAACCACATTCACTCCGTATTTCGCGAACCCGGTAACGACTATGGGGACCTGTTGAGGAAGCACCTACTGGAAAGTCCTCATCATCAAAAGTCAAAATAAACTCAGCCGAGAAAACGAGCAGATGGGCAAGCCTCATGAAATGATTGCCAAGCGCCTGTCTTTCGTACTCGCTTTTCAATGAGAGCTGTCGGTCAGACAGGCATTTTCCAAGTTGAAATATTTGGAGTGAGCGTCGGGGCATCCCAACCATCACGCTTGGGCCCAAGATCCCAGGGTGCAGGTCCTACGAACCTACTCTGTTTGCCCTCGATACTCATGAAGCCTTTTGTGGGGTCAATCGTTACGATTGCAAATAAAGCATTTTCGTAGGGCACCGTGTATTTGATGTAGGGGTACGCTTGATCAATCGCCTCACTGTAGCGAACGTGCTGAAACTCTGCACCCACCCAATGGTATGAGGCACTGTTGATTTGCGGATACAGAATGTCGTTGATTCTCCGAACGTAGTCTCTGTGGTGATGTCCGGAAAAACAAGCAACCACCTTGCGATGTCCAGCGGAAGCGTTGGCATCCTCGAGGATCTGACGCACTTTGGCTCCGTTTTGTACCCCGCCGTCAGACTCCCGTTCCAGACTCTGATGCACCAATACAATGACGGGAAGATCGGTTGAATCGAGTTGATCACGCAACCATTCCAATTGGTCTTCTGCAATGTAACATGGGTATCCACCTGCATGATCCGCAGGACGATCATTGCCATCGAGCACGATGAACTGCATTCCTGCCTGCTGAAAGGAATAGTAGCGCGAAGGCATTTTCCACCAGTCCACGGTTTGCTCACGCGAGTAGCCCCCATCGGTGTCATGATTCCCTATCACATGATATCGAGGACCCGAAAAAGAATTCCAAATATCTAAAAAAGGTTGATTGGCCTCTTTGGGCACACAGAAATCTCCAAGCTGAACGATAAAATCCACGCGCTCCTTTTTCATATGGTCAATAAAAGAAGAGAGGCGTTGATCTGCATCATGCATGACATCTTTATGCACATCCGCAATGATCCCAAAGCGCAGGGTTTCCCGTTTATCTTGCGCCCAGGCCGGCCAATCGGAGAGAAGGGCGGTCCCTCCAAGACTGCCAGAAACTTTTAGAAATCGACGGCGATTACTCAGTTGAAATTCAGGTTTATCGGACATGGAAAAAACCATCTCATGCCCCATCATTCAAGTCGAGACCGATATAATTTCCAGTCGTAGACAACCATACGAGTGCAAGTCTGGAAATTTTCACACTTGATGCCTTTGTCACTGTGCCCGCAAAATCTGGATGCGTATCAGCATTAAAACCATGAAATCGATCCAGATAATATTGGGAATTTGGTTTTCTACTGTTCTTCAGGCGGTAGAAACTGACTCAAACTCCACAACGCTCCCGACACAAGATCGCCCGAATGTCCTTTGGATCTGTATCGAAGACTGGTCTCCTGATTTATCGTGCTATGGCACAGCAGGAGTCCATACGCCTTATGTCGACAAACTTGCTTCGGAGGGAATTCGTTACGAATGGGCATTCACTACCTCACCCGTTTGCTCCACCTCCAGATCGGCCATGATGACCGGCTTCCATCAAAACTACATCAGAGCCAATCAACACCGTGAAAACAACAAGCAACCCTTACCTCATGGGGTCCGTCCCATCCCCCATCTACTCGCTGAATCAGGATATTTTACGGCGATCATGAGCAAGAAAACCGACTGTAATTTCATCCCAGACAAACGCAAAGCATTGTTTCAGGGCACGGATTGGAACCAGAGAAAACCCGGGCAACCCTTTTTTGCACGCATGACTTTCCCCGGGACCCACCGATCATGGAAAAGGGATCCGGATCGCCCCATCGATATCAAGGATGTCGAGCTCCCCCCCTATTACCCGGACACATCGTTCGCTCGCCGCGACTGGGCGAATGGTCTCGAACAAATGCAGCTGGTGGATCGTCAAATCGGCGAACTCCTCACCAGACTCGACAAAGAGGGATTGGCTGACAATACGATTGTCTTTTTTATTGGCGATCATGGACGTTGTCATATTCGTGGAAAACAGTTCCTCTATGATGGTGGCATCCGTATTCCCATGATCATGCGCTGGCCGGACAAAGTAAAACCTGGACAGGTATCGAGCGATTTAGTCACGTCGATCGATATTTGTGCCACAGTGCTGGAAGTTGCCGGAGTCACGGCACCCGTTCCTTTACACGGGAAAAGTTTGTTCAGTGAAGATATAAAAAAACGCAGGCACATTTTTGCAGCTCGCGATAAAATGGATGAAACCCATGATGCCATGCGGGCCATTCGATCCAAGAGATTCAAGCTCATCCAGAACCTCATGCCTGAACGACCATGGTGCCAATTCAATCGCTACAAGGAAAGCGCCTACCCCGTCTTGGCGGAAATGAACATCCTGAACATCAAGGGGCAACTCACCCCTGAACAAGCAAGGTTCTTTGCACCAGTCAAACCCAGGATCGAACTTTTCGATTTGAAAAGTGATCCTCATGAGGTCCGAAACGTTGCGAACAATCCAGACTACACGATGATCAAAAATGAACTTTGGGATCAACTGCAAAGCTGGCGGCAAAATGTCATTCAAGACCAGGGAGTATCGACTGAATTTCGGGCAGAAAGCCAATTCCCAGAAAAGTGCCCTGCTCCAACAACCGCAGAATGGGTCCATGCGAATGCCAGTAAGTATGATTTCAAAAAAACAGGATGGCCCGCGTGGTATCCCACACGGAGTCTGGAGGAGTGGGAAAAAGCACGCAACATGTGGGAACCTTATGTATTCAGGAGTCCTTCAGCAAAAGTACCACGCCCAGTGATCCCACACACATCGAGAAAAAAGAAGAAGTGAAGCTTGCCTCGTGGAAATAACTTCAATCATGGACCAATTCCACACCCGTCAGCTAACGGGTCTGATTCAACCAATCCCAAGTAATCCATCATGAGACTTCATCTTGCAACTTGTTCTGTCTGCCCTCGCACCTTTGATGATACCCAACATGCAAGGTGACTCGCATGCAATCGTGGTCCATCAAATGTCGTTTACCCCAAGGAAAACCCAAAGAGCCTTGACACACGACTGACATGGTCAAGAGATCAGGGATCAACCCGTTTGACTGAAGTATCGATTGAAGGACAGATCCAACGGCTATTCCATCGAAACCATCCCCAAGCCCCATTTCTCTTTGAGGCAACGGATGTCGATTTCGCTTCAAATGGAGATGCCTACACCTCCAATCGCACAGGATAAATCTGGAAATGACAACAAGGAACCTGGTTCATATTTGCGGGCGGAATTCACGGAGCAAACGGCATCAGGGTAACCGCAGGTGGGTAATGAAGCGCGATCCAGATGACCAACTTTCCAGACTTGTTGAGCAAAGAGCAACTCAGGAAGCTTATCGACCGTTTAAAGAAACTAGAGGGAATGAAACGTCTCGCTGACCCACTTCAGGAAACCTCCCGAAACCACTTATGGCTCCGATTCCCTCTTTGTGCGCCAGGTTTTCTTTCCTTGTGATCAGGATTCAATGCAAGTTCCTCTGGATATTCGATAAAGATTGCAGCCAAAAGACGTTCGGTGTTTGGAATATCAAGATATTCAAACATCTCTTCACCACGAAAGCGCCCTCCACTCGACCAATAGTTTCCCATTCGGTGCGCAGTCAACATCAATAAGAGATTTTGTACCATGGAGGATGCTGCCGCTAGATGCTCTTCGTTTCTTGCCACTATTTTTTCAACCATCTCACTTGATGGTATCAGCTCATTCGTTGCAGAAGTTTCAGGCAACCAAGTCACAAGAACCATTGCACTGCAGGCAGCAGCCAGTCGAGGCTCTTTGGTTTTCACCTGAAGCGACTCATGCATGAATCGAGCTGCATCCTGTGCTTGCTGCCTCCAGAGAAGGTGCGCGCGCCAGGGCTCTGCAATGCCATCGACACCGCGATTGTAGTGGAAGGGCGCCCAACCAGCAGTCTCCACCGATTCGAACACTCGCTGCCGATTCAGGTTTTCAATTTCATCTGGTACGCCCGCTGGATTGGATCCGGGGTCACACGTCACTTTTTCGGTGACTCGGGATTGAATCACTTTAGTCACAATGGCTGCTTGGTGTGATGAATCGATCATGACCATATATAAATGCGGGATTTGCAATTTTCAAAGAACGAAATATTGCGGGTGCGACCTTCTTACAAAAACCGTTTGCAACGAATGCAGGTGTTCCCTCAGTATCGCTGGAGTTTAAAATTATTCAATGAGTCCCAATTGATCAATGAGCGTCTGGGGGCGAATTCGAATACGCCAGTTGTCGGGAATGATCTTCCATACAATATGTCCCTCCCGGTCCAATATGAAAGTCGCAGGTCTGGCTATGTCCGCTTCCCCCATGGGGTTTGCTCCTGGATGCCGAAGCCCGAAGAGTTCGATCACCTGAGCCTCTGGATCAGATAACAGAGAAAAACTGAGCCTTTTTTTGGCCGCAAGTTTCCTGCTCTGCTCAGGCGAATCAACACTGATGGCCAGGACTTCGCTGTCAAGAGCTCTGATTTCATCCATGCGAGACTGCAAACCTTGCAGTTCTGAAATACAGAAAGGTCACCAATGCCCTCGATAAAAAGTAACTATTAACTTTTTACCTCGAAAATCAGATAGATCCACCTCCTGGCCATTTTGATCGCTTAGAACAAATTCTGGGGCAATGGATAATCCTTGAGTGGTCTCTGTGGGCGCTGGTAGTTGATAGGAGATGTAACCGATATAGCTAGCAAACAAGGCGGTCAGTAGAATGGAAAAGGCCATGGACAATGCCGCCATGAGCTTACCCCGGTAAAGATCAGAACGACCAAAGGCTCGTTTGATTGCGATCAGATTTACCCAGCAACCCAGGAGAACAACGGGGAAATTAATCCAAGGGAAATCACGGAGAACCGGGAATTGAGCGAAATAAATAAAGTAACTTACCGCTCCCAGAAACACGATGAGAGGCCCGAGCCAAACTGAATGATTGCGCATTCGAATGGACAAGGGCGTCACAGATACGGCTGATTTTTTATTTTCCAGGGACATCGAAGGCGGCAATGGCGATGGCAATAGTTGAACTTGACGATTTATGGCTTGAAATCAAGATTATACCGCTCATCGATCAAAAAAAGATCTTATCCAGCAGGCATGATCAACTAAAAACTGTGGTGGGCTTCTTACCTCAGCTGAATGGTCGACTGCGCTTCAATTTCGCATTAGGGTGACTGAAGACAGGACACTTCGTTGAGTCTTGAGATTGTCCCATGACTAAAAATTCGATTTATCTATTGTGCACTGACTTTGATGGCACGCTGTATTCAGAATCCCATTCACCACGAATTCCAGAAAAACTGATCGCGATGATTCAGGAATTGAGAAAACAGGGTATGCTCTGGATGGTCAATACAGGGAGGGATTTGGAATTCCTTTTGGAGAGCCTTGTTGAACATTCATCGGGTGTCATGCCCGATTATGTAGGAGTTGTCGAAAGAGAAGTATTTAAATACGAGTCGGGTGAATATCACCCTTTGAATCATTGGAATCAACATTCGAGAGCCGCTCACAAAACGTTGTTTGAAAGACATTCACTATTGATGAGCGAAGTGTCGGAGTGGATAAGCAGCCAATTTCAAGCGGAAGTCTATGAGGACTTGCATTCACCTGTGTGCCTGATTGCAAAAAACAATGAGGACGCAAATCAAATCCATTCCTTTGTCAATTCAAAGCTGAAAGATTTCTCAGATTTAGCTTGGGTCAGAAACGACGTCTACGCTCGATTCAGCCATGCCAACATTCACAAGGGAACCATCCTCAATGAAGTTTCCAAATTACATAAATTGCATGCAACTGGAATCATAGCAGCCGGTGATCATTTTAATGATATTCCAATGCTAGACCGAAGGTTTGCAAATCATTTAGTGGCACCTTCAAATGCGATCCCAGAGGTTCAGGATCACATTGCACGAAATAATGGATACATCAGTCATTTTGAGGCAGGCCATGGCGTTTTGGACGGACTGAGGGCGCTTCTGGAGAAAGAGTTTTGAATTTTACTAAAATAAATGACCCTACACATTAGCTTAGCTTATTTACTAGGAGATCAATCATCAGGTGAAGGCCCGAGCTTAGAGAAAAAATATATCAGGAATAGACCTTAAATCGTTTGACACTGAACATGCTCAGCCCTACTTTAAACAGACGCATTTTTAGTAAAAATGCTAGCGTGAAAAATTCACGATCCAAAATTATTATTATCAGAATCGTTAATGTGAACAGATACTGAATGAATGATTCCACTTTAACCGCTTCAACCGCCGGCGGACAGTCAAACAACGCAAACATTTCGGAAGCAGTCATCCGCATTGCGGGTAATTCACAGGATGGCATTCAATCTATTGGCGGGTTTCTCGCCAGGCTAGCTGGCAGGAGCGAACAAGAGGTCATGACATTCATGACCATACCTTCGACCATATCAGGTGGCCCATCAATATTCCAAGTCCGCATTGGCACCGGGGAAGTTTTGAGCGCAGGTGACGAAGCAGATGTACTGCTCGCTTTTTATCAGCACTCCTACGAGGGGCACATCGATTCACTCAAGGAAAGCGGCATTGTTCTTTACGATTCTGATCATGTCACCCCCCAACGAGGAATGGCAGAAAAAATACAACCATGTTGCGATTCCCATTTCCAATCTCACAATCGAAGCCATTGGTGGCACAGCCAGAGACAAGGGAAAGAACATCTACGCGCTGGGCTTGATTTGCCGTATTTTCAACCTCAATTCCGATAAGCTCAAGGGCCTGATCAACGAAAAGTTCAAGGGCAAGAACCCTGCAATAACTGAGACAGCCCTCAACGCATTCAACGCAGGACACCTGTATGAGCTTGGTGATTTGATCGAAACATTTTCTTTCAGCGAAGCAACGCATCGAGATTCGAGCCAAGTTGTGATGAACGGTAATGAAGCTTTGGCTTATGGGCTCATCGCTGCAGGTGTTCGTTTCGGCGCAGGCTACCCAATTACTCCATGGTCGGACATCATGGAATTACTTCGCAGGGAACTCCCCAAATATGGAGGTTCATTCATTCAATGCGAAGATGAAATTGCATCGATTGCAATGGCTCTGGGTGCAAGTTATAGGAGGCCGAGTGGGAGTGACTGGTTTCAAGCGGCCCTGGAATTTCACTCAAGACAGAAGCCTTGGGCTGGGGCATCATGGCAGAGATACCACTGGTGCTTGTTGATGTGCAACGAGGAGGCCCTTCAACGGGGGATGCCGACCAATGTCGAGCAATCAGATCTGAACATAGCCTGTTTTGGGGGTCACGGTGACTCCCCTCGAGTGGTTTCTGGCTCCTGCTAATGTCGAAGATTGTTTTTATTCGGCAATGGAGGCGGTTAGGATTGCCAAAGAATTCAATGTTCCTGTCGTGCTGTTGT
Source organism: uncultured Verrucomicrobiae bacterium (assembly GCA_943788245.1). GTDB lineage: Bacteria > Verrucomicrobiota > Verrucomicrobiia > Limisphaerales > AAA164-E04 > AAA164-E04. The sequence continues at coordinate 52,453 of CALSPN010000029.1, read as the reverse complement.
ACCAGACCAGGCAATCGGGACACGCATTGAAGCTTTCGATGAGCCTGATCTGAAAACACTTTGCAAAGATATCACTCCCGATCTTACCCCTGTGGAGGAGCACAAACCATACAGTCTGGAAGATATCTCAGGCGTCAGTCCCCGAATCGCACCTGGAACTCAGGTCAAGAGCGGCAAATACCCTGTGATTACCGGATTGGAACATGATGAGCTTGGTCACCCAACAGGCTCGAGCCAGCTCCACCAGGAAATGACCAACAAACGCCGCAACAAGCTAAAAACTCTTGGCGAAAAGCCTGCCATTCCCGCAGGTTTATGGTGGTGATCATGGAGACGTGCTTATTGTTGGATGGGGATCCACACAAGGCCCCATTCACGAGGCAGTGGACCGCGTCAGGAAGGCAGGCGAAAAATGGTCTTCGCTGCATATCCGTCACATCAATCCTCTCCCTGAAGGGCTCGAAAAGGCATTCGACGGATTCAAACATGTAATGGTCGTGGAAATGAACGATGAAGGTCTCTACGGTTACGGACAATTAGCGGGAATTTTGAGAGCAAGATACTGCGATCCTAAGATCAAGGGAATCAACAAAAGCGACGGCATGACTTATAAAGTAAAAGAGATCATCAAACGCGTGACCCGCAGCGATCAACTGATTCCAAAACACATCTCATCCATTAGCCTGACCATAAAAATTTCAAGTAGATAGAACCATGAGCGCAAGCAATACTGTTGACAATGACGCCTCAAATGGAGTTGGTAGCTGAGCAATCACCCGAAGATGCAGAACCCAGCAACCGTGCACCATTAACCAAAAAAGAGATTTCAGCGGATCACCCTACCTGGTGTCCCGGTTGTGGTGATTTCTCTATCCTCGCTCTCTATTTCCGCCTCATACAGCAGCGAGGGCCTGCACCACGAGAAAATCACAACTGTTGCAGGCATTGGGTGCTCGAGCCGTTTCCCTTATTTCGTTCAGGCCGAATGGGGTGCATTTTATCCACGGTCGAGCATTACCTTTTGCGACTGGTGTCGCGTTGTCACGACCAGACCTTCATACATTCGTCTTTGGTGGTGAACGGAGACGCATTTTCCATTGGTGGCAACCACCTGACACATACAGCAAGGAAGAATGTTAATTTGACATATGTAATCATGGACAATTTCGTCTATGGTCTCACAAAGAAACAAACTTCTCCAACTTCACCGATAGGTTTCAGAAGTAAGACAGATGTCGGCGGATCGAAAGACAAACCGATCAACCCAATGAAGCAGCTTGTTGCGGCTGGAGCTACTTTCATCGCGCGCACGACAGCAACCAACCCCAAGCATCTCCTTGCCATGATGGACAAAGCCATGGATCACGACGGCTTCAGTGTCATTGAGTGTTTGAGTGAATGTGCTGGAGTTCTATCCTGGAGCTTTCGACAAAGCCACGCCACGCAAGGGTGGTGCTTTCAAAGAAATCCCTGAAGACCATGATGTGACCAGTGAGCTGGAAGCTTACAAACTAGCCGATGATTCTTTTCCTGGATATTTCGGCATCTTCTATGATGTCAATGAGCCAACCAAAAATGCAAATGAAGCCTCTTTAATTAGCTCAGCAAGAGAAAAAGTAGCTGGCATGCAGGATTGGGAAATTCTTCAGAAAACATTTGATCGAGTCAAGTAGGACAGGCATATGCCCATCTATGAATTCGCCTGCCCGAAGTGCCGGGTGATTTTCAATTTTCTTTCCAAGCGCCTCAATCCTGAAGGAACGCCTTCATGCCCGAAATGCGGTCATCGAGAGTTGAAGAAGCAAATGAGCTCTTTTGCGATGATCAGCGGAGAAAATAGCTCAGATTCAGACGAAGCCCCGTCCGGTGAAAGCCCGGATTTTTCCGGAGTCGATGAATCCAAAATGATGCGTGCCATGGGCGAGATAGAACGCGACATGGGGCATATGGATGAAAACAACCCCAAACACATGGCCATGATGATGCGCAAAATGCAGGGTATCATGCCACCGGGCATGCTCCCTAAGGAAATGGATGTCGCTATCAAACGACTTGAGGCAGGTGAGGATCCAGATAAAATCGAGGAGGATATGGGGGATGTACTGGGTGAAGCTCTCGGTGATATGACTGGAGAAAGTGGTGGGATGGGAGGTGGCTACAGCCAGGATCCCGGCCTTTACGATTACTGACCCACAGCGAGGCGTCTCGAAACGCAAGCTCAGGCGGTCTTACCCATGGCGTGAACTCAAAAAAAAAAATCCCCTGCCGCCCTTGCGAATTGACGCAACATAGATCGAAACGAATCGATCTAACTCAAGAGACTACTGATTGGTCAAAACCCTTTGGAATTCAGGTGAAACTCTCAACGCATTGAATCGATGATCCCCCCTTGCTTTTCTTGCGAGATCGACAGCAGATGGATTCTTCGCGCGACGTGCACGGCTCAGCTCCATGGTTTTCGAAAGTGTTTGTAGCGCGAGTTCTTTTTTCCCCATCAGCGCCTGAGTTCCCGCTAAATCAAACCAGGCTTCAGGATTTTCAGGGATGACTTCAACGAGCCTGATCAATGCCAACTCGAGTCTTTCGTATTGTTTCAGGTCATTGTAAGCAGATGCAACCGTGAGGATGGTTTCGGCAGGCGCGTTTTGATCCGCAAGCAATTCATCCATCACCCTCACCGCATCGTTGGTACGCAAGGTCAAAACGTAGTTGGACATTAACTTGTAGGCAACATCCAGATTGGTTTTGTTGGAAAGATACATTTGTTCCAACTGTTGGATGGAATTCTGGATCTGCCCTAGTTGAGCCTGACCTTGTTTCATTCGATGAAGCTGCTGCAGCAGTTGGCCAATTCCTTCGTTCTCGTAGTCAAACTTATAACAGGTCTCTGTAATCAAGATAGCATCATCCACCCTTTGAGTCATTGCCAGCAGATTGGAATAACGGAAGACCGCCTCGGGACTTGAAGGGCAGAGAGCCAATGACTGACGAAATGCAAAATCCGCCTCCTCCAGCAGTCGTTGCTCCTCTTCAATGGTCTTAGGTCGCAAATGCTCAGGGCATTGAGGTCCCAAACGCCATGCGTAAATACCGGCGATTCCGCTGCGAAGTTTTGAAAAGGCTTTTTGCCCCCAGTCATCGCGCACAAATTTGGGATCACCTTTAAAATTGGAAAAGTCCCCTTTTAGATACACGTCCTCTGCAAATTTCACCACCTCTTCGATCGTAGTATCTTCGTCCACCCAGTTACCGATCAGTCGATCCATGTATTCGGACCAGAATTCATGATCTTGCTGGAGCATCTCTTCGGTAATCGCAGGCACTTCCTCGCGATTAATTTTCATGATAATGCCAAAGGGACTCAAGTGAGGATACATCCACTCAAGTGGCATGCTCTCTTCAATATAGAACTCATGATCTGGGTTTTCATCAAATATCACCTTGGTTAACAGGGCATTGATCGCCATTACAGCCGCCTGACCTTGAACGAGGATCCTACCATCAGGAGTTTCTTCAACGATTTCTCCAGGCTTCAGCTGGTTGTTAGCCTTTCGAAACGCCGCTTCAGACATATATTGCAGATAGGCATTTTCAGAATCTTTCACTGAGGGCGTATAGATTTCCTTCGCTGGGTAGAGCCCTCTGGCCTTACGTTTTTCCTCAACGAAAGAGCCAAGGCCCATCATGGCGTTGTCAGCTGGAGAAAAAGATCGAGCAAGCCAGTTGGTGCTGAGATTGAGTTCCTTTTCTTTTGTGGATCGAAGCATCTCCTGAAAAAATGGCAAATCTTTCTGGGCACTCCTGAAATAGTGAGCACGGATGTAATCCAGATAGGTATTATCAGCCAGAGCATTCTGCGTGATAATGTAAACGTCTCGACGATCGAAGTCTGGATCTCGAGGTTTCTTGCTTGCGGGGATAAAACTCTCGCAAAAAATCATGTAGGTTGGATTGAATCTACCGGGATCGGTTCCTCCAAAGAGAACAGCCCCCTCGGCCATCTCGGGATAGATCTCAAAAGGGGGCTTGAACATGTCGTGACCAAACCAGTAGCCAAATAAATGGCCGTGTTTTTCATTCACCCACCAATGACTCATTATAGAGTAAAATGGGGAAAGGAAAAAGATGACCAGAATAGCAGTCATGGGTGCTCGCGTTCTGGATATTCCAAAAAACAAAACAAAAGCCACGGCTAGCATAATACCGTAAAGCGCAGTAAAATGATCCAGAGGATGCACTCTCTCCAGTCCAACTTTGCCATATAAGGCTAACCCTGCTGCAATAGAGCCCCCAACCAGAGCTGGCATACGATAGCGCTCATAATGCCGAGCTAAAAAGACAGAAATCAGGGCAACTCCGTATCCCATGAAAATGGCGATTAAAACATGGGAGGAAGTAAAGAACACTCGATTCAGGTCCTGACTTTGTTTGTCGGGAGGCGGATTCAAAAGAATCATCAAAAGAACTGCCAGACAGAAGAATACGGCCAACAGCCCGGTCAACCATGACCGTTCCCTCTTGGCCATGCGTTTCCAAAAGTAAAAAGGCACCAGCCCGGTGAGCAACATGACAGGCGAGAATTCAGATGCTGCACCTTTGAAATAAAGATACATCTGTTGAATGAACCTGAAAGGCGAAGTCGTAGGATTGGCCCGCTCATACTGCCCTCGACTGAACGCATGCATGAAACCATCCCAAGTCCTTGGGTAAGCCCAGTTCATGGGAGGGTTGGTTGATGAAGCAATCGGCATGTAGAAATAGAACGATGCGCCCACTAACCAGGCCAAAGTCAGAATAAGCACTGGACGCCATTCGGTCATCACGGCTTGCGTCTTGTTCCATGCCCAGGCAAAGGCTCCCAATGAGGCAATGCCTACAGCGTTATAGATCACAAACAGAGCAAAGTTTTCATCAAAGGAGGTCACCATGCCATTCCACTTGGCCAGAAGCCCCAGGATGTAGACAATGCTGTTGATCATGAAGAGATCCCGACCAAGTTTTAAGTTGGTCGCTGCAATCGCAACCTCGATCCCCATGGCAGCAACAATCAATGTTTGATGGTTATTGAAACAAATACCAAACAGGAAAAATGCCCAATAAAGGTAGCGCTTGCGCTCAGGTATGTAAACCCAGCGCATCAGGCAGACAAGCACCCCCATCAAGGAAAGAATGCTCAGGGTATACACTTCGACAATGACCGCCTGACTCCACATGAAACCATTGAAGCCCAACAACATTCCCGCAACCCAGCCAGAGACACGACAAACCCAGTCTTCAAGCTTTTGATCCAATCCTTTCAGCTCTTCCATCCCCTCAACGATCATGCTGCTGCCACGCGAAACCATGAGCGACAAGAGACCGCAAGCCGCAGCAGCTGCAACGGCGGAGGATAGAGCAACACGGAAGGCGATGTTGGAAACAGGAATCAGAACGGTAAACAACCATGAATAAAGCGTCCAGATAGGGTAGCCGGGAGGGTGTGGAACACCGGCGTAAAAAGCACCTACAGACAACTCACCGGAATCTTCCAGCGTGACGTCCGGGGCGATGGTAAAGAGATAACCGACAAATACCATCAAGGCAGTAATGCCAGCAGTCTGCCAATCGATCTTTCGAAAAAAACGCCCACTGTGATGGGTGGTTGGAATCTTGGATGAAACCGACGCCTCCGCCTTTGATTTGGACGGTGCCTTAGATTTAGAAGATTGACTCATTCCTATTTTTCCAACTTTATCCTGCAATATAATGCGATGAATTTTGAAACTCGGCGCAAAGAGTTAAACACTGAAAAAGAATACGGGAGCTTTGTCGATTCCAAAAGTCATGAGAGAAGCGTCAAACTGCTCATTCTATCTTAATTGCCGCCTCCTCTTGTCCATTGTCATCAGGTAGGAGGTCGGAGCGTCAGCGTTTATTCCATAATAACCCCATGTCTGATGATTTAAGAAACAACCTAACAAATTCCTTCTAAAGGAATAAGGTCACCTCCTGGCTGCACAAGTCATGGGTCTGTCATGGAGAGATCCTGCACATGGGAAAGCATGGGGCATGCCAGAAACAATTAAGCACCTTAAAAATGAAATAAACATTTGTCTCTGAGGCTTGTTTCGCCTATGATATCGGAATATGGAGCTACTGATAAAACTATCTGTAGCCTAGTAAGTTATGGAACCAGAAAACGAACAAAACCCCGGACATCTTCCAGCAGAGGACGCCGCCAAGTATGATGCCTCGAAAATTGACAAATTAGAGGGTTTGGAAGCAGTCCGCAAAAGACCGGGCATGTATATTGGAGATCCAGATGAACGAGGACTCCATCACTGTGTTTTTGAGGTGCTGGACAATTCCATTGATGAGCACTTGGCTGGTTACTGTTCACGCATTGAAGTAAGCATTCATGTGGACGGCTCAGCCTCCATACGTGACAATGGCCGAGGTATTCCAGTCGACACGCACCCTAAATTCAAAATACCGGCTGTCGAACTGGTGCTCACTAATCTGCATGCAGGTGGGAAATTTGGACAAGGGGCCTATAAATATTCAGGTGGTTTGCACGGTGTAGGTGCGAAATGCGTAAACGCCCTCTCAGATTGGTTTAAAGTCGAGGTATCGCGGGACAACAGCGTCTACTTCATGGAATTTGAGCGAGGCAAAACGACACAGAAGCTGTCAGTCATCGGAAAAAGCAGCAGCACCGGCACACTGATCACCTTCAAACCCGATGCCACAATCTTCACGATCACCACTGAATTTAAATTCGAGATCCTGGCGAATCGCTTGCGAGAACTGGCCTTCTTGAATCCGGGATTGGTAATAATGCTTTCGGACGAACGAGCAGACGAGAAGTCAGAGCGGTTTTTCTACAAGGATGGTATTGAAGAATTTGTAAAACAATTAGGACGCAATAAACAATTGGTTCACCCTAGTCCTATCAGTCTTGCAGGCCATCGCACAATTCAGGTGGAAGGGAAAGGAGAGGAAGCCTATGTCGACTGTGTGGTTCAATACAACGACACCTACAACTCACAGATACTTTGTTTTGCGAATTCCATCCCAAATGCAGATGGCGGCACACATCTGACAGGATTCAGAACGGCATTGACGCGCGCGATCAACAAGTATGCCCGTGGCAACAATCTTTTGAAGGACAAGGACCAGAATATCTCAGGAGATGATGTTCGCGAAGGGCTGGTTTGTGTATTGAGTGTCAAACTCCCCAATCCAAGGTTTGAATCACAGACCAAGGTGAAGCTGGTCAATACGGAAATCGAAGGTGTGGTTTCTTCCATCGTTTATGAGGGCTTGATGGAAATGTTTGATGGCAGCCCGGGGATGGCAAAGCGTGTGGTCGAAAAATCATTGATGGCAGCGAGGGCCCGTGAGGCCGCCAAGAAGGCACGAGAAACAGTAAGAAAAAGTGCCATGACCGGTGGGGGGCTTCCTGGTAAATTAGCAGATTGCTCTGATCGCAACCCTGAGAACACTGAGCTTTATATTGTCGAAGGTGACTCTGCTGGCGGTTCGGCAAAACAAGGTCGCGATCGTAAATTTCAGGCAATCCTTCCTATTCGGGGTAAATTGATCAACGTTGAAAAGGCCCGCCTGGACAAAGTTCTGCAGAACAACGAGATTCGCACAATGATCACAGCTGTGGGAACCGGAATTGGAACCGGTGATGGCGAAGGTTCGTTCAATCCCGATAAATTGCGCTACCACAAGGTGATTATCATGACTGATGCAGATGTCGATGGTTCTCACATTCGGACCTTGCTACTGACATTTTTCTACCGTCACATGACGGATCTGATCAGTCGAGGCTATGTTTACATTGCCCAGCCCCCACTCTACCAAATCAGCAGAAGGCGCCATACGGAATATGTGCCTGATGACGCTGCATTGAGCAAAATCCTCATTCGTCTTGGGTCCAGCGAGGTTAAACTCAGGAACTTGGCTGATAACGCACTTCTGGAAGATGAGCAACTCACTGAAATACTGGCTCTTCTTTCGTCGCTCGACAAGTTTGCGGACGCAATTCGTCGTCATGGTGGCGACTTTGCCGATTACCTCGAGCACCGCAGTGATGACGGGCATCTCCCCAAACATTTTGTTAAGATTCGAGCTGGAAACGAAGAATTCACTCATTTCTTCAAGGCAGAAGAAGAACTGGCACAATTCGGGAAAGAAAATGTCGATCTGGGATTGTTCGGCGGTGATCAATCGGAATACTTTGAAAATGAAAAACCCAAGGACCGTATGACAAGGCGTGCCCGTCATATTGAACTTCATGAAAGTAAGGCGATTGAAAAACTGCTGGGACAGTTGACCGAAAAGGGCCTCAATGTTGAGCATTATTCAGCACAAGACAAACCTTTGTATGAGCTGATCGAAGGAGAAGGTGAGAAACAGCAAATCAAACCACTGTTCTCCATTGCTGAAATCCTCGATAGCATCAAGGAAGTCGGTCAACACGGTCTTGAAATCAAACGTTTCAAAGGTCTGGGTGAAATGAACCCCAAACAGCTCTTCGAGACAACGATGGATCCGACCACTCGCAAGCTCTTGAAAGTCGACCTCACGGACGCAGTAGAAGCAGAAGAAATGTTCACCAAGCTCATGGGAGACGAAGTCGAGCCTCGCAGGCAATTCATTGAAGACAATGCATTGAACGTTCGGAATCTCGACGTTTAATCAGCACTCCAAACAGGCAATGCAGTCGATAGTACACCCAATTTTAACAACCCCTCGGTCGTAAGGACCGATCCAAGATATTCATAGCAACCTATGGCGGAATCCGATTCCACAAAAAACACACCACCCAAAGGCGGATGGATCGAAAAGATCAACGTCGCCGATGAAATCAAGAACTCGTTTCTGGACTACTCGATGTCAGTCATCATCTCGCGCGCCCTGCCGGACGTGCGAGACGGACTGAAGCCGTCGCAGCGTCGTATTCTCTATGCGATGAATGATCTGGGTGTGGGTCCATCAAAAAAGCACATCAAGTGCGCCAAAATTGTCGGTGAGACAATGGGTAATTACCATCCCCACGGGGATCAGGCCATTTACCCGACTTTGGTGCACATGGCTCAACCATGGGCGATGCGTGACACATTGATTGAGGGACAAGGTAATTTTGGATCCGTCGAAGGCGATCCGCCTGCTTCCATGCGTTACACGGAAGCACGCATGACGCATCTGGGTTCCATTCTGATGGACGACATGGAAAAGGACACTGTCGATTTTGTCCCTACCTATGACGATTCCACTGTAGAACCCACCGTTTTCCCTTCTTCCTTTCCGAATCTATTGGTCAATGGTGGCACCGGTATCGCGGTGGGGATGGCGACGAACATCGCTCCTCATAATCTTGGAGAGGTAATCGATGGCATTACTGCTCAGATTGATGATCCTGCGATAACCATTGATGGTTTAATGGAACATATCAAAGGCCCGGATTTCCCAAGCGGTTGTCAAATCTGTGGACTTGATCCCATCCGTCAATACTTGACGACTGGCCGGGGAAGCCTTCGAATTCGAGGTCGAGTCGAGGTAGAAACAACCAAGACAGGCAAAGAGCAGATCATCATTACCGAGATTCCATTCAATGTGAACCGGGCGGTGTTGGAAGAACGCATTGCGCAGCTGGTCAACGAAAAGATCATCACTGAAATTTCGGCGCTTCGAAATGAATCCGACGAAAAGACTCGACTCGTCATCGAATTAAAACGTGACGCCATCCCCAAGGTGGTCATCAATAATCTCTACAAGCACACTCAGCTGGAGACGACTTTCAGTGTCAACATGTTGGCCATTGACCAGCAGAAACCAAAGATCCTGAATCTCAAGGAGATCATCAATTGCTATATTGAGCATCGCCGTGAGGTCATTCTTCGACGGACACGCTTTGAGTTGAAAAAAGCTGAGGCGCGGGCGGAGATTCTGGAGGGCTATTTAATCGCTCTGGCAAATCTGGATGACTTTATCCGCATCATTCGAGAATCAGCCAATCGTGAGGAAGCCAAAACCAAATTATTAGCTTATGAATTTTCGCGGGAAACCGTGGAACAATTCGGCATTCTCATTCGCGGTGATGCAAGACTGAACAATGGCCGGTATGAGTTCAGTGTAGCTCAGGTAAATTCAATTCTGGAGCTTCGTCTCTACCAGTTGACCGGGATGGAAACAGACAAGGTTAAGAAGGAGTATGGTGAACTCCTTGAAACCATCCAGGACTTGATGGATATCCTGGCCAGAGAAGTTCGTGTGCTTGCAATCATCAAAGAAGAACTTCAGCGAGTGCGTGAAAAATATGCCACCCCACGACGTTCTGAATTGATTCCTTTCCACGGCAACATGCTCATTGAAGACTTGATCGCCAATGAGCCTGTGATCATCACCCTGACACACAATGGCCTCATCAAACGCACAAACCTTACCGAATACCGTGCCCAGCGACGTGGAGGTAAAGGTGTGATTGGTATGGCGACCAAAACCAAAAGTGTGGTTGAGGGCAAAAATAAGGATTTTGTAGAACACCTGTTCACTGCCAGCACACATGATTATTTGATGTTTTTCACGAACACCGGACGTGTCTTCGTTGAGCGAGTTCATGAAGTTCCGGAGATGAGTCGTACCTCCCAGGGACGAGGCATTGCCAATGTCCTCGAATTACAGCCCAAAGAAAAAATTGCGGCCCTTATTCGTGTTGAATCTCAATCGGATGAGAAGAAAAAAGATACCACCTGGGAGCAACCTGGCTTTCTCCTTTTCGCTACCGAAAATGGAACGATCAAAAAGACAGAATTATCCGCTTTCAAAAATCATCGCAAAGGCGGCATTCGTGCCATCAAGATTTTGGAAGAAGATCGCCTGATTGAAGTCAAACTCACAACCGGCGAAAACAATGTTATCTTGATCACTCGGAACGGTAAAAGCATTCGATTCAATGAAACCGATGCACGATCCATGGGACGTGTAACCACGGGCGTACGAGGCATTTCTCTGGCAAATGATGACAAAGTAGTCGGCCTATCCATTATAGAAGAAGGTGCCACCCTGCTGGTAGCCAGTGAAAAAGGCATTGGTAAGCGCACCACTTTTGAAGAGTATCGCCAACAAACCCGCGGTGGTAAGGGGATCATCACCATGCGCACGACCGATAAAACGGGTGGCATTGTGGGTGCTCTGACCGTGCATAACCACGACGAGATCATGCTGATTACGGTCGGGGGGCAGATGGTGCGGATCAAGGTGGATGACGTTCGTGAAACAGGTCGAAACACCATGGGCGTCAAACTGGTCGAAACCGGTAAAAAAGATAAACTTCAGGCCATCGCTCCTGTCATCAGCGAAGAAAACGACGATGAGGATACGGAGGAAGAAGGCAGTAATGATACCGGAGATGATACTCCATCAGAACCAACTGCTGAAGGATCCGATGAGGCGACTCAGGAACCGACAGAGTCCTCTGATGAGTAAACCTTGTTAATTTAGGCAATCATCCCGTCGAGCTTTCTTGCTCGGCGGGGTTTTTATTTCCAGAGTCAACAATGCAAGTGTTTAAGAAAGTAAGGGAGCCATAAGATCCTGACGCAGTTGGCACAAGGCAATGACAAACGAGGCAATCAAGAACCGGTCAAGACGGGCATGTTGCGAGTATTAAGAATTATCCTTGCCCTCATGAGTCAGCGAAAGAGATGAAGTTCTCCCGACAAATACGTCGAATGCGGTCCCATGATATCCTGTTGAAATTGAACGCATCTTCCGTTTTTTCAACTCCATGCCGATTGAAGTTCAGCTGCTGAATAACTCGACGGATAGGAGCATGAGATATCAATAGAAAGGCTCGAGCTGGTTCTCATCACCCACTGTCAGAGACGCTTGAGTTTGTCGTTTGCCCGTTGTCGATAAAAGGGCTTTGAATCAAACCTGCTCGCTTGAAGAGTGCCTATTTGACATCAAACTCAAAGCAAACTGCCTCCTGATCATTACGAACGAGAAGGTAAGGCCAAGCGAGACAAGGTGGGTTCCAGGTCTTGCCATCGATAGCATGCCACTGAGAAATCACCTTGGGTTCTTCGGGATTGATCTCCATCCAGATGATATCGCCTTTTTCAGAAAGGATCATGATGGCGTTATCCAGAAGGAATATCTGACCATGACCATAGCGACCATCCTTCCATTGACGGCGTCCTTTCTTCAAATCAATGCAGGCCATCATCCCGTCATCAAGTCCGTAAACAAAACCATCCCTGGCAACCACATTGGTAAACTTGGCCTTCATGCTCCGTTGTTTCCAAATTTGCTCCGCACTCCAATCACCTGATTCGGTGGCTTTCACCTCCAGTAAAGCGCACCCTATCCCATATCCACTGGAAATGAATACCCTTGAGTCTGGCAGTACAATGGGGACGGCCACATCAGGATACTGGGATCCCCAAGAAATATCCCAAAGCATTTGATCACTGTCAGTAGCGAATCCGGCAAAACCTCTGTGATGCATGTAAAGCAACTGATTGACATCTCCCCACTGCGCCAGGATCGGGGAGCTGTAACTGGCTGAAACTTTCGGGTATGAACGCACCAGCGAGCCGTTCTCTAAATCATAAACCCGCAATCCACTTTCACCACCTTCTCCCGTCGGCACAATGACTTGTGATTGCATGACCAGCGGTGATGGGCTGAATCCCCATTCAGGGACCTTTGCCTGAGCTTCCTTGATCACGTCATGCGACCAAATCAATTCACCATCGGAGCGCTTGAGACAGTTCAAAACTCCAGTGCTTCCCATCGTGACAAGAAAGTCTCCAGAAATAGTGGGTGTCGCACGTGGCCCATTACCAGCAATGACTGATGAGTAATCCGCAAGGTAACTGTGTTCCCAAAGCAGGCTGCCTGTTGAAAGCTGATAACAAGTCACTTTCTCTTGATCTCCGGACTGCTCTTGAGTGTATGCAAAAGGCCCCTCGACAACGAAGCCCGACCATCCCTGCCCAATCGGCTGACGCCATCGCTCCATGGGCGGCGTTTGCATCTGTTCTTGCGTCAGGGAAATCCCAGCAAGAACCGCATCCCGGTTGGGTCCAAGAAACTGAAGGAAATCCTGCTCTGCACGAGGCAACGATTCGACATCTGCATCGACGACGACTTTTTCGACGCTGGCCTTCTGAGTTCCTCCCGATTTGAGGCGAATGATTGGAATCAAATCACCGGAAACTCCAATAATCTCGAAAGCCTGCGATCCAATTCCGACCATGACAGCCACAACCAGGATCACGCCCAAGCGAAGCTTCCATTTAATTCTGGAGAAAAAGGTCCACCATAGAAGCATGAGTCCCAGAGTTATCATCGAAATGATCGCGCTGAAAATATTCTTTTCCTGCCTGTACGCATCTCTGAATTCCCAAACGAACACCAGAGCCAGTACAGCAAGAATACCAATCACCCATAAGGGCCACCAACGCACAGGGCGCCGCCGAGTTGAGTTGTCAGATTCGGTCATATTCAATTGATCCAAAGCCTTGACTACTTGAAGAAAGTAGCGGACTAGGCGCTGGGATACCTTAGATTTTCGACTTGTTCCTGAACTTCAGCGGGTGGTGCAGGTGTAAATGCGGTGACGGTCATGGTAACCACAAAATTAATCACCATTCCAAGCGATCCAATGCCCTCTGGACTGATACCAAACCACCATTGATCCGGACCAGCTCCCGGGTTGTGGAACTTGAAGTAATAGATATAAATAGCGGTAAAACCAATCCCAGAAAGCATGCCCGAAATAGCACCTTCTTTTGTCGTCCTCTTGCTGAAAATCCCAAGAATGATCACAGGAAAGAAACTACTTGCCGCAAGACCAAATGCAAAGGCAACGACCTGCGCTACAAAACCAGGAGGATTGATTCCAAAATACCCAGCCAGAATAACCGCCCCTCCCGCGGCCGTTCGCGCCCAGCGCAGTTCCTCCTTTTCGCTCATATTGGGTTTGATGATGGATTTACCCAAATCGTGTGACATCGAAGAGGAAATGACCAGCAACAATCCGGCCGCAGTGGAAAGCGCCGCAGCCAACCCACCGGCAGCGACCAATGCCACGACCCATGCGGGCAATTGCGCGATTTCCGGGTTGGCAAGGACCATGATATCTCGATCAACGTACAACTCATTAGGTCCATCGGACGTTTTGTTGTTTAAGAGCGGTTGCTGCGCAGCTCCCAAGACATAGGATCCATCTTCCTTTTCCTGAAAATCGGGTTTACCTGCAAAAGCAGGTCCGCTTGCGTATTGAATGATGCCATCACCATTTTTATCCACCCACGCAATCAAGTCGGTTTGCTCCCAGCTCTTATACCATTCCGGTCGCTGTTCGTAGGATTTTTCATGCAAAGTCTGGATCAAATTGACTCTCGCAAATGTGGCGATTGCGGGAGCTGTAGTGTAAAGGATCCCGATAAATAACAGCGCCCAGAAAGCGCTCCAACGGGCGGCATGTACATTTTTGACTGTGTAAAAACGAATGATCACATGAGGCAGGCCAGCCGTTCCAACCATCAGGGCCAGCGTGACGCAAAACATATCGATCATGGACTTGTGACCAGGGATGAAGGTCCCGGTATATTCAGGAAAACCCAGATCTCGATGAATTTGATCAATCGCCTCCAATAAATACACCCCGGCATTTTCTCCACCAACCACCTTGGCTCCAAAGCCAATCTGCGGAATCCAATGCCCGGTCATGACATGCGAAATCGCAATGGCAGGAATCAGGTATGCAATGATCAAAACCACATATTGCGCAACCTGCGTGTATGTGATCCCCTTCATGCCCCCCAGTGTTGCATAAATAAAGACGAGTACCATACCAATGATCACCCCTGTATTGATGTCCACTTCAAGAAACCTTGAAAATACCACCCCCACACCCCGCATCTGGCCAGCCACGTAGGTGAATGAAACAAAAACCGCGCACATGACCGCGACCACGCGGGCTACATCAGAGTAATAACGATCCCCCACAAAGTCCGGGACAGTGTATTTGCCGAATTTCCGAAGGTAGGGAGCCAGCAACAAAGCCAATAAGACATACCCCCCCGTCCATCCTATGAGATAAACAGAACCCGTAAATCCAGTGAATGAAATAATCCCAGCCATCGAAATGTAGGATGCAGCACTCATCCAGTCCGCACCCGTGGCCATGCCGTTAAAAATAGCAGGGACCCCATGACCAGCCACGTAGAATCCAGAAGTGCTGCGAACACGGGTCACAAAAGCAATGCCAATGTAGAGGGCAAAGGAAAGGCCAACGATGAGATAAGTCCAGGATTGAATGTCCATGTGTTAGAGTAAGATAAATGGGCTAATTGTGGATTATGAACCTGATCGGTCAAGCGGCAGTTGTTGGTTCCTCTGAGGATTTTTTACCGCACTGGGCCAGATAGCGCATGTCCAGGCGTTTCATAATGAGAACGTAGGCCAGAGTCACAAAAATAAATGCAATGGTGGTTCCTTGCTGAGCCATCCAGAACCCAAGAGGGAAACCCCCGAGTTGAATTTTGTTCAATGCATCTACCGCGAAAATACTAAGGACACAGCCAAACAGGAACCAGATTCCCATGAGCACAAGCACAACGGAAATGTTTGCTGTCCAGTAAGCCTTTTTTGCCGCTTCGATCGCGGACTCAGTTTGTTGTTCTGCATTCATGATAAAGTAGGTAAATGGATAGCAACACAAATCATCTTTGGCAATGATTTGAATTTTTCGATGAAAGCAAAGTCGAGCGGGGATTCAAAAACAAGCCTCAACTGGGACTTATTTTACCATCGGAGTTTTGATATTCGTTGACTGCAGAGATACGGAATCAACGTCCATGCATGACCCAGGCAACCCAGACACCAGCGAGCGCACCACTCAGATGCCCTTCCCAGGACACCCCGGCATGCACATGGAAGATCCCATAAAACAATCCTCCAAAAAGAAAGAAAACAACCAGAGAAAAAAACAACGCTCGCCAACTCTTCATCCAGAGTGAAGCCACAATCAAAAAAGACACCAATCCGAAAATAACCGAGCTTGCCCCTATGTGAATGGCATTGCGGCCAATAAGCCATGTTCCAAGGCCGCTTACCATCCATATCAAAGCCAGACTTGATTTAGGATGATACCTGCCATCGGAGAAAAGAATAGCCAGGAGCAAGGCCATCGGACCGGCATTGGCCATCAAGTGCGCAAAGTCAGCATGCAGCAGAGGGCTTGCAAGGACTCCTATCAGACCAATCCAGACCCTTGGCAGGATACCGAATGCATCAAGCCGGTTCCCCATACTGAAATCTATGATCTCCACGACGAGGAGCGCCCCTACCCATGCCAGGCTCACCTCTACGGCCCGACCAAGATTCGCAGTCTGTCCATGCCAACCCTTTTTGAGTGAGGATCGTTTTGATTTTCTTTTAGCCTTTACCACTTTGCTATCGTGATTTGATTGTTACCGCGCCTAGGTTGGAAAATTAGTGCCCTTTGGCTAAAATCTCCAGTGAAGATTTTCAAAAGCTTCGCTTTACGCGAGAAAGGTTTGCCCGACGTATCGCTTTGCTTATGATGCCTGTGCCAACCAGCTCCGCAAGTAAATCGGCGAATCGATCATCAGGATTGCGAAGCTGTATTGATTAAGAATAACGATGTCAAAAATGCTAAAATCTTCGGGAGCCATGGGAGCTGCGACACTGCTCAGTCGGCTTCTGGGAATGGTTCGTGAAATGGTTTATGCCCGATTCATGGGCGATGGCCTCGTTGCCTCCGCCTTTTTTTATGCATTCCAAATCCCCAACCTCTTCCGTCGCCTGCTGGGAGAAGGTGCTCTGACGGCTGCATTCATCCCGATGTTCAAGGAAAAAGAAATGCAGGAGGGTGAAAAAGCGATGTGGTATGTTGCCAATGCCACTGTTTCAGCCCTGATCATTGCCTGCTCCATCGCTGTCACGCTCATTATCATATTCTCAACGGCAATGATTGAGGGCGTGAATCTGGGTTTAAAGACTCAATTATTCTTCGGGCTTCTTCGTATCATGGCACCTTATGTCCTGATGGTTTGCGTGGCAGCAGTACTGATGGGCATCCTGAATGCACGAGGCCACTTTTTCATTCCGGCACTGGGTGCCACCATGTTGAACGTGGTCATGATTGCTGCAGTCTTTCTTATTGCGCCAAGGTTTGGGACGCATCTCGAAGACAAGATCTATGGCTTGGCGGTCGGCATCTTGATTGCAGGAGTTGCTCAAACGCTCTTCCAATTCCCTCTCCTTTTCAAGGAAGGCTTCAGGCCTCGATGGATCAATCCATGGAAGAACGAAACCGTCCATAAACTCATGGTGCGGATACTTCCGGGCATCGTTGGGGTAGCGGCGTTTCAACTGAATATCATCCTTACCAACGCAATCGCCTTCGGTGAAGCCCCACATGTCGTGGCATCCTTCAACTATGCAGTACGACTGATGGAGCTGCCTCAAGGGATTTTCGGGGTATCGTTAGCCACCTTCATGTTGCCCATGCTTTCAGGCCTGGCGGCTGAAAAAAAATATGGAGAATTCCAATCAGGCTTGAGGCAGGGAATGGGATATCTCATTTATGCTAACTGGATTGCAACTACCATGACTTTTGTAATGGCGACGCCCATAATACGCCTGCTTTTTGAGGGTAATGAATTTAGTGTCAATTCAACCGCACGCGCCTCTTTGGCTTTGAAGTGTTTGATTCCAGGCTTGGTGGCATTCTCCCTGGTGAATATTATTGCACGCGCATTTTTCGCCTTGGGCGATGTTAAGACTCCCATGCGCATCGCCGTTTTCAGCTTATCCTGTAACCTGATTTTCGCCTTCTTTTTGATTCCAGCCTACCAGCAAGCGGGCATGGGAATAGCCAACGCGCTGAGTTCGATGATCAATCTTGGACTCATTTTTTATGCGATTCGCCGCAAGTTCCCCAATATGAAGGTGAAGGAAATGATTCAACCCACCCTCACCGTCCTGGGATCGGGGATTCTGGCTGCATTCTTGGCTTGGGCATTGTGGAAGTGGATTGTGAGTATGATAGAAACGCCCAGTGTCTGGACCCAATTAACAGAAGTGTTTGTTCCTTTGATCCTGGGTACCGGGTTCTATGCAGTCCTGACCTATTGGTCGGGAGTTCCTGCAGCCAGGGATATCTGGAAATTATTAAAGCAAAAACTGGACAGGAATTAGTAAATCTCATAGAAATTATGTATTCCAAATAAGTTATGGTTGTCAGGAGAATAAACCCTCTAGGACGCTATTATGGCCCATAAATCAAAACGTATGGATGTAGGGATCTGGATGAAGCTTACCAAAGTGGTGATGCTTTTGTTGATTTTTGCTGGCAGCTTGGCTGTATTTCAGTGGTACAAACCAGTAATCCGCCAGAATGAGGGAATGCAGAAGCGCATCAATCTGTTGCAGAAACAAATTGCTGAGGAAAAGGCATTCGCCGATCAAATGAATGCAACCATCGGTGCTATCAATACCAACAAGATGACTTTGGAACGTCTGGCTCGTGAAAAGCTGGGCTACGCAAAACCAGGAGAAAAAGTCGTTCGTTTTGAAACCATCAACGCCCAAATCCCATCCAATTAAAAGCGCTTCCCTTGACAAGGCTAGTCTGCAAGAGATTTGCTTTGAATAATAGTGGCAAACAAGTCAAAGCCTCAATCAGATGATTTTTACTTTCTGATACTGAGCGGACTTTTGAGACCATTATCAGTGACACTTTTGTTGTGATTCTTCCACCTTTAGCTTGATAATTTGAGGGGCATCATGTTTGCAGGTTGAATTGCCCTCACCTTGCCAAGCAGCTCACAAACGCAATTTGTTGATCTATTTTTTAATGGATCAAATTCAGGCTTTGTCATTTACCCTCATATGATTCTCAAGCCAACCGGGGGATGTTACAAAATCCTGAGTGGAACTTGAGCACTCCTTCGTTGCGATGATAGCTCTCAGGGTCCAGAGCTTAGTCCAACTTGAGAAATTCTTGTTTGAACTCTATCATTTCATCAAAGCCAGATATCCCTCTTTGAAGCTTGGGAATTTCAACTTAAAGTTATTCAGTTGCTTTAATTTTTGATTACTGATCCGCTTATGAGTGACCTGACGCTTGCTTGGCTTGAGCGGATCGCTTTCTACAACCTTCGGGATAGGGCTGCCTGAAGCCGATGCAAGCCATTGATAGAATTCAAGCTGCCGAACAGGCACATCATCGGTGACATTATAAAATTCCCCTGCAATCCCTTCCATGAAGGCTGCCAGCACAGCACGGGCAGCGTCGTCTCGATGGATCATGTTCACCCATCGCTCACCTGGAGCTTCGATGACAGCGTTCCCCTGTTGAATGCGTTTCCAGGCATAGCCCCGACCTGGACCATAAATACCCGACAACCTCAGGATCATCCCTGGAAAGGCATTGGATTGATAACGATGGATTATTCTTTTTTCAGCTTCCACCAGAACTTGCCCCGTCTCGGACTTCGGTTGAACAGGCATGGTTTCATCAACCCATTCACCCTCGTTCTGACCGTAGACACCTGTACTGCTCAAGTAGATGAAGGATTGGCTCAAGCGTCCATTGAGCAAGGTCATCAAATTGTCTAGACCATTACAATAAATGTGTCGGTAATCGTCAGCGCCGCCACGACTTGAAGACGCGGCGAACAGTGCATGATCGAAATCCCCTTTCAAACCTGAAAGGGAATCTCTGCAGGTGAGATCAGCAGGAAACCAATGCACATTTGGGTGAGGTTGACGCAGCAGCCCCCCGGGCATGGTTCGACTGACTGCAACAACTTCGGTTCCGGCTTCTGCCAACAAATGCCCGACCAGAGACCCTATGTACCCATAACCTGCGACGAGCACCCGTTTCATACCCTTGTTCTCTTGATGTTTCATTGGCTCCATGCTTGGCACAGTCTTCCATGCAATGCTATGGTTGACCAGTCCGTCCGCCGAATTTTTCACGACAACCCGCTAAATCCAATGGTAGATAACGCCAAAAATTTTGAATCAACACCAAAACAACAGTCTCCTGAACTTTTATCACCTGCGGGTAATTGGGACTGTGCCCGTGCTGCCGTGGAAAACGGTGCCGACGCCATCTACTTTGGCCTGACTGGTTTTAATGCACGGATGCGTGCGGATAATTTCACGACCGCTGATCTTCCTGAGTTAATGGAATATCTGCATCAGAGAAATGTTCGTGGATATGTGACCATGAACACCTTGATTTTTGCGGATGAAATGGAATCCGCAAAGGCCCAATTGAGGGCAATCATCGAAGCGGATGTGGATGCTGCCATTGTTCAGGATATCGGCTTATGTCGCATGATTCGTTCGATCAGCCCCGACTTCCCCATACATGCGTCCACACAGATGACCATCACCAGTTCTGCAGGCATTCGGTTTGCAGAAATGTTAGGTTGTCAGTTGGTCGTCATGGCACGTGAGTGCTCTTTGAAAGAACTCGAGTCGATTAAGAAGGATTTGAAACAGGATCCTGCAGTGGATGGAGTGGAAATGCCATTGGAGGTATTTGTCCATGGGGCTCTCTGTGTAGCTTATTCAGGCCAGTGTTTAACAAGCGAGGCTTTGGGTGGCAGGTCCGCTAATCGGGGTGAATGCGCACAAGCATGCAGAATGCCCTATGATTTGATAAAGGATGGAAAATCGATCCCATTGGGAGATCAAAAATACCTGCTCAGCCCACAAGATCTGGCAGGTCTGCCCGCGCTACCCGAGCTGGTTCGCCTGAGAATGAGTTCTCTTAAAATTGAAGGTAGATTAAAAACGCCCGAATACGTGGCAAACGTCACGAGAGTTTATCGGCAGGCCATCGACCAGATCACGGAATCACCGCACCTTGAAACAGGTGAAGGTCAAAGGCTATTTGAGAATTCAAAGTATGATCTGGAAATGGCTTTTTCCCGAGGCCTTTACACGGGGTGGTTCAACGGAATCGACAATCAGAAACTGGTGCATGCGCGTTTCGGGAAAAAACGAGGAGTTTATCTGGGGCGAATTCAGTCCATCCAAGGAGATGGTTTCACCATAGAAACAAAGCAACCAGTAAAGGCTGGTGATGGCGTGGTGATTGACCAGGGCAATCCTGATAAAGCTGAGCAGGGTGGCAGGTTATTCAAAGTCACCTCTCTTCATCAAAATGCGCCTGAAGAAAAAAACAAGCAAAGGCTACGTCTGTTCTTCCAACATGACCGATTGAATACTGAACAGCTCAATGTTGGAGATCGCATATGGAAAACAAGTGATCCGGCTCTGGAGCGAAAACTCCGCCAATCCGCCCGAAGAGAATCAAAACCTTCAGGAACCCCCATCTCAATAGTCGTCAAAGGAACACCTGGCCATCGACTTGAAGTCGTTGCCCATCACCCCACAGGCAAAACAGTCCACATTTTTTCCAGCACAGAAATCCAGAGCGCTTTGAAACGACCGCTTGACGAGGGCACTCTACGGAAGCAATTTGGGCGATTGGGAAGCACGAACTTTCAGTTGGATAAGGTATCCTTCAGATGCGAGGGACCCTGCATGCTTCCCGTGAGTGAACTCAATCGCATGCGCAGGGAAATGGTGAGCCAACTAAGTGAGTTACCCAGCGAGGGTTCGAGGTGGCAACTACGTTCAACATCAGCATGCACCGAACCCCGGTTCCCTGAAGCGCATCAGTCACTTTCAGATTTATCCCCTCAACTTATTCCGCTTGTCAGGCATATTCACCAATTGAATGCTGCGATTGCTTTTGGAAGTCGTCTGATTTATTGCGACTTCGAAGATCCCAAGAAATATCGTGAGGCTGTTCATCTATTTCGTAAATCCTTTAACGACCAGCAGAAAACAGACCCGAGTTCAGGGATCTGGGTTGCTCCACCGCGTATCATCAAGCCAGGTGAAGAATGGATTCTCAAACAAGTTCAATCGAGTGAGGCCGATGGATACCTGGTTCGTAATTATGATGACCTTGAGTTTTTCAGGAACAATCAAAGAATTGCAGATTTTTCATTCAATGTATCGAATCCCTGGACTGCATCATATTTGTTAAATTCCTTTGATATCGATCGTTTAACTATTTCCTACGACCTCAATTTCGATCAAGTCAAAGCCCTGATTTCTTCCATGCCGACGGATCAGTTGGAGGTTACCCTGCATCAGCACATGCCCATGTTTCATATGGAGCATTGTGTGTTTTGTGCATTCATGTCAGATGGCAAGGATTACCGTGATTGTGGTCGTCCCTGCGAGAAACATGAAGTGGAATTGCGCGACAGAGTTGGACAAAAGCATCCCCTGAAAGCCGATGCGGGTTGCCGCAACACGGTTTATAACGGCCGCGCTCAAACAGGCGCCGAATATGCGTCTCAAATGGTGGCTCTGGGCATCAAATATTTCCGTGTGGAATTTATCAATGAATCAGAATCCGAAGTTCTTAAAACGCTGGAGACTTATCGCGATCTGTTATCGGGAAAGGTAGATGGAAGCTATGTTTGGAAAAACCTCAAACTCATCAATCAACTGGGTGTGACACGTGGTACGCTGGAGTCTCCAGTGCACACGGATGAATGAAGGAGATCATATCATCCTGAATATACTTGAAAACGCTATCGGATCGTGACTCAAACAGATCACCAGGACCCTAGATCAATCGATGGACTCAAATTAAGCCGACAGAGAGCCTTTTTCATCTGAACATCAGCGAGCTGAATTCCCTCGCTTTTAAGTATCGCCGGGGTTGATCCAGTTCTTTCTTTATTCGGTTATCACATCGAACATGCAGTCATCAAGGCGCTGGCATTGCAGCTGATTTTAAGTCAAAAAATCAAGAGGACCAAAATCGCTGTTCACTGATCCGAATTGACTCTCAGGTATTCCCAGACGATGAAGGAATGCGAGATGAATTTTAGACAGGTCAGTACCTCGTTTGAATCTCAATTGCCTCCCAGACCTGATACTTCCCCCTCCACCTCCCGCAATAAGTGTTGGCAAATCTTTCTCATCGTGTTCATCTCCATCGCCAAGGCTGCTCCCATACAGGAGCATACTGTTATCAAGAATAGAAGCTCCATCGGGTTCCTGAATAGATTGTAGACGCTCCAAAAGGTAAGCAAATTGCCGATGATGCCAACGAATGACTTCCGCATACATTGCCCGTTTGGTTTCCACTGAATCCCAACTGGTTTTCCCATCATCATCTTCCGTAGAACCCGAAGCATTGCCATAATGAGACAGGGCGTGCCAAGTTCCTTTGACACCTTCGATGAAATTAAAGTATCGATTGGATTGACCATGATCCAGCATGAAGGAAACCACACGCGTTGCATCTGACCAATAGGCCAGCACAATCATATCCATCATCAGTCGAATGTATTCCTGATGATCGCTGGGTATCCCCGGGGCCGGTGCTGTGAGTGCCTGGGTTAACGCCTGATCACGTTGCATCTTCAGGGTTTGAATCTCGGCAAATTCAATGCGCTTTTCCAACGCACGAATCGATTCGAAATATTCATCCAGTCGAGCCTGGTCTGCACGTCCTATTTGCTTGTTGAGTGCTTTCGCTTCCCCTAGCACCAGATCCATCACCGATCGATTCGATGCACCTCCGGTAGGCGGCCGAAACATGCGATCAAAAATAGCCCGAGGTTCCACCTCACGAGTCAGAGGTACGTTTGTGGGAGACCAGGAAACAGCATTTCTCGGCAGTGAGTTGGAGAAGAAGCCCTCCCCCTTCAAGGACATTTCAAGGGAGGGAAGCATTGTTTCCTTCCCCGTGTGGCCGGCAATCAGCTGATCCACAGAAACACCCCCCGCCCGAACGGCTTGATCATCATATCCACCTCCAGTGAGCCAGGTAGCAGTGCCTGCGCTGTGACCATTTCCCTCTGGTGTCCAGATATCAGTGGGTATGAGCAATTGAGATTTATAAGCTTCAAGTGGGCTCATCCAGGGATTCAACTTTTGCAAGAACCCTTTACTGTTGACTTGACTAGGGTGCCAGATCCCCCTCGGAATGCCGTTTGGAAAATAAAAATATCCTACCCGCTTGATGGAAGGTGATGTTGAGCGATCTGCCTTCAATCGGATGGGGTTCATCGACTCAAGCAAAGGCAAGCTGATCGATGCCCCCAGGCTGCGTAACATAGTACGGCGGGATAATTTAGGAGTGGATGATAGGATGTTCATTGGGAATCGTGAGTGGCCTTTTTAAATTGAAATGGGTAACTGGTAACAATGCCATGTATCAGAGCATCAAATGCGTATTTTTGCTTCTTTAAATGGCTCATGATGTCCTCGACAGCCTTTTCGTCGTAATATTCCAGCTGACGCCCCAGAGCGTAGGATAACATTTTACGAATCAATTGACGGCTCATGTCATCCAGGTGGCGGGCCAACAAATTCTGACGCAATCCTGTGGAACCTTGGAACCGAGTTCCATCCGACAATTCGACATTACCAGTAATCTCAACCAAATCGAACCGATCTTCCCCGTCATTTTCTTCCTCTTCCCAGTCCATGATTCCCAGGGCTTCCAGACAACCTGCAAGCTGATCCAGAGTTTCTTCCCCCAGATCGGATAATCGAGTTTTGTAATCCACCTGCGGCAAGTTCAGTGCACGGCTGATTAAAATCAGGCATGCCTGCTTCTCATCATCTGGTAATTCCAAGGAATTCAGCTTATCTTGCAGCTCTGCCACCGGAATGCTCCGCAACTCATTGATGCCTTGATAAATTGACTGAAACCAAGGGTCCTCCGACTCGAGTGGCTCAATTTCCATTTCTTTCAGGATCATGATCAATCGACGCTGGTCGACAACAGTAATGGCTTCATCAATTTCAGATTTCTGATCGGCTTCGTCAAGCTGCATCAATCGGGCAAAAACCTGCTGGGCCCATAGAAAATCATCTGGTTCCAGATCAATATTGACCAGCCGACGATGTAATTCATTTGCATCCATCAATTGCATCGACTGCAGCAGCAGCCAGACATCATGGTTCTCCCGCTCTGGCCTCCAGACGCGATAAGAATCTCGCCACCGCCCGAAGTAATCGAAATTTTCAAGGCTGAAACCAAGCGGATCGATCTTGCTGTGGCACGATTTGCAGCTCGCACGATTCGAATGAAGCTCTACTTTTTCCTGAAAGGTGAGAGCATCGTTGTTCTCCAATTCTTCCCTGAATGCACCCGCATTCGGCGGAGGCGGCGGTAAAGGTTTCCCTAGAAGGGTTTCAAGGATCCAATAACCACGTTTGATGGGGCTTGTCTCTTTGTA
The DNA here is from genome assembly GCA_943788245.1 of uncultured Verrucomicrobiae bacterium. Lineage (GTDB taxonomy): Bacteria > Verrucomicrobiota > Verrucomicrobiia > Limisphaerales > AAA164-E04 > AAA164-E04. Next base: position 27,122 of record CALSPN010000029.1, on the reverse strand, counting down.
GTTCGAGGTGATCGCCATCAGGCTCCCATGAGTCAACATACCCGCCCGCTCAGAATCATTGAGCGTTACCTGCCTCATATGGTTACCACGAATGGAATCCAAACCGTAAATTTCTCTCGAAAGTTCCTCGTTCATGAACGTGTAAGGTGCATTGATCAAGCCAGCGACGGAACGATTACCGCGCACCAAGGAAACAAAAAACAATGCGGACTCTTCGCGCATGGACTGCATCAAACTATCCGTGCACCAGGGGTTGTCGATGGGGTCCAGGCGAATCCGGTTCCCAAGAAGGCCAAAACCCAGCCACTGAGCTGCAAATAAATTCCCTAGGGTATCCGCTTTTTCATCCTTCACCATGCGCCTGACCTGCTTTGCCAGTAATTCAGGCTGATGCAGATTATCCTTGAAGGCTGCGTCCAGCAACTCGCCGTCCGGCATACTCGCCCAGAGAAAATAAGATAATCTGGAGGCTAGCTCGAAGGAATCAATGCGGTATGGCTCGGTGGATTCAGAGTCAGATTCAGTCCGGAACAAAAACTTAGGGGAAATAAGAACAGCTTGGATGCATTGTTTGATGGCCAGCTCATAGCCTTTTAAAGTGCTGTCAACTCTGTAGACCGAATCAAACAAAAGCAGATACCGCTGAATTTCATCTGGTGTCGAAGGCCTCCGGTAAGCCCTCAACAATAACTGCTGCAGCACACGTTGCGCCGCCTCGAGAGCAGTGGTTTCGGCGCTGGGATACGCAACAATCATGCGCTTGCGCACAGCTAGCAGTTTGGTGTTTGCCGTTGTATCAGGCATCAGAGTGGAGACCACACGTTCTGCTGCTGCAATGTAGCGACTCATCAATGAGGTCTGCAAAAATAAAGTATTTGCGGAATTATCAAACCCACTGGCGCCTGCCATCTCATCGGGGAACTTCAGATCCGGTAATTGGGAAACGCCAAACAAATCACGGACAGTGTTCAAATACTCATGCTTACTCAAGCGTCGTGCCTGTTCGAATCCGGGATCGTTAACAGTTGAAAAATCAAAATGATTGACCTCCTTATCCAGAAGCGCCAGGAGTGTACGCTGTTCCTCGGGAGTGATGCGGGAATCCTCTTCAGGTGGCATCTCCTTTTGTTGAACCAATTCAAGGACATGATCCCAGGATTTGCGATGCCTGATCAATGGTTTTGATTGAAGAAGCTGCTGCAGGTTAAGTCCACCTTTGGATTTTTGATCACCGTGACAATCAAAGCAGTGTTTGGCTATTATCCTTTCAAGATCCAGCTCATTCCCGTTCAAAACCAGTCCACCTAAAAACAGGGAGAGAAATAAGGTTAGTTGCGCATGCATGGAGTAAGCTATGATTAGTTTTTTGGAAGAACATTGATAACCCGGAATGCTCGATCTTGCAACTGATGAAAACCGAGATTCCGTTCCCCAAGCTGGGCAAAAACGAAAGCCTGTAAACTATCTGTCTGCTTTAATCATGCCTGTTTCCTCAAATAGGAATGAATTACATTTTTCTGGCGTGATAGAGACTTCAAATCAAGTTACTTTTATGTGATGTTTCATGATATGCATCCCGCCATTTGAGAAAATCGCGGTATTTTAGTATATTGAATCCATATGTTGAAAACAAATCTCCTCCTGCCATTGACAATTGTCCTTTTTGCATGCGCAAACTCAGGCCTGCAGGCAAGGGTGGAGTTGGGAAGTGACATGCTGGAACTGCTCAAGTTCGAGCCATTGCAAGGGAAACGAGTGGGCCTTCTCACCAATCCAAGCGGGATCAATAGCCGGGGAGTATCTACGATCCAGTTATTGCACCGGGCCCCGGAAGTAAATCTGGTCGCCCTGTTTGGCGCAGAGCACGGATTGGATGGCCAAGCATCGGCGGGAAAAGAAGTGCGCGATGGAACGGACCCGGTCACCGGCTCTGCCCGTATTCTCGCTCTATGGGCCAGGGCCCATACGCAAACCCACTGAGGCGATGCTGAGACACATCGACATCCTGGTTTATGACCTGCAGGATACGGGAGCGCGATCCTACACTTTTATCAGTTCCATGGGCATGGCCATGAATGCATGCGGAAAGGCTGGAGTGGAGTTCATGGTACTGGATCGCCCCAATCCGCTCGGCGGCGTTCGTGTTGAAGGGACCGCTGTTCAACCCACGCTTCAGGTCCATGGTGGGACAATGGCCCATTCCATATGTCTACGGGATGACATGTGGAGAACTCGCGAGATTGCTCAACAAGGAGGGTATGATCGAACACCCATGCGTGCTCTACATCGTTCCAATGCGAGGCTGGAAAAGGGACATGGTCTGGAGGGACACCGGACTGAAATGGAAACCAACCTCACCTCTTGTGCCTCATGCCCACTCTCCTTTATTTCAGGTGGCGATGGGCATGGTTGGAGAAATTGGCGGTTTGGATCTGGGATTTGGCACCCAAATGCCCTTCGAACTATTCGGCTCTGCTTGGCTGGATGCGAATAAAGTCAGTCGTTATCTGAACGCCCTGAAACTTCCAGGACTGAATTTCCGTGCCATAAAAACAACGATTGCGCGCGGGCGCTACAAAGGGAAGACCATTCCTGCGGTCAAAGTGGATTTCATAGATCCTGTCAGGGCTCCCCTCACGCCGGTGAATCTGTATGTCATCGAAGCCATGCGCAAGGAACAGGGCAAAGACATGATCCGCATCCAAAATGAGGCCGGCAAAAACTGGGGTCTTTTTGATAAGGTCAATGGCACCAATGCCACGCGACTGGACCTTCAGGTTGGTCGCTCCGTCGATAATATTGTGGAGTCCTGGCGTCATGGCCTTGAAAATTTCCAGTCCAAACGCCTCCCATACCTGATCTACAGATCTTCAAAGTAAAGTGAACCGTTGGGATCACTTCCGGGAAAAATACGGAAGCATGGAAAGCACATGGCGGTATTTTATGATTGATATCTGATGGACGCCATCGCTAGTGTTACATCATGAACCCCCGATTTGGAATGCTAGGCAAGGCATGCGTGATCCTCAGTGCGTCCATGCTTCTTCAACACCATTCTTCTGCTCAAGTCTTGGACTTCGATCCAACTTCAGAAGGACCTTGGTCCGATGTAGATAAAACAACCCTGACTGTGCCGATGGTGGATAATGGATCCATCTCTGTTGATGGTAAGACAAACCCGGCAGAATATGGTGGGTTTTCAGGAATCAATGTTACTCCCGGCGACAATGCATGGATCCTTGATTTTCCAGCGGATCGATCCTGGGACGATGCCGCTGATTCCAGCTTTACATACTGGTTGGCTCACGATGAGACCTATTTTTATGTTGGAGTGGATGTCAATGATGATGTTCTTAATTCCGATGATGAAAATGCCCAGTTCTGGAAAGATGATTCTGTAGAAATCGTCATTGATGCCATGAACGATCGATACGACAACAACACGGATAATTCAAACGATCCTTTCGGAGGTCATTGCTATTTCAATTACAAGGGTCAATTCTCTGTGTGGGACGAAGAAGCTGGAGCACGTGGAACCGGACGCTGGAGCACCGCCGTCGAAGATATGAGTTATGGTGAAGACGGTGATGTATGGGGGGTCGGTGGACCAGTCGATGGAGGCTGGCAGCTGGAAGTTAGATTTCACAAACGACTCTTCGAAGATCCAGATACAGGCAACAAACTACAGGATGGATATACCATGGGATTCAATATTGCCATTGATGACGATGACAAGGCTGGACCAGGGATCAATGGATCAGGCGATAGAAGCCAAGATCTGGAACTTCAATATTTCTGGGCTAATCGCGCGAGGTTCGAAGGTTGGAATGCTGAAGAAGCTGAGTATTACACGGAGGAGGAAATTGCCAACAAAGAGTATGAAAAATGGCATGACCCTATCATCAGTAGTTCGGGGCGGCTTTCACATGGTGGCACAGGCGAGATCATCTTTGCAGCCGCAAGCGAAACAGGTGGTGGCGGTGGTGGTGGTGGTAGCGAGCCCACTGATCCAGAGGAAAAGCCACCAGTGGTTGGAGATGGACCAGCGCTGGACGACACAAAAACTCAAGTGGCACTTCAATTACCCGAAGCACCCATCATTGATGGTATTCTCGACCCCAACGAGTCCTGGAGCTGGGCAGGCGGCGCCGCAGGCAACTATTGGCGCGTCAGCTATGATGAAAATCTGGAAGATTTGTTCAGAGGGGGTGGCCCCGTTGATGGCCCTTCGGAGTTACCCTTTGATGCCAACGATCTAGAATACAACATCTATACTGGCGTCGATGATGAAAATTTATATATCGCCATTGAGGTCAAGGATGATTGGATTGAGACCGATAGTGCCGAAGCAGGATCTGAGAACGGTCAAACATGGCTGGATGACAGTGTTGAAATCTTCATTGATGGAGATAATAGTAATTTCGACGAGCGAAGCACAGACGGAAACCCGGAAGTGATCGACACGGGCGGGCAATTTGTCATCACTGCCAACAACGCCTACCGCCAAGCTGAAGCAGGTAATCCCGGTTACGGTCCAAATGATGCATGGTATGCGCTCACAGAATTAACGGATACGGGATATGTTGCGGAATTCAGAATCTCTCTCGACGCCATAGGCAACCCTCAACCGGGTGATGTTATTGGTTTCAATGTCGGTGTGAATGATGACGACACCAGTGGTGGATCCAATCGCCAGGTGCTTTGGTCCGGTGCCACGCATATTGAATCAACCTATGGCAACTTGTTCATCGGAGGACGCACTTACACTGCACCTAAATCCAGCACACCGACGATAGATGGTGTCGTGAATGCGGCTGAATACGAAAGTGCAACTGCTGTTGTTTTGAACAGTCACACCGGATCATATCATATTGGAGTTGGTAATGATGAATGGGAAGATGGCGATCATAGTTTGACAGCCTGGATCGTGCATGATGATGAGGCAATCTACGTGGGTATCGATGCAATTGACGACCAGATTTACACTGACAGCGCAGAAGCCGGGTCAGAAGACGGACAAACATGGGTCGATGACAGCATTGAGATATTCTTTGATGCCGATGAAAGTAACTTGGCCGGTCGCGACACTGAAAAACAATTTGAGGGTCAATACGTCCTGACTCCCAATGGGGCACGACGTGACAATGAAGCCAACAATCCAAGTTTCGGAGCATCTGCAGACTGGTTCGCAGCCACTACAGGAACAGATGAAGGTTACCAAATGGAATTTAAAATCACCAAAGCATCATTGGGCATTGCTGATGGTGCCAGTGTAGGTTTTAACATTGCGATGAATGACGACGATGGAGCAGGCCGTAAATCCCAGCTTAACTGGAATGGTTCTCCTCATAATGAATTCACCTATGGCAATTTGGTCCTCGGGCCAGCGAGTTCTGACGGCGGAGACAATGCGGCTGATGTTTCGATTAGCATGGCCGATGGTGTGATTGTGCTGACGTGGGAGGGCAATGGCACACTTCAATCAGCACCTGCTGTCACAGGCCCATGGTCAGCTGTTGACAATGCCGCTAGCGGCGTCGCTATTGAAGCTTCCGCAAGCCAAGCCTTCTACCGGGTCAGATAAGGCTTGATTATCACATCCAACTCCGGCGTTTTGATCCTTCATTACGCCGGAGTTTTTTTGTTTCCCCACCAAGCCTCCCCACCTTCTCGAGAACGAGATAATTTCATAACGAAACGTTGCATCCATTCTTTGAATTCGACAAAATACAGCCCGTTGACAAGTTCCCCATGAAATGCGAAGTGGTCACTCAGGAAGACGTATTTCACTCGATGGAATCTGCCGAAAAAATTGGTCGCAAAGCGTATGATGAGCTTGTAACCAATCTCAGGGCAGATCTCCTGCTAGCGCAGCGTGCCCTTAATGAAACTTCACAGTCGGTGGTTATTACGATTGGAGGAGTCGATGGCGCAGGCAAGGGTGAAGTAATCCAAATCCTCAATGAGTGGTTGGACCCAAGAGGCTTGGACACGCATAGTTTTTGGGACATGGCAGCCAACGCCACAGATCGCCCTTATCAGTGGCGTTATTGGCAATCACTACCCAGCCGCGGGAGAATTGCTATCTGGTTCGGGGGCATGTATACCGATCCGATTGACAAATACGTCCACGAGAGACGCGGCACCGAATGGGTTTCTGAAATAAGCAAGGACATTAGATTCTTTGAAAACATGGTCCTTCAAGATGGCACCATTCAGGTAAAAATCTGGATGCATCTTACCAAAGGAGCTCAGCATCGGCGACTCAAGGATCTCTATGAAAATCCTCAGGAACATTGGCGGGCCATGCGTGATGACTGGAAACACCACAATCTTTACGAGCAGTTTTCAGAGGCCGCTGAACAATTGATCCTTTTCACACGCAGTAAGGAAGCGCCCTGGCATATCGTGGATGCCTCCATCAAGGAGTGGCGGAACGTGACTGTCGGCCGATTGTTGCACGAAGCAATGATGCAAGCAATCAAGCTGGAAAAATCAGCTCGCCCCAAGAAAAAGGCTCAAATCACGATTCCTAAAGTTGAGAAAAATTTCCTTGCAGAGGTCGATCTTGAGCAACGTCTCGAAGTGGGAATGTACGAACAAGCCCTGATTACCTGGCAGGGACGCTTGCACCGGCTTTTCTGGGAAGCATACGACAGAAATATCTCCACGGTCCTCGTGTTTGAAGGCTGGGATGCTGGAGGCAAGGGTAGTGCAATCAAAAGGGTCACAGCTGCGATTGATGCTCGTCTGTATCGAATAGTGTGTGTAGCTGCACCGACTCCTGAAGAAAGTAATTACCACTATTTATGGCGATTTTGGAACCCTCTGCCAAGAGCTGGCCGCATCACCATCTTCGATCGATCCTGGTATGGCAGGGTGCTTGTCGAACGGATTGAAAAATTTGCCAAAGAACACGAGTGGAAAAGGGCCTATCAGGAAATTAATGAATTCGAGCGGCAGTTAACTGATCACGGCACGGTTGTATGCAAATTTTGGCTGCATATCAATCAGGAGAAGCAAATGGAACGATTCAAGAAGCGATTGAAAATTCCCTATAAACGCCACAAGATTACGGATGAAGACTGGCGAAATCGTGAAAAATGGCCTCAATATGAATTGGCAGTCAACAATATGATCAGCCTGACCAACACACAAAATGCTCCTTGGACTATTGTGGCAGGCAACAACAAGAAGTTTGCACGCATCCAAATCCTTCGATCCATTTGTCACCAATTGGAGGATGCATTGGGTGGACAGGGCGAAAATCATTAATTTTTCCTCATTCCGTTTGCGGCAGAAGCAGCTCTGCTCCATAGTGCCGGTGTGAGTTTTGTCGAAACATTTCATCGACTCCCCCTGGGACAATGGCGCGACAGGAGCAATGCTGCAACGCCCGACAAGGTATTGCAGGCACTGCAGGGTACAGGCAGCGTGATGCAACGCTTCATGGCGCTTGTTTCGCCTGAGGCAGAAAAGCATCTGGAGCAGCTCTGCCATGCATCCAAAACCATTACTCAACAGCGATTTGGTAAGGTCATTCGCTTGTTTGCACCGCTCTACCTGTCAAACGAGTGCATAAACAATTGCCAATATTGTGGTTTCTCCAGAGATAACCCAATCTTACGAGTGACGCTTGAAGTCGATGAGGTAGTACGCGAGGCCAGAGAAATTGGCAGTCAGGGGTTTCGAAATATACTGCTGGTTGCTGGAGAACATCCCAAATTTGTGTCCTCGGGCTACATGGAAACCTGCCTGAAGGCACTCAAGCCAACCGTGCCAGGTTTGTCACTGGAGGTAGGCCCAATGGAAACAGATGAATATCGCCCGATGGTTCAGGCAGGCGCGGAGGGGTTAATCGTGTATCAGGAAACTTATGACCCTGAGATTTATCAACAAATGCACACCGCAGGCCCCAAGAAAGATTTCGATTGGCGATTAGTCACTCCGGAAAGGGCCTATGAAGCAGGATTCAGGCGCCTTGGGATTGGCGCTTTATTTGGACTGGCCGACTGGAGACATGAAGCGCTTGCTCTGGCAGCTCACACCGAGTACTTGCTCAAGACATGCTGGAAAGCTCAGATCACACTATCCTTCCCAAGGCTCCGCCCATGTGCCGGATCTTTTCAACCATTGACTCATCTCTCGGATATGCATTTGGTGCAATTGATCACTGCTTTCCGAATATGTTTTCCTGATGTGGGACTGGTGTTATCGACACGCGAACCCTCATCACTGCGAAACGGGCTGATCCCATTGGGCATTACCATGATGAGCGCAGGAAGCCATACTGAACCAGGAGGTTACACTGGCGCAGGAAAAGAGAACCTGCACCAGACGACCAAAGGACGCATCATACCATTGGCAGAGGGTTCCAGTGAATGGGATAATGGTTCAGCGCAGGCAACAGGACAATTCGATATCGCAGACGAACGTACCCCCACGGAAATGGCGGAACAAATTCGAAGTTCAGGGTATGAACCAGTTTGGAAAGATTGGGATGCCGCCATCCTTTCTTGAAGACCCTCGAAGACATTTTTTATAGATCATGCCTCAAGTTATCGCTAACGGAGAAAGACTGGATTTAGATTCTGTCCCCTGCCCTTTGGACCAATTTCTTGAAGACCAGGGTTTTCTGCCAAAGTCTGTGGTTATCGAGTTGAATGGCGAAGCAGTGTCCCCTTCTGAGTTTAAAAGCCATATAGTGAAGGAAGGAGACTGCCTTGAAATCGTCAGGATTGTAGCAGGAGGCTGAGTCAGTCAACCCAAAGGGTTTTCATTTTAGCGGCCATAGCCAGGGTATCACCAGAGAGGCCACTAGCCAGATCAAAAGGTTCAAAGGCAATCCGACTTTTACAAAGTCACTGAATTTATATCCACCCGCACTGTAAACCAACGCATTTGTCTGATAACCCACAGGCGATGCAAAACAGGCAGAAGCGCCAATGGCCACCGCAATCAAGAATGGTTTAGTTGATAATTCGAGGTGATGTGCCATCTCCAGGACAATGGGTGTCATCACAACTGCGACAGCATTGTTCGATAAAAAGGTTGTTAATAAAGAGGTAAGCAGAACAATACCGGAAATGACAACAACAGGTTGATTCCCTCCCAGGACTGAAATCAGATGACTGGCAAGCCAATCAATTCCTGACGTTTTTTCCAGGGCAGCTCCTAAACCAAGCATTCCGAAAATAAGAAAAAGAATGCGCCAATCCACTGCACGATAAGCTTCATCCATTTCAAGACATCCAGCCACGACAACAATCAACGCGCCAGCAAAAGCAAGAGTGGCTATTGGCATGCTTGAAAATGTGGCCGCAATGATCATCAGCAAAATTGTACCGGCCGCAATCCACTGCTTGCTCCGTCGAGGCACCTGCCTGGGTTCATCGGTCAACACGATGACATCTCTGGAATCACGCAGGCGCTTCATCGAATTCTCAGTACCTTCCAGCAGCAAGGTGTCACCATACTGAAGAATAGTGGATTCAAATTTACTTCTCAAGTTGACGCCGTGGCGATGAACCGCAAGGACCAAGACGCCAAACAACCGGCGTAAGTCCCCTTTTTGAATAGACTTGCCGGTAAGCGAGGATCTGGGGCTTATGACACATTCTACAATGACAGCTTTTTGTGTCCCCACCCATTCCAGCCCCATTTCTTCCTCGCCTTTTTGAATTTCAAGTCCGGAAAGATTCTTAAGTTCAATCACCGAGGAAAAAACGGTACTCAAACGCACACGATCACCGGCTTGAAATTCTACCTGATCAAGTGGCACACCAATCAATTCATCCCCCCGAATCACTTCTAAAATGCGCGCCTTCGGGATGGATTTCAAAGGGGAATCCTTCAGTTTTTTGCCAATTAAAGGCGAACTTGGTATGATGATTGCCTCCGTAAAAAACTGTTTGTTTTCAGTCGTCTGGAGGATCGAGGAGAGCGTTTCACGCTCAGGCAGCAACTTCCGGCCCATAGTCCAAAGATAAACCATCCCCACTAAAGAGAGAATCAGGCCTACTCCGGTTAAATCAAACATCCCCAAGGCCGACTCGCCCAGGCTATGCGCAGTTGAACTGACAAGTATATTGGTTGAGGTACCTATTAATGTGCAACAACCTCCAAGGATAGAAGCAAACGACAATGGTATGAGTAATTTGGAAGGTTTGATATTTCGACGCGCTGCAAGCCCGATAACCATAGGCATGAATACCAGAACCACTGGAGTGTTATTTACAAAGGCGGATAGAAGGGCCACGAGTGGTAGTAAGGTCAAACTGACCGCCAATTCCGTGTGCCCGACAAATCCGTTGATCCAGATTCCAACGCGATCGATCACACCGGTGCGCTCCAGAGCCGCGCTTAGAACAAACATGCAAGCCACCGCAATAACCGCTTGATTACTGAATACAGCAAAAAGCTCTTGAGGTGTCAGAAGCCCCGTGAAAACCAACACGACCATGGCCCCCACTGCGATGACATCTGAACGCAGCCGTTCCATCATCATCGCAATGAACACAACCCCCATAAGGGCAAATACCATGATCATTTCCAGCGTCATAAGAAGCGAGCAAGGTTAAGCCCCTGAGCCCTGCGGGCAATATAATTCAACGCTTACTAGGAGTGAATCGTACGATCGCTGACAGCCAGGGCTGATTCCTTCACTGTTTCAGAGAAGGTAGGATGAGCATGACAAATTCGGGCAAGGTCCTGACTCGTAGCTTTGAATTTCATAGCTACGACAATTTCATGGATGAGCTCCCCGGCATTTTCACCCAGTATATGAACGCCCAGGATCTGATCAGATGCCTCATCAGCAAGCATTTTCACCCAGCCATCAACTGCCCCTGAGGCTCGAGCCCTTCCGTTCGCCCGGAAATGAAATACACCTTTGCGATACGCAGTCGAAGCTTCTTTGAGAGATTCCTCTGTTGCTCCGACCATTGCCAGCTCAGGGTGGGTGTAGACCACCGAGGGAATATGTTGATAATCTACGGAGCGGGTTTCGCCACATAATGTCTCAGCAAAGGCAACTGCTTCTTCTTCGGCTTTGTGAGCCAGCATCGGGCCAGACACAAGATCACCCAATGCGTAAATACCGGGTATATTCGTTTCAAATCCTTTGCTCACTTGAACCTTACCTTCCGAATCAAGCTGAACGCCTATCGAGTCCAATCCTAATCCTTCTAGGAAGGGCTTGCGACCGACTGCCACCAAAATATGACTGCACTCAATTGTCTCACCACCTTCCAATGCTATTTGACATTGATCCCCGTTACGCATTGCTGATGCCACTTTTTTTCCAAATTGGAACTCCAGACCTTGTCGGTGAAGAATCCGCTGAGCTTCCAGAGCGGTTTCGCCATCCATACCTGGAAAAATTTGCGGACGCATCTCTAATACGGTCACTCGACTCCCCAGGCGCTTCCAAACAGACCCCAGTTCAAGCCCGATATACCCACCGCCTATGACTACCAGGTGTTCTGGTACATTTTCGAAGGACAATGCCTCTGCACTGGAAACAATTCGCTCTCCATCAAAGGGTACGCTGGGCAATGAAACGGGCTGACTCCCGGTCGCGATGAGAATATGCTTTGAATGAACGAGGGTTGAGGTGTTGTCAGCTGATTCTACTTCCAGCGACCCTGATCCAAGGATGCGTGCAGTGCCGCATATCAATTCTACTTTATTCTTTTTGAAAAGCGTTTCGACCCCTTTTCCAAGCATATTGACGGTTTGCTGCTTGCGCTTCATCATGCGGTTTAGATCGAGCTTTGGGCTCTCCACCACCACTCCGTGTTGAGCAAGCTGCTTGCCAGCGAACATGAAATGAGCACTCGATTCCAATAAAGCTTTGCTTGGAATACAGCCGACACGCAAACAGGTTCCACCAAGAGAAGGCGCCTTCTCAATACAGGCCACGTTCAGACCGAGCTGAGCCGCACGAATAGAGGCCACATAACCACCCGGCCCACTCCCAATCACCGTCAAATCAAACTGCTTCTCCTCCGCCATTGTTGTTCCTTTTTTGAAATAGTTTTACTGTAAAATACTGACTGAACAGATTTGAGCCTAAAGGTTTCTGAGGACAAGCAGGAAATAGGAAAAATACCTGCAGTTTTGATGGCTATTCGTCTCGATGAGCTTTCCATTTCTGCCAGTAACCCCAAGCTTTCTTCAAATTATCCGGCATGAGATCAAGAGCCGCATCTCTCGGAGTCATCTCAATTCCTGACCAGTCAATGACATCCGCGCCTGCACCACATTGAGGGCATAAAGAAGATGCTGACTCACTCGGTAAACAAGAATTACAAAAAAGGTAATGACACGACGGACATTCAAATCCTGCTCTTTGGTTCTGATGTTTCAGACAACTGTAACTCCCATCTTTCAGGGGGAGCGATTCTGATCGTTGCGAAGAGCCACCTTGTTCAGTCACTGCTTTATCTTCCATGACCGAGATCATTAGGGTCCCCAGATTGAGAGTCTGGCCAGGTTTCAATGGACTCGATTGCACAAATGCACCATCGAGAAAAGTTCCATGCATCGAATCCACATCCGCGATATGATTACCATTGTGATCTATGGTAATCACACAATGATGCTCAGAAACCGCCAACTCATCGATCACCACATCATTATCAGCTATGCGACCAATGCGGTGTTCACCTGGTCCAAGATGAATGATACGCTCTTTTTCGTCCCAAGTCCGATACTGAAGTTTCAGCTTTTGCATATCCTTTTTCTTACATGAAAGTGGGGTTTTAAGGAACAGGAAAAAGATTGAGGAAACCTGAATTTTCGCATAATTGTTGTTTATTGATGCAAATTTTAGTTTTCAGTTTGACGGGCGCCGTAAGTGGTGTAATCAGCGGATTATTCGGCGTAGGGGGTGGGATAATTATCGTGCCGGCTTTGACCTATTTCTTGAACCTTCCGATCAAGACAGCCATTGGTTCATCGTTGGCCATCATCATACCAACCGCACTGATGGGCGCGAGCAAGCATTTCCATCAGGGCAATATTGATTGGAAAGTGGTTATGTCTGTCGCCCCCATGGCAGTAGCAGGCGGTTATGCCGGAGCTTGGCTCACGCAACACATTGAACCAGCATACATTCGTAAAGGCTTCGCTGCCCTGATGATTTACGTAGGCATTCAGCAATTCTTCAAATGAGACGCTCAAACCGGATTCTGCGAATTACCCTGCTCATAAGCCTCTACCTCCAATGGCAGCTATGCAGCGCTGCCCATGTCGAGGTAAAACTCAAAAGCGGGTCCGCCCTTGAAGGCAATCTGCTTGCCGAAAAAAGAGATCAGTTGGTTCTGGATGTTGGATACACTGTGTTATTGATTCCACGATCGGAAATAGAGCGGGTGAAGAAAGGGCCTCTTGAGAGAGATTTGAACAGCGAAATTCCGAAAACAGACTTCGATCAAACCATGCACGGGTCAGGACTCTATTTAGAGTCCGATAAAGAACTTCAGGACCAGTCCGTTGTTGCTTTGAGCAAACAACTTGGCCCGGCAGTAGTGCAGGTTCGAACACCCTCGGGATTGGGATCAGGCTTCATTATTCATCCGGAAGGCTATTTGATCACCAACTATCATGTGATTGAAAGTGAAACAGAAATTACCATCGAGGTGTATCAAGAAGAGAAAGGTGCATTGAAGCGCGCAGCATTTGACAGAACACGCACGGTTGCATTGGATAAATTTGCAGATCTGGCATTGTTAAAGTTGGAGAACGAGAAGGATGAAAACACAAGGTTCCCTTATGTGAAACTGGCCCGTATGAGTACGATTAAAGTTGGGCAACCCGCATTTGCAATCGGAAGTCCACTTGGACTGGAACGCACGGTGACAGAGGGGATTGTGAGCACGAAAACAAGGGAGTTCGAAGGACGACTTTTCCTTCAAACCTCCACGCAAATCAATCCAGGAAACAGCGGTGGGCCGCTTTTCAATCGAAAAGGAGAGGTCATAGGAGTGACAAACATGAAACTCAATTACAGCGAAGGGCTCGGTTTTGCAATCCCGGTGGATCGCTTGAAATACTTCTTAAACAATCGTGAGGCTTACGCATACAATCACCAGAACCCAAGTAGTCCATTTCGCTATCTGCCCGCACCACAGATTATGAATATCAAACGGTCTCAGGACTGATCTTGAGATGGAGTAAAGAACTCGGCAGACTAAAATCAAACTAAAGTATCTATCGATGATCGAATCATTAAAAAAAAGTATTGTAACAAGGGTCTCACTGGCTCTTTCCTTGACCGCACTTCTGGCACAAAACATTATTTATTCATGGGCTGCACCCCCCCCATCACCTGAGGATTGGCTTCCGGAAGACGCTCTTGCAATAATCACACTACCCAATTACGGAGCGGCCAAGGAATCCTGGAATAATAATCTATACATGCAATTCTGGAATGATCCAGCCATGGCACCTTTCAGGGAAAATGCAGAAAAGTCATTTCAGGAACTGGTAATCAGCGGACTTGAGGAAAACGCTGGCTTCAAGTTAAGCGAACTAACCGAACTCCTCAAGGGACAGGCTACCTTTGCCATCATTCCCTTGCCTGACAACTCTGGTGGGGTCGGACTCCTGGCTGCACTCGACACGGGTGCACAAGCCGAGAAATTGACAGAGTTAATGAACAGGACTCAGGCTAAATTTCAGGAATCCGGTAATCCACTGAAACCTGTCCAGATCCAAAACCTTACGTTTCATAGAGCAGAGATGAAGATGAGCTTCCCTCAACTCGAAAACTTTTCGGAAGACAGTCCTGAGAACAATATGGAAATCATATTCGGACAAAGCGATTCAGTGTTTCTGGCTGGTACTTCTGTCCGGCATCTGGAGCAAACAGTCCAGAAACTCAGCGGGGGTAGCGGTAAATCCATCTCCAGTAAAGCCAATTTCAACCAAATCCATCAAAAACTTTTTAGAAATACCGAAGGTTATGGATGGGTTCAATTCGAGTCTGTCTATGCATTGATTCAGAAATTAGTAAAAGAAAGTACAGCCAGCACGCAAGCAGGAGAATCGACAAACCCAATGTCGATGCTCATGCCAAAACCCGAAATCATCCTCAGCGCACTAGGACTGGAGGCCATACAAGGACTCGGCTTTGCCTGGGGTTCCACACCTGAAGGAACAGCCTTTAACTTGACGGTGCAGGCTCCCAAGAGCAAACGCAAGGGGTTGCTGAACTTAATTGAGTTTGAACCCAAAGATGCATCCCCTCCTGCTTTTGTTACAGACGATGTGGTCGCGTTTCAACGCGTTAGGTTTGACGCTCGAAAAACCTGGGAAAAACTCGAAAAAATGTTGGGCGAAATTTCGCCACAACTGTCCGGGATCCTACAAATGACCATGGGACTGCTTGGGAAAGACCGTGATCCAAATTTCGATTTCCGAAGAAACCTTATTGACAACTTGGGAGACGATTTCATCGTGGCGCAGTGGCCTCCCAAATCAACTGAAATGGATGACATGATTAATCCTCCTGAGATTATCCTTGTTGGAAGCCCCAATCCAGAGCCTTTGGTAAAGGCATTTATTGCCGCAAGTGGACTCTTACCAGGGGGGAATGGCGTTCTGAAGGAGCGGTCTTTTCTTGGGCGGACTGTTTACTCAATTAACGTCCCCAGTGGTGCTGCAGCAGCACCTGGAGCAGCTTCAGTGGCAATGGAAACGATGGGACTCCATTTCGTAGCAAGCGGCATGTATGTCGCTTTCAGCACAAACGAATCGATGCTTGAATCTTACCTGCGATCAGCCAAGGGACCAGGACGCCCATTGAAATCGAAACCTGAATTTCAGCAGGCCGTGAATGCCGTCGGTGGATTCAAATCAGGGTATGTCTATTACCAGAGTTTGGAATCATCAGTGGGGCTCATTTACGAAAACTTGCGAGAGAATCCAGAGTCTCTCTTCTCTGGTTTGATGGGAATGGGAATCGACTCAGGATTGACAGGTGGTTCTGCACCTGAAGACGCATTGGAAAGATTCATGGATTTCAAAAAACTGCCTCGATTTGATCAGGTGAAAAAATACTTTCACTTCAACGTATCTGGAAACAGTAGTGATGACAGCATGCTCAATTTAAAATCCATGTCTCCCATCCCAACATCATTGAGACGTTGAAGAGTGCCCTGGCATCAGGCAACTACTGAAGAAGCGATTTTCAAGGTTTAAGCACCGTTCACCCTTCGATGATATCCCATTCATTGGATGGCAGGAGACTTAATTAAAATGCAAATCGGGACAGGATATGAAGATCTTGCGCATTGGCTCAGTTCTGGCAAGAAAGCCAATGCGTTTGTCATCCATCCTCCCCGACTGAACTCCGAGAAAAAATTTCCTGCACCTCCGGGGGAAGGGTTTCTAGGGGTTTATTCTTCTGGTTCAACAGGTAAACCGAAATTGATTTGGTGGAATCTTAAAGCGCTGCATTCCAACTGCTCGAAATACTCAAATGCCACAGGGTGGACATGGGCAACCTGCTTTCAGCCCTGGTCCTTCGCTGGAGTCCATCTCGCATGTCAGGCCCATATTTCTGGAGGCAAGGTATTGAGTCTAGGTCATGATTGGCAAATAAATCATTCTATTCTGCAACAGGATAAACCACAGGCCCTTTCTGTAACTCCTACATTTATCGACCTGCTCATACAGTCCAGAAAAAGCTCGAAATCAACAGATTGGTCTCCTCGGCAAATCAGCATCGGAGGCGAAATCTTGCATGCATCTACTGGAACGCGCATCCAATCGGCGTATCCCTCGAGTCGAATCACCTTGATTTACGGCTCGGCAGAGGCAGGAGTGATCGCAAAAACAACTCGGCATGATGGGTGGTATCCTCTTACATCCATTCAAAAACGGTTTGATGATTTCAAGTTTGCAGACAATCAGCTCTTCTTGAAAAGACAAGGGCAATGGATTCCCACTCATGACCTTTGCGAAATCCGAATGGATCACTTCAGACCGGTGGGAAGGCTTGACAGAATCATGAACATTGGCGGCGAGAAGGTGTCCCTGGATGAAATTGAATCGGTGGCTGAAAGTTTTCCTGAAGTGCGAAGAGCAAGTGCCAATTCCATGCCAAATGCTGTCGTTGGGCGAATTGTTTCATTGAAGCTGGAGGCTGCTGTTGCCGAAGCTGACGATGCACTTTTGGAAACCATCCTGAATAAAATGCGAAAACAACTCAGCAAACCAGCGTGGCCAAGATGGTGTGAATGGGGAAATATTCAGGATACGAACAATGGCAAAAAATCATGCGACAGAGGTGCGCAAAAAATATGAAGGACTTAAGTAATAAGCGCTTTTTCGTGACAGGAGGCAGCAAGGGTCTTGGTCTTGAGTTATGTCGCGCACTATTGAAGTCTAATGCAAGAGTAGTGACCTGTGCCCGCTCCCAAACTCCCGAACTCGAAGCGTTGGAATCTGAATTCGGCAATAGTCTTTCCTTTATCAAGGCAGATCTTTCCAACGAGGCGAATGTGCTCTCACTCATTGATCAAGCTGGTCTGGTTACAACAACCTTTGATGGCTTTGTTGCCAATGCTGCACTTGGAGCAGACGGACTTCTGACCATGATGCCGAAACCCAAGATTCGACAAGCCCTGGATATCAATCTTTATTCCGTAATTCTGATGACACAGGCCATATTGAAAGGGTTCCTTGCCTCTGAGACCAAGGGTAGCTTGGTATTTATTTCTTCCACCTGCGCAAAACGTGGATTCAAAGGGCTGAGCGTTTACGCTGCAACAAAAGCAGGCCTTTGCGGGTTTTCGAAAAGTGTTGCGCGAGAATATGGACAAAGAGGCATTCGGAGCAATGTGGTTTTACCGGGTTTTCTGAAAACTGAAATGACCGCATCTCTCCATTCAAATCAAACCGAAGCGGTTCGCAGAAGGACGCCGTTGAATCGTCTGGGCATGCCATCTGAAATCGTTCATACAGTGCTGCATCTCTTATCCGAATCCTCCAATTTCACTACTGGATCAGAGTGCGTCATTGATGGAGGACTGACGAGTTAATGCCGGACTCACCACTGATTCAAAGCAACTTCATTCAACAAAATGACCGTATGAGCCAAGCTACTTTGGGACCAGGATCCCTCCTTGATGCAGACTTCATTCGAAGCCAGTTTAAACAACTTGGCAAGAACGTGAAAATTTTCACTGGTGCCCGAATCGATAACCCTGAGGCGGTCTCTGTCGGTGATCATACTCAGATCGATGAAGGGGTATTCCTTTTTGCGGGTAAAGGTATTGCTATCGGACGCCATGTCCATCTTGCATTCACCTCATCCATTTCTGGAGGAGGTGAATGCGTTATCGGTGATTATGCCAGTATTGGTGCGGGAGTCAGATTGATTACTGGCACAGAAAATATCACTGAAGGATTGACCAACCCTACAGTTTCCAAAAGCTGCCGCAAGACACACCGATCCACGATTGAAGTCGGAGATCATGCCGTCATTTACACCAACAGCATCATCTTCCCTGGTGTAAAAATCGGAGAAGGAGCCGTCGTTTCTGCTGGGTCCATCGTGCATCACGACCTGAAACCATGGACCATTTACGGCGGCATGCCACTAACGGCCATCAAACGACGCGACAACAAACAGGTAATCACGGCCGCCCAATAAAACACATCCAGCGATCATTTAATGCCAAGCTCTCGGCTTGTTATGAATCAACGGCTGTGCCCTCTTTCATGAATCCTCCAGAATTGCCCCTCCAACAATTCAGCCACCTCAGAATGTGATTCGATCAGGTTCACTTTTTCCGATAAATCAGCTTTGAGATCGAACAAGGCAAAAGGTTTCTCAAACGCCTTTCCTCTGGGTTGTTCCCTCCCACCTGACCCGCTTCCAAGCACCAACTTCCATCTCCCATCACGAATCGCAAACATGCCTGCACCGGAGTGATGAATCACGGGCGGACGATGATGATCTGCTTCGGGCGCGTGCAGCAATGACAAAAAACTGACGCTGTCCTCGCCTGCTGCTGAAGGGATGTTACGATCTATGAGCTGTGCGACCGTGGCATAGTAATCCGTCAGACAAATGGTTTGTTGGCACGCAAAGCCAGCTTTGATCCTGCCTGGAAACCGCACCAGAAAGGGCACGCGATGCCCTGCTTCCCATACATCACCTTTAGTGCCGCGCAATGGACCGTTTGAGGTGTGACGATCGGCCCGATAGGCCTGTGCACTCTCATCATCGACATGATCCTCGACACTGGAATCGTTAAGCCGTCGCATGAACGACCCATTGTCGCTCGAGAAGACGACCATCGTGCTGCCCTTCAAATTTAATGCATCCAGCGATTCAAGGACACGGCCAACGATAGCATCACACTGGACGATAAAATCTCCATAGGGTCCAAGCTTGGTATGACCTTTGAAGCGGGCATGTGGAAGCACTGGTTTGTGAGGAGCTGTCAATGGCATGTATAAAAAGAAAGGGTTTTCCGACTCGCTGTTTTGTTCCAGAAAACCCACGGCCTTGTCCGTCAATTGATCCAGACAATCCTCCATGACAAAATCGGATCCAATGGGGCCTTCGCGAAGGTAGGCAGGAAAGGGTTGCTTTGCTTGCCGTTTATCAGGCAATCCTGTTACCTGTTGATTCTCAAGATACACATAAGGTGGAAAATCCAGTGAAGCGGGAATGATATAGCTGTATTCAAAACCAAAGTCGTTGGGCCCCCATCGCACAGCTTGAGTGTAATCGATATCCTCATGATTGGACAGCCGATGAAAATCCAACCCGAGATGCCATTTCCCCACCACACCCGTGTGATACCCATGTCCTTTTAAAAAGCGAGGTAAGGTCAAACGATCCTCTTGTATGAGATGATCGCTGTAACCGTTCAATACACCCCGCTTCAATCTGGATCTCCAGCAATAGCGACCTGTAAGCAATCCATATCGGGTCGGCGTGCATACAGCAGAAGGTGTATGAGCATCCGTAAATCGCATCCCCTCATGCGCTAATCGATTCAGATTTGGTGTGGGGATTTTGGACTTTGGATTATAGGCCTGAATATCCCCATATCCCATGTCATCTGCCAAGATAAACACCAAATTAGGCGAATCGCCAGCATCGACCGGCATTGGAAGCAAACTGGCAAAAAGAAAAACCAGATATCCATTTATTGTAAAACACCTGAATAAGACTGAGTTGATCATTGCATCCTTCCCTTGAAGTTTGAGTTTCACGATCAAACCATGATTTCGTGACATACAGAGCCATGCACATCAGTGAGTCGAAAATCTCGCCCAGAATATCGATAGGTTAACTTTTCATGATCCAGGCCCATCAAGTGCAATAAAGTCGCATGAAAATCGTGCACGTGCATTGGGTTTTCGGTAGCCATCATTCCCAGCTCATCTGAACCACCATACACCAAGCCACCCTTCACGCCTCCTCCTGCCAGTAACATCGAAAACGCCGTGTGATGATGATCTCGGCCAGCCGGCTTGTCATCACCATTACGGATCTCCGAATAAGGAGTACGTCCAAATTCCCCGCCCCAGACCACCAATGTATCTTCCAGTAATCCGCGACGCTTGAGATCCGTGATCAAAGCCGCGCTTGCCTGATCACTATCAGCGCATAATTTGGTATGAGAAGCATTGTGATTAGAATGTGTATCCCACGGTTGATTGCCCTTGTTGGTGTAGTAAACAGTGACACACCTTACGCCAGATTCCACTAACCGACGTGCCATGAGGCACGATTGGGCAAATGTCGATTTCCCATACATTTCCCTCGTGCTTTCTGACTCTTTTTCGAGATCCAGAGTGTCAAATGCCTGCATTTGCATGCGGTAAGCGGTTTCCATGGAGCGAATTTGCGCTTCCAGCTCGCTATCCCCTTCCCTTGCCTCCATGTGCTTTTGATTCAAGGCTTCTACCAAGTCGAGTTGTTCCCTCTGCTCCTGCAACGAATACCGTGGATTGCGAATGTGACGGATTAATTTATCCACCTTGAGATCAGACGTAAGAATGCTTGTTGCCTGATATTTCGCGGGCAGGAAACTATTGGACCACAAGGCAGGCCCTACCACGATGTTGGAGCTGGGGCGAAGTACGACATAACCCGGTAAATTTTGATTTTCTGTTCCCAGCCCGTATAACAACCAGGATCCAAACGCAGGTCGTATTGGCTGAATATTTCCTGTATGCATCTGCAACAATGCCGGCTCATGATTGGGAACATCCGTATGCATTGAACGGATGATGCAGCAATCATCAATGACCTTGGATAGGTGAGGCAAGGATTCACTGACCGGAATACCGCTCTGACCATGATTACTGAAACTGAAGGGGGATGGCATGAAACCGGATGATTTGGGCTTCTTGTAAAGATCTCCGGTGGGTTGGCTTCCTTCATAACGTGCCAATGCTGGTTTGGGATCAAATGTATCCACGTGGGAAGGGCCACCATTCATGAAAAGAAAGATGACACGCTTTGCTCTTGGCTTTACCTGTAGCTCTTGTCGGGGTGTTTCGAGCTTACCCGATTGAGCCTGTTGTGCACTGATCAAGCCGGCAAGGCCAAGCATTCCGGAGCCTACCGCGGTTTTTTCAAGCATGGTGCGGCGAGACATATTTGCCGCGATCGTTTCCAGATTGGGGCGCGTGGGAATATTCATGGGTTAATCGAGGTAAAGCATTTCATTGGAAATCATCAGTGCTTGTGCCAGTAACCCCCAACGCTCCTTTGTTGGGGATTCCTTTCCAGGCTTCATGAGAAATGCTTTTGCAAGAGTGTGTTCGGTTTCGTCCGGAGCTCTTGCAAGTATGTGTTGATAGACCTTTCGGACGCCCTCTTTAATGCCCGTTTGATCTACTAATTTCTTAACCAGTTGATCTGCCTGCCGAAGCATGAAAGAACTATTCATGGCAAAAAGTTTTTGAAGAGGCGTTGTCGTAACACTGCGTTTGTCGGCGTGAACATTCGCATCGGGGTAATCCATTTGTATCAAAAGATCGTTCAACTTGAGGCGACTGACTCGAGCGAAAACGGTTCGACGAACATTTTCCGGGTCATTCAATTCCAGAGATGGACCACCTTTTAAATGCAGATTACCAGAAACAGCCAGTAGTGAATCTCTCCACATTTCGACACTCAAACGTCGTCGGGGCATGCGTGAGAGCCATTGATTGTCTGGATCTTTCTGTAATGAATCAGAGCCCCCAAGTGAAGATTGCCTGTAGGTGGATGACATTACCATTTCCCTGACCAGGTATTTGGTTGAGGCACTGTTCTTGATGAATCGCACTGCAAGATCATCCAGAAGTTCGGGATGCGTAGGCTCATCCCCCAATGCACCGAAATTACTGAGACTACCCACGAGACCACGCCCGAAAAATAACGACCACAAACGATTGACGTATATACGGGCCGTCAATGGATTTTCTTTTGCAGCAATGCGGTCGGCCAATTCGCGCCGTCCACTCTCTTCAGTTTTGAAACTGACCGACTGGTCGCTGCTCAGCCACCGGGGAAATCCTCTTGGCGCTTTAACGCCTGGCTGATCCACATTACCACGCTGGAAGATTGCAAGATCTTCACCTTTCCTGTCTTTGACCAGGTGTGCGGTGAATCGATGCGCCTTGAGATCTTCTTTACTGACCTGATCACTGGGTTTGTCGTAGGCCACATTCACCAGTTCGGTGCTGGAGAATACCCCAGCCAGCCCGTAATAGTCTCTCATGGTGATTGGATCGAATTTATGATCATGACAACGGGCACAACTGACTGTCATGCCTTGAAAAGTTCGCATCACGGTGTCCACTTGATCAGCCCATTCTTCGGCCTTCACCTCCAAGCGGCCTCGGTTGTAATATTTGGGACCCAGACCAATAAATCCGGTAGCAACCAAATCTTCGTGTGAAGTGTCTTCGTAGAGATCTCCCGCCAATTGCAGTTTTATGAAATCAGTGTATCTCAGATCGCGATTGAAGGCGTCGATCACCCATTGCCGGTAACGGTATGCGTTGGGATAGAAATCTTTCGTGTCGTTGCCTACCTGATGAGCCTGATCTTCAGCATAGCGAGCCAGATTCAGCCACATGCTTGCCATTCGCTCCCCAAAGCGAGGTGATTCCAACAATCGATCGACCCTCTGCTGATAGGCATCTGGAGATGAATCCTGAACAAAATCCAAGATATCTTCGTAACTTGGAGGCAATCCAGTCAGGTCAAAATAAAGTCGTCTGAGGATCATCGATCTTGAAGCCTCTTGAGCAGGCTCAAGGCCTTTATTTTCAAGCGACGATAAAATAAAGAAATCGAGGCGTTGCCGCGGCCCAGTCATTGGATTTCACTGAGGGCCTTTGTCCTGATACAGGAGGTTGAACAGCCCAGAAGGAGGCAGCCTCATCCCAATCAATCCCGTCTCCATGCGAATCGGCGAGATTTGAATACAGCCCCCCAGCAGGAAGGAACACGAAAAGCCCAGGAACCAGAAGAAACCGACCGGGTAACAGGCCACACTCGAATGTGGAGTCCTCATGTCTGAAGATGTATCTCAACAATGGTTCCATGGGTGGAAAAACTACTACACAAAATCATCCCAATGACAAGTGCTGATGAGCGGCATCTAACCCGCCAGTGCGCCCGGAGCTTTTGCGTCGTTTCCCCCCTCAGGTGGACACCTCTCCGGGCATTGGTAAGGAGTGGGTTCTGGGTAAACGCTTGAGCTCTGCATCTACATCCTCACCCTCATAAAACCAAACCCAACCCTTGATCCGATGTGATTCACCGGAGAGAAACTATCGCAGACAGCAGGGAATAGAGGGTCAGAGCGCATGCCAGGGAACCGGCAGGCTATCCCTTTCGAGCAACTCGAATCGGGAACGATGCGATCTACCTCTGACCTTTCCCCTGCGTTTGATCATTTTCATGGCGCATGATCCTCGAAATAAATCAAGATACACGCGTTTACCATTTGCAGGAAAGCCGCCTGCCTGAAAACCAGAACCTGTTAATTCCTTTGAATCATTATCCAGAAGAGTTACAACCACCGACATGGGTAAGACATTATTTCTATTGGATGGAATGGCGCTGCTGTATCGAGCACATTTCGCTTTTATTTCCAATCCGATCCGAAGCTCTAAAGGGGTAAACACTTCGGCGGTTTACGGGTTTTTGAATGTGTTGCTCGATCTCAAGGAGAATCGCAAGCCAACACATCTTGCTGTAGCGCTTGATACATCGGCCCCCACCGAAAGACACAAAATATTTCCCGCCTACAAGGCACAGCGAGAAGCCATGCCAGAGGAGCTCGCCCTGGCCATACCTGAAATCCACCGACTTTGCAAAGCCATGGATATACCATTGATAAGCATGGATGGCTTTGAGGCAGATGACATCATTGGAACCTTGGCACGTGAGGCGGAAAACGAAGGGTTTCACCACCTATATGGTCACACCAGACAAGGATTTCTCACAACTCGTTACCCCCCATGACCTTCCTGTTCAAACCGGGGCGAAAAGGTGGAGCCCCCGAGATTGAAGGCATGGATGAAACATGTAAGCGCTGGCAAATAAGACATCCAAATCAGGTCATCGACATTCTTGGGCTTTGGGGAGATGCATCCGATAACATTCCGGGCGTTCCGGGTGTGGGAGAAAAAACAGCTATCAAACTCATCCATGAATATCAATCCATTGAATCTCTCCTTGAAAACGCAGGTTCAATCAAAGGTAAGCTTGGGGAAAAATTAATCGCCAACAAAGATCAGGCACTGCTGAGCAAAAAGGCTGGCCACCATTGATCTCAATGTTCCATTGGATTTTGATGAGACATCCATGATCCTGACCGAGCCCAGCCAAGATCTTTTAAAGCCGCTGATTCTCGAGTGGGAATTTAACACCTTGGGAAAACGCCTCTTCGGACCATCCTTCAAAACCGGGCACGGATTCAAACCCGAAAAACCCCCGAAAAAGCAACAGGATCAAGTGGAACTGGATTTTTCAGGCAATCAGGCATCGCCCGAGGAGGCAGATGAAGTTTCATCAGCAGATGCCCATTTCAAAACAATCTCAGACGTCCAGCACGAATACACCTTGCATTCAAAACAGAACCTGATTTGGATAATTTGATTCAAAAATTAAAACAGCAAGATTGCTTTTGTTTGGATACTGAAACAACAGGACTGGACCCCAAAACAGTGGAATTGATTGGGTTCTCCTTCTGCTGGGAAGCAGGGGCCGCCTGTTATCTGCCTGTAAACGGTAAGGGATGCCTGCCCGATTCGGTGGTGAAGGAGAAATTATCAGCCATCCTCACAAATCCAAACATCAAAAAAGGTCGGACACAATCTGAAATACGACCTGAGCGTTCTCGCCTGGAACGGCTATACCGTCAGTGGACCGTTCATTGATACGATGATTTTGCATAGCCTCGTCAAACCCGGCCAAAAACATGGCATGGATGCTGCGGCAGAGGCCTTGCTCGGATATACACCCGTTTCCATCGAATCATTGATTGGCCCCAAAGGTAAAGATCAACACTCCATGAAAGATGTTCCTCTTGCTGCATTGGCAGAATACGCGGCAGAAGATGCGGGACGTTACCTGGCAATTGTTCGAAAAACTTCACCCGAAGATTGATTCACTGAACTTGAGCAGGGGTGTTTTTACGAGATTGAGATGCCCTTGCTTCCGGTTCTGGTATCCATGGAATACGAGGGAATCCGACTGGATACTGATTCCATGGTCAAATTTTCTGCGCAGTTACTGGAGATAAAAACCGAACTTGAAAAGGAAATCCATGGTATCGCCGGCTCTGAATTTAACATCGCTTCTCCCAAACAACTGGGCGAGGTGCTGTTTGAAAAACTCAAACTGGGTAGGAAAAACCCAAGAAAACGAAGACAGGGCAATATGCCACCAATGAAAATGTTCTCCAAACCTTGTCGACGGAACATGAGATCGTTCGAAAAATTCTGGAATTCCGGGCAGTCACCAAATTGCGGAGTACCTACGCGGAGGCGCTACCTCAAAGTATCTTTAAAGAAACAGACCGCATTCACACCACATTTCATCAGACAGCAACAGCAACTGGCCGACTGAATTCGCAGAATCCGAATCTGCAGAACATTCCCATCCGTCGTGAATTGGGACAAGAAATCCGCAGAGCCTTTGTGCCACGGAGGGAGGGATTTTGCTTACTTTCTGCCGACTATTCTCAGATCGAGCTTCGCATCATGGCCTCTATGAGCGGTGACCCTGCCATGCAGTCTGCTTTTGAAACGGGTGGCGATATTCATGCGGCTACGGCCGCACATGTATATAAAGTAGACCTCGAAAACGTGACCAAGGAAATGCGGCGCAAAGCCAAAACAGTGAACTTCGGGGTCATGTACGGCATCTCGGCATTCGGATTGTCACAGCGACTTGGCATTCCTCGCAAGGAAGCAGCCGAAATTATTGAACACTATTTCGAAAGTTTCCCAAGCATCAAAGATTACATGGAAGAAACCCTGGAATCGGCCAGGTCCAAAGGTTATGTCGAGACATTGACAGGACGACGAAGGTATTTACCCGATGTGCAATCCGCCAATGGCACCATCCGCAGCATGGCCGAGCGCAATGCGATCAATGCCCCTATCCAGGGAACTGCAGCAGACATGATTAAATTGGCGATGTCCGCCATTTGGCGAGCCATGGAAGAACGCTCTTTTGAATCAAGGCTTGTACTCCAGGTTCACGACGAATTGGTTCTTCGATCTCGAAGAATCGGAGCAACAGGAAATCGAACCCTTGGTCACGGGAATCAATGATTCATGCACTGCCTTTGGAAGTGCCCATTGAGGTGGAGATAGGATCTGGAGCACATTGGCTAGAGGCGCATTAATGCGCCTGAAAGCCGAACTAGAACATTTACTTTATCGTTACACCAAACCAAGACCTAGAATGTTTTCTGGTTGTAAGTGAGTATTGTAGGGGGATGAGACCCGAGTTGAGGCGTGATCATTACAAACTGATTAAAAATAGGTTACATCAAAACAATTGATCCACCCAATGATCACCCCATGCATGAAATGGCAAGGAAATCAAATTTTTGAATTTTTCTCTTTGAAAA
>CALSPN010000028.1 GCA_943788245.1 uncultured Verrucomicrobiae bacterium | reverse complement strand
TCATTTCTGTTCCATCTTGACCCAGACTCGATTCAAGGTGTCGGGAAAGAGTCGTAACAAGGAGGAGTTTGTGACCTGTGGTGGCGTGGATCTCAAGGAAATCCGTTTTAAAACCATGGAAAGCCGGAGGACCCCGGGACTTTATTTCGCAGGTGAGTCATTGGACATAGATGCAGAAACAGGGGGGTTTAATTTTCAGGCCGCCTGGACAACGGGTTATTTGGCGGGGTCCGCGATAGCGACCTCAAGTTGAATCGCCTGATCATTCAAGGATTCAGGAAATGTTGAAAAAAGATCATGAGCTGAGTATTGGATTTATCGGTCGGTCCATGCCGCTTTCTTTGTGTGAAGAAGACTCTTTCCTTGTGTCCCAACAGTGCATTGATCTCCGCGAGATGATGAAGCGCATTCCACCGTTCAACAGGGTCCTCGCTGCCTCCGGATACAAGGAAGGGCCGCGGCGCAATCAAGGCGTGGATCTCGTGAAGATCCATTCCCTGCTCGATCAGGATCCGATATGCACCCGTGCGCGGATTACTGGTAGATGGAATCCCTGATTCAGACTTTGGATTTTGATGATCCAAACCAAGGTACCATGGCTCCCAGTAATTCACATTGGGTCGTGACTCATCAAAAACAATACCGGGATCACTCACAGCCACGGCAGCAAATCGATTCCATAACGCCGCTGCAAACATGGCCCATTTACCCCCATAACTGTGACCCACCACACCGATGCGGGAGGCCTCCAGTTGCGGATGATTCGCCATGGCATGCCAGGCATTCGCTGCAACATATGCATGAAATGACAACGGTTGGCATTGAGCTCCACCGATCTCCGGTTTCCAAGCGTTGCCTCCCGGAGTGCCGATGCTCAACGTTGCAATCCCCTGCTTTACCAACTGTCGACCAAAGTCTCGACCCGGTTTGTCCGACTTCAAACCTGCACTGGTTTCCGGATCATAGAAAACCACCAGTGCCGAAGGGAAAGGTCCAACTCCTTTTGGTAGCAACAACCAGGCGCTTGCACGTTGTTGAGGCGCGATGTCCAGAAATACACGTTGTTGAATATAGTTCCCGCAGTCCTTGGTTGCCCCCACTTCGAGTGAATTATCTTTCAGTAATTCGGGCCAGGGTCCCATGACCTCCATCCAGGAATCGTGTATTTCCTTTCGACGCCTGTTCCAATCATCAACCGACTTCACGCGCGTCTGAGTCTCAGAATTAAAGGGACTTTCGTATGCGATTGGGTCAATCCTGAAAGAGGCCGGAGGAGCAGCAAATGCCTTCAGAATTGAAGGCACCGCGTTTTCTGACATAACTGCCAGGGGAATAAAGCTGAGCCCAAAAACCAGGATGGCTGACTGAAGCCGGAATGGATTCCATCTGCTCATGATTTTCACTCTATGATCATCAACGAGCGTCGCTTCAAGCGTTCAAAGAAGCGCAGCCTTGGAGTATTTATATGCCCTATTGACCAAGAAGCGCGGAGGAATCTTGATCAAGATAAATCGTGGCCTGGGATTGCTCACGAAGCGCAGAAGCCGGGCACAATGTTCCAATCTCTCCTTCCAATGCTGCCTGGACAGCCTTGGCCTTGCGTGTCTCAGGACTCAGACAAATCATTTTCTTTGCAGTGCAGAGCGCGGGAATGGTGAGTGTAAAGGCATAGGGAGGCACGGCTTCCAAGCTTGGGAAATGGCCTTCATTCACTTGCTGGATTTTGCAGGCATCATCCAACTTAACCAATTTTACGAGATGAGGATCTCTGAGATCGGCTACGGGAGGATCATTAAAGGCAATATGACCGTTTTCTCCGACACCCAGACAGCACAAATCGATCGGGGCTTCCTGAAGGAGCTTGGAGTAACGTTCGCACTCATCCAAAGGCAAAGGCGCATCACCGATCAAGTAGTGGAAGTTTTGCGGTTTCACCAGGCTTTCCACTCGCTCTTTCATGTAGAGCCGGAAACTGGCCTTGTGTGTTTCAGAAATACCCAGATACTCGTCCATGTGGAACAAAGTCACTCTGGACCAATCCACTCCACCCAGATCAATAAGCGTTTTCAGAAACTGAATCTGTGAGTTCCCGGTCGCAAGGATGGCTCTCACTGAACCATTTGCCTCCAATTGGCTGATCAGATAGTTTCGAACGGTGTGTGCGGCATTCAGCGCCATTGCGGGCTGAGATTCAAAAATCTCGACATTCAAGGCGTCTTTCTTGAATTGTCGCACCGGCTGTGGAACATTTGATTGGGTGTTGTCCATATATTGATTGCTCACTAATGATGAAAAAATGGACGTTAAGGAAGGTCATGAAAAGGAGCAAGGAATTATCTTCATACTTCCGGCTTTTGCGCGGTGCTGTGTTTCTGGGTATCCTGATTTTTCCGACGCATCTTTACGCTGTCTTCTTTCTGGCAACTGAGAACCCAGAGCACAATACCACACCTCCTGCAAACGCGGCCGAAGCACGTGCCTGGGATCTTCAGGGTATCTGGCGCACCTGTCAGGGAACCCCGATAGCACCTCGCTGGTTTCTGAGCGCCAAACACATTGGTGGAGCCATCGGTGACCCATTCACTGTGCACGGAAAGACGCATTATGCCATAGCCAGAATTCTGGATCCTGATTCTGATCTCGTCTTGTGGGGAGTCACGGAATCATTTCAAGATCATGCGGCACTGTTCAGGGAGGGCGATGAAATCGGACAACGCATGCTCGTTTTTGGTAGAGGAGAAATTCGAGGCAGACCCGTATTTTTGGAAAAAGATTCGATTCAGGAACTCAGGGGATGGGAGCGTGGATCAGGTCGGGCGGTGATGCGATGGGGAGAGAATTTGGTCACTGAGATTGCGGATGATCCCGTCTTAATCCAGAAAGGACTTGGGCACTTGATTGGAGCCGAGTTCAACAGGGATGGACTGCCTGATGAAGCAGGGCTTGGCCCATGCGACTCAGGTGGTGGTATGTTTCTTTGGCAGGATAATGAATGGAAGCTGGCGGCAATCAACTATGCCGCTGGAGGCAGGTACAATACCACCCAACAAGGCAAGGGATTCGATGCACTGCTTTTCGATGGGGGAGGATTTTTTGTTTGCAAGGATGAAAACTGCAGAGCAGAGGACTCGTGGGCGTTCATCGAAGACGATGAGGTAGATCAACCCGGCAGTATCTGGGGCACACGCATCCAATACAGATCTTCCTGGATTGAAGAAAACATTGCCGCAATGCCCGATCCCGAAACATCCATTATTCTGGAATCGGCTCAAGAACCTGCAGGACCGTTTGAGGTGGAAACAGGCTGGAGCCTGAGTCAAATCCCTCTGGCTTTGGAAATTCCGGTTCCAGAGAGCCGCAGGTTCTATCGCATGAAGACGACAGATCGAGTTAGGCTGCTTGCCCCAATCCTTTCGGACGATAAATTGCTGCTCCCTTTTTCAGGACGATAATGTTACATAGAAAACTACAACATCAGTGCTTCTTTTGATAAAATGTAGATATCCAATTTATTTGAAATGATTCAAACTCATTCTATTGATACATGAATACATCAACAAAAAGTCTTTCATCGTGGATGATGTTGACCTGCCTGTTTGTACAGACCGGGCTGTGGGCGGATTCTGACTTGTCCTTCAGCGCCGATATACGACCACTCCTGTCAAAATATTGTGTCAGTTGCCACGGGCCGGACAAAGCCAAACGGAAAGCTGACCTCAGACTGGATGTACCAAAAAGTGCTTTCGCGGATCTGGGTGGTTATGCCGCCATCATTCCAGGCAAACCAGAAGAAAGCGAAATTTACCTTCGTATGGTGACGAAAGAAAAAGATGACATCATGCCGCCCCCTGATGCCAAGAACCCAATGTCCCAGGAAGATATCGAAAAGTTAAAACAATGGATAGCTGAAGGTGCCCCCTTTGAAGATCACTGGGCTTTTTCAGCGCCTGTTCGAAAACCTGTTCCAAAAGTTCCCAATCAGGATTGGAACAAACACCCCATCGATGCATTTCTTTTTGAGAAAATGGCAGAGAAAGGGCTGAAACCTCAAGTGACAGCCTCCAAAGAGACCTTGTTGCGTCGGGCATTCCTGACTTTGACTGGATTACCTCCTGCGCCAGTCGACATATTGCGTTTTGCGGATGACCAGTCCGGGGACGCTTACGGGAAACAAGTGGATCGCCTTTTACAATCCAGACAATATGGCGAACATCGAGCACGATACTGGTTGGATGCCGCTCGTTATGGTGACACACACGGCTTGCATCTGGATAACGAGCGCGCAATCTGGCCATACCGTGACTGGGTCATCCAGGCTTTGAATGACAACAAACGGTTTGACACCTTCACCATTGAACAATTAGCGGGTGACCTGCTGCCCAATCCCGGCATCGATCAACTGGTAGCAACCGGGTTTAATCGCTGCAACGTTACCACCAGCGAAGGAGGAGCCATTCCGGAGGAATTTGCAGTGCGGTATGGAGTGGACCGTGTCAACACATTGACAACCGTTTGGATGGGAGTGACGGTCGGTTGCGCTCAATGCCATGACCACAAGTTCGATCCGTTTACGCAGAAAGAATTTTATCAGCTTTTCGCCTACTACAACAACCTTGATGAAAAAGCGATGGATGGCAATGCATTCATCTATCCGCCCACCGTTAAATTAACCAGTGATGAGGACCACGAAAAACTCGCTTCATTTGATCAAAAAATCGAGCAGATAGAAAAGGCGATCAGAGTGAACCTTGCAAGCATCGACTACGAGGATCCCGGTGCGCGCGCGAAAGACAAAGAACGAAAGGATTATATCTGGATTGAAGATGAACTTCCGGAGGGTGCCAAGGCATCCGACGCCGACGGCGGATGGCAATTTGTATCGGGCAGTGGATTTCCGACTTACCAGGGAATCAAATCACATCGACGCAGTGCCCAGGGATCTGAGCAACATTTTTTTACCAAAGCCAGATCCAAGCTAGTCGTTGGAAGCGGAGACACTCTATTCACATATGTTTACCTTGATCCAATCAAGCCTCCCAAAAGCATCATGCTTCAATTTCATACAAACGATTGGGAGCATCGCGCATTCTGGGGTGAAGATGTGATTCCGCATGGGAGCGGAAAGGGTGCCGGCCATCAATGGCTTGGAAATTTACCTGAGCCGGGTCAATGGGTGCGACTTGAAGTGCCCGCAGATAGCGTTGGATTGTCTGCAGGCGACCGACTGGATGGCTGGGCCTTCAGTCAGTTTGACGGCACCGTTTACTGGGATCATTCGGGTATTCATACCCAGATTCCTCAAGGGAACGAAGGCTTTCAATCTATGTCGGTTTGGATGCATTTCATTGAGCAGGCAAAAGATGCAGGATTGCCAAAAGATTTAAAAACCATCGCCAAAAAAGGCACCGACAAACGAAGCAATGCTGAAAATCAAATCCTGCGAGATTACTTTCTGGAGCATGTCTGTTCAGAAACACAGTTTCTTTTCTCAGCGCTGCATGATCAAAAGAAACAATTAAGCGATGACAAATCGAAATACGAACAAGCCATCCCTATTTCGTTGATCAGTAAGGAGCGAAAAGAAACGAGGGAAACTTTTGTTCTCGTGCGAGGTGAGTATGACAAGCGCGCCGACCAGGTGCAGCCAGCTGTTCCGGAAATATTGCCTCCTCTGCCCGAGGGAGCGCCCAACAACCGTTTGGGTTTGGCTCAATGGCTCGTAGATCCCGCTCACCCGTTGACAGCTCGAGTCATGGTCAATCGATTCTGGCATCAGCATTTCGGAAGGCCCTTGGTGATAACAGCCGAGGATTTTGGTACGCAAGGCGAACTACCTTCTCATCCTGAATTACTCGATTGGCTGGCAGTAGAATTTATTGAAAGTGGATGGGACATGAAACACATCCACCGTTTGATCGTTACTTCAGCTGCATTCAAACAGTCATCCGCCATCTCTCCTCAAGCCCTGGAGATCGATCCAGAAAACAGCTTCCTATCCCATGGTCCAAGGTATCGATTGGATGCAGAGATCTTGAGGGATTCGGCACTCTTCATCAGTGGATTGCTTGTGGAGAAAATGGGAGGAAAAGGCGTGAAACCTTATCAACCTTCAGGACTTTGGAAAGCGGTGGCTTACCCCTCGAGCACAACGGCAAATTACAAACGTGACAATGGAGATGCCCTTTACCGTCGAAGCATCTATACCTTCGTTAAACGCACATCACCGCCGCCATCCATGTCTACGTTTGACGCTCCCAATCGTGAAGCATGCACGGTGAAACGAGAACGCACCAACACACCCTTGCAAGCGTTGACCATGATGAACGACATACAATATGTCGAAGCTGCCCGTTGCTTCGCTGAAAGGGTTGTGGAACAGTCGCTACCCAAAACGGAACAACGCCTGAATTATGCCATGCGACTGGCCACGGGACGTACATTGGCGGAGGATGAACTCAAACTGCTTGGGAATTTATACACAAAACACATGGCAACCTTCAAAAAAGATCAGGAGGCGGCCAAAGGTTTGATTCAAACGGGAGAAGCACCTCGGATATCCGATGCAACTCCGGAGGAACTGGCCAGCCTGACGATGATTTGTAATCTGATCCTGAACCTCGACGAAATCATGACATTGAACTAGGAGATCGAAACCATGAGTCACATACAAGAAACCACAGACCATTTGTTATCCAGAAGATCTTTTTTTGGTCGCACACTTTGGGGGGTTGGTGCAAGTGCGATGGCCAGCATGATGCCGTCACGCCTGCTTGGAAGTCCATTGAATGCCAGTTTCGCGCCCAGAGCCAAGCGGGTCATCTATCTTTTCATGTCAGGTGCCCCCTCGCAGATCGACCTCTTTGATCACAAACCAAAAATGCAGGATCTGTTTGACAAGGATCTTCCTGATTCTATCCGACAAGGACAACGCCTGACGACGATGACATCCGGGCAAAGCCGATTCCCAATTGCTCCGTCGATGTATCAGTTTGCTCGGCACGGCCAGTCAGGAACCGAGGTTTCGGAACTCCTCCCACACACGGCTGGAATGGTAGATGATATTGCGGTCGTGCGAACGGTTCATACAGATGCCATCAATCACGATCCAGCGATCACGATGATTCAGACCGGCACCCAACTACCTGGAAAACCAAGCCTGGGTGCATGGCTTTCCTATGGGCTGGGCAGTGAAAACAACAATCTGCCAACCTACGTAGTGCTGAACTCGACATGGACTGCCAAACGGGACGCCCAAGCACTCTATTCACGATTATGGGGTTCCGGATTTCTGCCATCAAAACATCAAGGGGTCCGGCTTCGCAGCCAGGGGAATCCTGTTCTGTACCTGGCCAACCCGGAAGGTGTCACTCAAGAAACCAGAAAGACCATGCTGGATGGACTGGGCGAAATGAACCGTAAACAATTTGAGCTGAGCAATGATCCGGAAATCAATACACGTATCGCGCAGTACGAAATGGCGTTTCGCATGCAAACTTCCGTTCCGGAACTGACCGACATGTCGAATGAACCCGATCACATTTATGACATGTATGGACCCGACGCCAAAATACCGGGAACCTTTGCTTCCAATTGTCTTCTTGCTCGCAGGCTTGTTGAAAGAGACGTTCGCAGTATTCAGGTGTTTCATCGTGGATGGGATCAACACGGAAATCTAACTCGAGACTTGCCCCTCCAGTGCAAGGATATTGATCAAGGAGCCACCGCGTTGGTTCAGGACCTGAAACAACGTGGGCTGCTGGACGACACGCTGGTGGTTTGGGGAGGCGAGTTTGGAAGAACCATTTACTGTCAGGGCAAACTCGAGCGCACAGACTACGGGCGCGATCATCATCCACGATGCTTCACCATGTGGATGGCTGGTGGTGGCATCAAGGGCGGTGTCACTTATGGAACCACCGACGATTTCAGTTACAACATTGCAGAAAACCCAGTCCACATACGTGATTTGAATGCGACGATCCTGCACTGCATGGGTTTCGAGCATAACCACCTGACCTATAAATTTCAGGGACTCAACCAGAAACTCACAGGTACCGATGCAGAAGCAAATGTCATCAAAGGTATTCTGGCTTGAAACCACAGGGATAAGCCGCGCATTCCAGCATGGTTTTGCAATGTGTGCTTGAGAGTACAAGCAAATTACTGGCTATTTTTGTTTTCAGCTTGTCGCATGCACAGGCTTCGACCAATCTTATTGGACGCATGGAAGAAAGGTCTCTGGAAACTTTGAATCAATCGGACTCGGCATTGGAATTAACGCTGAGGCCTTCCTTGTTTTCTGATTTTACGGGACAGGACAAAATCAAGGAACGATTGGAAATTGCGGTCCAGGCAGCCAGACAACGCGGAGATGTATTGGATCACATCTTGTTGAACGGTCCTCCCGGACTGGGAAAAACCACCCTCGCCGGCATCATCGCCAAGAGCATGGGGGCCAGCCTGAAAAGTACCAGCGGACCCACCATTGAGAAAGCGGGTGATCTCGCGGGCTTACTTACGAATCTGGAGGAAGGAGACGTACTCTTCATCGACGAAATCCATCGGCTCCAGAAAACGATCGAAGAATACCTTTATCCGGCCATGGAAGATTACAAGCTGGATATCATCATTGATCAGGGTCCGAATGCGCGCAGCGTGCGCTTGAACCTGCCCAAGTTCACACTCATCGGAGCAACAACACGAAGTGGACTTTTGTCAGCCCCTCTGTTAAGTCGGTTTCCTGTTCGAGAACGGCTGGACCATTATCCAGCCGATTATCTGCAGAAGATTGTGCTTCGGTCTGCGCGTTTGTTGAATGTCGATATTGAACCGCAGGGTGCCTTCGAAATTGCACGCCGCAGTCGCGGCACCCCACGTATCGTCAACAACCTGTTGAAACGAGTGCGTGATTACGCACAAGTTCGCCATGATGGACGAGTCACTGCAGATGTTGCCGATAAAGCACTGGCCATGCTTGAAATTGATGAGAACGGACTGGATGAAATGGACAAACGCATCCTGGAATGCATTGTTATTAAATTTGGAGGAGGCCCCGTTGGTATCAATTCACTGGCTGTTGCCGTCGGTGAAGAATCCGATACGCTGGAAGAAGTCTATGAACCTTATCTCATCATGGAAGGCTTCATGATACGCACTCCACAAGGTCGAGCCGCCACTCCCCTCGCCTATAAGAAGCTCGGTGTGGAGCCACCCACAGACAAGCGATAACCTTTTCCATCCCGCCTGAGTGCACAACGCTGTGAAAAGAAAACCTCATGCTCGCGACAGAGATTCAGGTAAATGCATTATCCACGATGAAAAAAGCTGCGCTTCACTCAAATTCAAAATCGCGGACAGCCTGTCAAAGTGACTCTATTACTCAATGACCTGCTTCAAACAAGATTCCATGGCAGGAATGAAATGACTCAAAGATGGTGTGGCTTTATCCTTAGCTTTAGCCTGATCATCCCATTTGCGAAGTTCCAATGCTTCCTGATAAAAAGGCTCATTTTCGAACTGTGCCATCTCTTCAGGTTTCATCGGACCACCCTGGTCATGGTAACTCTTCAATGATGTGGGAGACAGTTGGATCTCATACTTTGGGTATTTAGTGCAAAGATACCGCTTGGCGATGACGTGAAGCCGAATGGGATCCGCAACTTCAGGACCAAAATGTTGCTTGATCCACCCATTGGCAACCAACTCATGCTTGTCATCCAGATCACCCTCGCAGGATACCGGTAATAACGCTGCACTCAGAATATGGCCGATATCATGCATCATGGCCGCGGTGACCATGGGTTCAGGCGCTCCGGACTCTTCCGCAAGTTGACCGCTCTGAAGCGCGTGTTGAAGTTGCGTGACAGCTTCGGTGCCATACTGCTCGGAGCCGCGTTCTTCAAAGGTAGATCTGATTTTTTCAATAATGGGGTTCATGAGGTTTGGTGATGAACAAGATCCGTAACAAGGACTGATACTGACATGAAGATGCTCTGTCTGGTCAAGTTGAAATGCATTCGAACACGATCAATCTCCTGCTTTTCTGTGGACGGAAGAGTCGCCATAAAATCGTAACTTGGCCTTAGAAGCAAATGATGTTTTGATTGCTTCCTAGCTTTGACGACATGCGCTGTTTGATATGAAAGAACCCTCGCGACCCAAGGATCCGGCGGGTTGGAATCCTTCTTCCTGGCTCTCCAACGAAACTACGTTCGCCATCTGGTGTATCACAGCTGCCTTTGGTGCTTATTTTTGCATGTATGGCATACGAAAACCTTTTACAGCGACGACTTATGAGGGCATGACGGCTTTCGGAATGGAACTTAAATCTGCTCTGGTCATTACGCAGGTGTTCGGCTACATGATTTCAAAGTTTATTGGCATCAAGGTGATCGCAGAGCTACCACCCTACAAGCGCGTTCGGGGTATCTTGTTGCTCACTTCCGTTGCCCTGGCTTGTTTGCTTGGCTTTGCAATTGTCCCCACGCCGTTATCGGTCGTTTTTCTATTCGGAAATGGGCTCATGCTGGGAATGGTTTTCGGGCTGGTACTTGGCTTTCTGGAAGGACGCCGCATGACCGAATTATTGGCGGCGGGTTTATGTGCGAGTTTCATTTTAGCTGATGGTGCTGCCAAATCGGTGGGTGCCTGGCTGATGGAACAGGGAATCGCTGAAACCTGGATGCCTTTCGCGGCAGGAACCATTTTTATGATCCCTCTGATTGGGTTTTTATGGATGCTGAGCCAAATCCCTGAACCAGGCAAGACCGATCAAAGCGAGCGACAGGAACGTGTCCGGATGAACAGCGCCGATCGTCGACGATATTTCATGCATTATGCACCTGGCCTGATTGCCATTATCCTGGCCTATCTTTTAATTACGCTGATCCGGAGCATTCGAGGAGATTTTGCGCCTGAGATTTGGAAGGGTCTTGGCGTTGAAACGACTCCTGAACTTTTTTCCATATCGGAAATGTGGATTGCGCTTGGGATTATCATCTGCAGCGGTGTGTTCTCTTTGTACCGCAACAACCGAAGCGCTTTGTTCCATTCGATCACCGTTTGTATTCTGGGGCTGGGATTACTTCCCATAAGCCTGATGGCATTGGACAAGCAATGGGTTTCTCCATTCTGGTTCATGGTCCTGATAGGTCTGGGGCTTTACCTGCCTTACGTTTTGGTGCACACGACCTTGTTTGAACGCATCATGGCTGTCACTCCCGACAAAGGGAACATAGGCTATCTGATGTATCTTGCAGACTCCACCGGGTATCTTGGCTACGTGATTCTGATGTTATTCAAGGACTCACTGCCAGCGCAGGATGATACCTTATCGTTTTTCACGACACTGTGCTGGTTGGTGGGTGTTTTTGGTATAGGTGCTTTTCTTCTTGCTTTGAGTTATTTCAGAACGAAGCTCAGAGTGAAGTGTTGAACGCGATCCACGAATATGAACCAGAACACCAACGAAATGTATCCCGGCAAAGTGGCGTTGTATCACGGGCCTGACAAGGCGGTAGAACTCCTGCCAATGAACTGGCCTGCACCTCAGGAAAGTCAAGCGCTCGTTAGAATCACGCATTGTGCCATCTGTCGAAGCGATGTACACACCATGTGCGGACGTCGACATGTTCAAACACCCAGTGTCCTCGGCCATGAAATCATCGGGCACCTGATCGCCGTGGGCAGATCGTTTTCCAATACGGACTTCAGTGGCCAAACATTGAATCTCGGTGACCGGGTTACATGGGCGATCTATGCGCACTGCGGTGAATGCGCTTTCTGTCGCGACGGATTACCTCAGAAATGTGTGCAGTTATTCAAATATGGCCACGAAGCCGTCTCGGACACTGGAGAGGGTTCCAGCGGTGGTATGGCAAGTTACATCATGCTGAAATCCGGAACACCCATTTTGAAATTATCGGATGACATCAGTGATCACAGTGCCACCCCGATTAATTGCGCGGTGGCAACCGCGGCAGCCATGATCCGGGAAAGCGATTGCAAGTTGGATGCGCATTCCGTTCTGGTGGTGATGGGCGGAGGCTACGCGGGGCTGAGCGCCGTTGCTCTGGCAAAAAAACAGGGCTGCGGAAAGGTGCTGGTTTTCGAAACCAATGTCAGAATTACACAAGCGTTGCCGGGAATTCGGAGCCGATGCGGCTTTTGTTCCGGGGGATCAGGCCGCGATAGAATGCCTGAACAAGTGGACCCATCAACGCGGTGTTGACCTGGTACTCGAGCTGGCCGGTTCGACAGATGCCGCACAATTGGGGCTGGATCAATTGCGCACGGGTGGCTGCCTGATTCTTGCAGGCACCGTATTCCCTTCCCCTCCCCTTCGAATGGATCCAGACCAGATTGTTCGCCGCTGTCTGACAATTAAAGGATCGCATAACTACCGCCCTGAAGATCTCATCACCGCAACGGGCTTCATGTGCGATACGCAGGATAAACTTCCATGGGAACAGTTGGTCGGAGGTGTCTTTTCTCTGGAAGATTGCAATGAAGCGATCCAGTTTGCAAAAGATCACCCCGGTCAAAGGGCCATCCTTCAGATGTGTTGATTGTCGGAGCATTAGAATTGCGCGTCGAAAAAAACAGGGGACGCTGACTTCCATGTCGTCCCAAATTTTTCCCCAAAATCCATTCCTGGCCAATGGAGCCGAAACGAGGTAAGACCAAGCTACATCTGGCGCCCGCCGTACTTGTAGAGCAACCTTGTTACCGGCCCGCATATTAGGAGGAGAGGAGAGGAGTGGACCGAGACGGAGCTCAAGCCATCCGTGATTGGATGGATTTCTTGAATTACCTGAACCTAAATTTCGGGATGCATGTGGAGGTGAATCGTTCCGATTCTTTGTAGCTCGGCCAGAAAGGCAGGGTGCTCCACCCATTGAAACGGAGCATGCGATGTCACGCTTGAGTCATAATCAACCCCAACAGCTCGACAGTGAATGATGTTCCAATGCCATCGCATCAGAATATCCCACGAGTGACATGCACATAACCAGCGGCTGACATGGCGGCCGAGTTGGGATGATCAAAGCCGATCGGACCCAAGATTCGAGCCTATTCCAAGTCTACAAGCACACTGCTTTTGGCGATAAAAATATCCTGGGTGCCCGCTCTCTCCGTTATTTACTTCCTTCTGAAACCAATTCTGCAGATCTCGATTCCACTAGCTGATACCAGTTATCTCTCTGGCGAGGCTGATAGCCCAGATCTTTGATCAAACGATGCATGTCTTCTACGGTCATCTGGAAAGTCGTACCTGCCTGACTCACGACATTTTCCTCGATCATGATACTTCCC
>CALSPN010000027.1 GCA_943788245.1 uncultured Verrucomicrobiae bacterium | reverse complement strand
GCGCTGCTACCAACGGGCACAACACGTTCTTTATTCCCTTTGCCAATGACCTGAACGAACCCAGCGTCAAGATGAAGCTGCTCCAACCTTAAATGGCATAGTTCCGATATGCGAAGCCCTGATGCATAAGCCAGTTCGAAAATAGCGTGATCACACAATCTTGAGGGGGTTTTCGGGTTCTTCAGGTTTCAGAAGGGCATTGATTTCATCAGTAGAAAGACTTTTGGGTAATCGTTTCCAGCGACGAGGCAGGCTGACATGTTCAGCCGGGTTCGAATCAAGATGATGTTCTCGTTCACAAAAATTGAAAAAAAGCGCGTAAAGCGGCGATTTCCAGATAGGACCGTTTCCACACTTAATTTTTTTCAACTTGCCTTGACCAAAAGGCACTTTACGCACCTGCTCGTGCTTCAGAAATGCCGTCAAGACCGTCAAAATCAACCAATATCCAATCATCGATTCCCTTCTCTTCGTTAGCCCATTGAGCAAAACGGTTCAAAATACCTGAATAGGTTAATTGAGTTTGCTTTGCCTGACCCTCGCTCTTGCCGAAGGTACTGCAGGAAATCAATCTATCAATGCATCCATTCCTAATACACTTCAACATGCCAATAAATCGCAATCCATTGCAAACCGCGATTTCATGGATTTCCAATTTGATCTTTTGCACCTCAACAAGCAAGGTGAGGTGCCTCAACGAAAAGTCGATACCGGGCAAAGAACATGCGAACAATTTATGTCTACCTGACCAAGCAGACCGTGGCGACCATGGTAATGACCGTGGCCGTTTTTGCATTTGTGCTGTGCTGCTAGGTAACATCATGAAGGAAATTCTGACATTGCTGGTCAATGGACAGGCTTCTCTTTGGCTTGTGTTGAAAGCCTTCCTTTTGTTGGTCCCCTTCGTTCTGGTATTCGCCCTCCCCATTGGGGATGCTGACCGCAACTCTGCTTCTGTTCGGGCGATTAAGTGCCGATCAGGAACTCACCGCCATGCGAGCGGGCGGTATCAGCCTGATCTCACTCTCGACACCCGTTTTAATTATCAGCATGTTGATGAGTGTCCTGTGCGCCTGGATCAACATGGAAATCGCACCTTATTGCCGAAGCACCTACAAGCAATTGATACGAGAAGTCAAGGTGGGCGAGTTGACGGATTTACTTCAACCCAATGTTCCTATGACGGATATCCCGGGTCAGTTCATCCACATAAAAGGTAAAAGGAAAGTCGGAGATACCGTTTACCTCAAAGGGATACGCTACATCAAGTATGATGGAGAGTCTTACGAGTATGAAATCTTTGCTCCTGGAGGAAACCATTCAGGCAAATGAGGGAAACCAGTCAACTGTTCATGACGATGACGAATTACACCATCCTCAGGCCAAAGCCATCTTCCAGTGAAAATATTTCAGTAAATTCCAATGAGCTGGACTCGACCGGTTACCTACTCTTCAAGGGCGAGCAGTTTGCACCCCGACCCTTTTAACCATTGAACGAGATTCAGAACTGTTTCGAAAACCAAAACTGCACAACATGAGTTTCAAACAACTTCAGGAGGAATTGGTCGAAAGAACAAAACTGACTGAAGACATCAAGGCCCTCCCTTCATTTAAGATTGAGAACTTGAGGGCGGAGCTTGAAGAGAATTTCAAAAAACCCTTCGATCCCATAACGCCTGTCAAGGTCCAGATGCACCGCCAACTGGCATTCTCTTATGCATGCTTTGCCTTTACTCTGATCGGTATTCCACTGGGCATTCGTGCGCATCGAAGAGAAACCAGTATTGGAATCGCGATCGCCTTGATGTTGGTCGCAGTTTACTACGGATTTGTGGTTCTTGCCAATGCGCTGCAATCCCATGGTGAATGGGCTCCTCACCTTATCATGTGGTTACCAAACTTCCTATTTCAAGCGATTGGGGTGTGTCCTCATGTGGCGCGCCAACAAAGGCATGTGATGCTCTTGAGTCTGGCCTTTGTCCAAGCAGCAGTGTGAAAAGCCTTAATCATATTTGTTGTTATGCCTGCCGTTTCATCCAGTTCTCGTAGTCGGCAGGTGTATCCAAATCGATCAGAATATCTTCATTTGAGCATTCAAACTCGGTAACCAGTCGTGTATGTGCATCAAGTAACCCCTTCAGACCGACGTCGTCATAGCGCTCCATGACCTCGTGCCTGAACCCTGCTTGAAAGTACAGGGGATGTCCTCGTTTGCTTTCATACACCGGAGAGAAGGGATGTCCGGCTGGTCATTTTGAATTTTTTTCAGCATCCTTTTTATTAAAACATTACTTATCCCGGGGTAGATCTCCGAGGCAAACGAGATAACCTGTTGCAGCAGGGTTTGCATGGGCAAGGCCACAGCGCACAGAGGATAACATCCCACCTTCAAGCGCGTGAGGATTCACGACGGTTCGGTGCTCCCAGATTTTCAATCAATGGCTTAATACGATCATGATCCCAACCGGTCACGACAATACAGCCATCGACTCCACCCTGCATCACTTGTTTGACAACATGTTCTATCAAGGTAAGCTTCCCCAGGGGCAATAAAAAGCTTTTGTTGCCCCACTCCGCCTCCCTATACCTGCTGCAAGGACAATAGCCGTGATCATAATTTTGAATAAGTCATTGAAGCAGCATACAGAGATCTTTTTCGCCTGAAGGCCACCAGTTGTGAAACAATTGCTGAGGGCAATTTCGTTGACAGATACAGAACCAATGTCCAGTCCTATCGGACAAACAATCCGGTCTAAAACTTCTTTCGAGGCGATTCCTTTTTCGAGAAGCCTTTTACGAATAAGCATACTTTTCCGTCGGCTTCCTATCATACCAATAAACGATGCCGGACTATTGACACAAGCCGCCAAAGAAGCCCCATCGTGCTGATGACCTCGTGTCACAATGACAATAAAAGTGTTATTTTTAATCTTCCTGTCCTCAATGGATTGAGGAATATTTCCGCACACGATTTCATCGGCATCAGGTAAATTTTCCCTTGATGCAAATTCAGGTCGATCATCCACAATAACTGTTTGGAAGCCCATCAGGGCAGCCAACTTACCAACCGCTTTACCCACGTGCCCTGCACCAGCAATCAGTAATTCAGGTTTCGGGCAACAAGGTTCAATGAATAACAACTCGGAATCTGACTTCGAAATATCTCCAACAAGGGCCGCTTTTTCATTTTGAACTGCGAAATCAAACGCATCGGCATGCTGTGGCCATAGATCAATCCAATGGCCAGGGTCATCCATCCATTCACATTGAGTGGTTGTAGATTCTGAACGAATGATCCTTGTCACCAAAACACCACTTGCAACACCATGTTCAGCTGCAACGAGTTGTTTGATCGCTTGCCTTTGTTCAATGGGTTGAGGCTGAATCAGGATGGTGGCTTGCCCTCCACAGATTAAACCATCATCCCAACCGCTGATATCATCGAGTTTCAAATGAAAAAGTGAGATATGGCCACTGTCCAGTGCATCCAAAGCACGTCGGCGTGCTTCCGCTTCAAGGCAACCTCCACCCAAGGTTCCGTGTACCTTTCCATTGGGTTCAAAGATGGCGTTGGCTCCTACTTTCTGAGGCGTGGACCCCAGCGAGCGCACCACAGTAGCAAGCACAAAGGGCTGACCCGCGCTCATTAAATCGATCGATTTACGATAGACATCTAAAAAAGTCATTTCTTGGCCGTAAAAAGTTAGAACTTAAGCAGAGGATTCACTGTTGCACAACCCGAATTGATTACGGCAAAGTAGGCCCATGCCAAGCCTGACAAATAGAAAGAGCTTATAATTTGAAAGTATTGCATCTGGTAGGCGATCATGAGGACGCAGGCGGTGTGCTGTCGGTCATTCGTAATCTACAGGCAGTCACGCCTGAAGGCGAGATGCATCACTGTGTATGGGTTAAAGAGGGTTACCGCGAATCACGTCAACCAGCCCTGGAATACAGATACAGTCAATCCGTCATTGCGGAATCAACGAAGCATCTGAGACTGTTCGCTCAGGCCCTGCCTGCATACGGAGATCTGAAGCGCTTACTCCAAAGGGAGCCTTTCGACATTATTCATGCACATTCTCGCGGCACTTTATTGGTGGGTATGCTTGCAGCGCGTTTTCTGAAACGTCCTGTGATCTTCACAAATCACAATTACGCCAGACGCCTTGGCCTTTATCAATGGGCAGCCAGACAGCGCAACATGCATACGGTGGTTCTCACTCCCAACATGGCCAGGCACTACGGTTTGAATGAAGAGATGAAGAACCTCAAGGTCATATCAGCCTGTTTCAGCGCTGCTTTATTGGACGAAGATATGGTTCAGCCCGCGCCGAACATTCCAGATCATACAATTCGATTCGTTGGAGTGGGCAATGTCATCGGCTGGAAAAAATGGGATTTGATTGTGAAGGCATTGCAGCTTC
Source organism: uncultured Verrucomicrobiae bacterium (assembly GCA_943788245.1). GTDB lineage: Bacteria > Verrucomicrobiota > Verrucomicrobiia > Limisphaerales > AAA164-E04 > AAA164-E04. The sequence continues at coordinate 13,599 of CALSPN010000027.1, read as the reverse complement.
TTCCCAAAGTGGATCGGTCCAGAATCCAATGCGATATCTGGGGACCGACTCTGGATTTGCCTGAATCGAAGAGTTTCGACCAATCCTTGAGGGCTTTGATTCAAAAAAACGGTGTCAGTGATCAATTTCGTCTCATGGGCTCCACGACAGATATAAAATCCAAATTAAAACAATCGGACTGGTTCGTCCTTCCATCAACCAATGAACCCTGTTCGGTTGCACTGATGGAAGCTTTAGCCATGGGACTTCCAGCGTTGGTCAGCGAAAGCGGGGGAAATGTGGATTTGGTCCACGATGGCTGCGGACTTCACTTCAAGCCAGACACTCCTGAATCACTCGCAAAGCAGCTCAAACGCATTTTGGCGGGAGCATTCCGCCCTCTATCACCCCAACAAATCCGTGAATCCGTCAGAATGAGATCGGCCACCGTGGTTTACCGGCAATATCATAAACTTTATCAATCTTTGAACTGAGATTTGACGCAAGGACCTGAATGGTGATACTTGATGACCTATCATGAATTGGAAATTACTCCGTCATATACCTTGGGTGGACACGCGATCTCGATTTTTATCACGCGTGCCTTCAGCTGGCTCCTTGTTGGACGTCGGGTCTTCAGATGGGGAAACCTTGAATCATTTCCACGAAATGAGGCCGGATTTAAAATTCTATGCAACAGACATCGAAGGTACTCCTGAGGCCTATCCGAAAGGATGTCAATTTCATCAAGGCGATTTAAACAAGGAGAACTTGCCCTGGGGGCCAAATTCATTAGATGCCATTTCCTGTATGCATTTAGTGGAACATTTGGAAGATCTGACACTTCTAATTGCCGAAGCATTTCGACTTCTTAAACCAGGCGGCCGTTTTTATTTAGAGACACCTCATCCAAAGACTATAGGCTTGAGCAGTGTCACCGGTCCTGCGGTAGGAACTTTCACCATGAATTTCTGGGATGATTTGACCCATACCCATATCGTCAGCATGGGAGCTCTGGCCAAACAATGTCGATTGGCAGGCTTCGATATTTCTCATTCAGGCACCTCACGTAACTGGCTTTTTGCAGCCGCTTATCCTATTTATTTCTTCGCTCCGCCCAGTCGCCAAAAGTTCACTTCAAAGGTTCACTGGTCAGGTTGGTCCGCATATTTGGTTGCACGCAAGCCATGAGCCAAAAACCCAAGCTGCTCATCCTTGAACTTTGGGGTCTTGGTGATTTGGCAATCGCCTCCCGGTTCATTGCCGCAGCTTCCGAGAAGTATGAAGTCACAGTCTTGTCCAAACCCTACGCACATGACCTGCAACAAGCGCTCTGGACAAAGGCGAGGGTCATTTCATTTGTCGCACCCTGGACGGCATTCCGTGGAAAATATCGTTTGCTCAAATGGCCATGGAAACAACTTCTGCAATTGGCGCATCAGTTACGGAAAGAGAAATTTGACCTGGCTGTTTCAGGACGATGGGATCCAAGGGATCATGCATGGATGCGCGTTTGTGGGGTTAAAAAATGCATTGGTTTCCCGAGATCAGGAAGCAAGCATCTCCTCCATCACCCCTTGCCTTTACCCCATGAAAAAGCGCATCGATATGACCAATGGAAATTGGTAGGTGAGGCATTGGATATCAAAATACCCGATTGGAAATATCAAAGTGTTGAACCAAACCCAGCTCGTTGTATCAAAACAGCGATTATTCATACTGGCGCAGCGCAACCTGTAAGAGTCTGGCCTTTAGACAGGTATCACCAGTTGATTAAAGCCATTGAAGAACAGAATATTAGCATCCAGCTCATTTGCGATGCCGATCAGGCATCCTGGTGGAAGAAAAACAATCGTCACCCAATGGTTCCACAATCAGTTTCAGCATTGATTGAGCATTTGAAGACTGGGGATATCTTCATAGGGAACGACTCCGGCCCCGGTCACCTCGCCGCTGCACTTGATTTGCCAACACTAACCATTTTTGGTCCGCAGCTTACTGAATGGTTTCGCCCGGCCCATCCTCAGGGGATGGTTGTGGAAGGGAAAGACTGCAAATATAAACCCTGCTTTGACAATTGCCGATTTGAAACACCCCACTGCATGACGGGCGTCACACTTGAGGGAGTCAAAGGAATGATGCAAACTTTCTTGAAACAATTCACCACCGCCCAAAATGAGAGAGACAAATAATCCTTCAATGGAGGAAGCTGCGCAGCGTCCCAGCAAGCATCCTGGCGGGATTCCTGCCCTCCGCTCGCACAAAAATAGAACAACATGCGAAACTCCAGAAAATGACTAACTTTACCATCTTGGCATCCGAACCATAAAGCATCTCATCTAAGCCGAATCATTCCCCCTGTGCTTAGGGATAGACAGATGAAATCACACCCATATAATCTTGTAGTCTTGAACAAATCCAAAACACAAAAGAATCATCCTGCTTAATATTAGTTAACAATAATGGTCTTTAAAAAAAACGCTTCCTCTTTTGCATCTTGAGCCAGGAGAGTAGAAATCAAAAAAAAACCATCTGATATCAATTGACGACAACAATTACAATATGAACCAAGGCCCACTTTTCATATTTTTGTGGAATGGATTATTGATCACCATGACTTTGTGTGTTGGCTGCATCAAAACACCCTCTACCCACGTTGACACACAAAAAACAGACGCGCCTGCATCCTACGCGGGAGCCACTGAGAAAGCTCGGCCATTTGAAGACGGATGGGTAAATGATTTCCAGGATGATAATTTGGAGACCTTGATTTTGGAGGCACTCGAATCGAATTACGATCTCCAAGCCGCATCATCGCGCGTGGCTGCAGCACAAGCTTCTTTCCAATCAATAAATGCCGGATGGAAGCCTCAACTTAATCTGAATCAAAGCGACTCAAGGTCGAAAACGGTTTTCAATCCATTCGCAGGCCCACTGCAAAGTCGATACATCAACCGCTTTGACCTGGGTGTCACCCTGGCCTGGGAACTCGATCTCTGGGGACGGATAAGGAGTCAGGGGCGAGCTGCCCTGGCTGATTTGCAGGCAAGTCAATCAGATTACATGGCCGCGCGCTTATCGCTGGCTGCCAATGTAGCCGCAGCATGGTTCAATGTTATCGAATCGGAACTTCAGGTGCGATTGAACGAAGAAACCCTGAACAGTTTTGAATCCAATCTCAAGGTCGTGGAAGAATCTTATCAACGCGGCATTCCAAATCGCGCTTTGGACGTCAGACTCACGCGAGCCAACGTAGAAAGCACTCGAAGTAATCTGCTGGTCCGAAAACGGCAAAGGGACGCAGCTGTCAGGTCTATGGAAATCCTTCTGGGCCGATATCCCTCCGCTGAATTGGAAATCATCCCTCATCTTCCCATTTTGAAAGGGCGCGTTCCAACCGGTATGCCTTCAGAATTATTGATCCGACGGCCTGACATTTTTTCTGCTGAAAGGCGAGTTGCGGCGGCAACGCAGAGACTGAAGGTGTCACGCAAAAGCCTTTTACCAAGTATACGATTAACCTCCTCCGTCGGAACGAGCAGTAGTGAGCTTACCGATTTACTCGACCCTGAGCGACTCGCATTGTCAATCGCAGGCTCACTTACGCAACCGCTGTATCAGGGGGGGCGTTTGCGAGCTAATGTCCAACTCTCAGATGCGCGCTTGCAGGAATCCATGGCTCAGTTTTCACAAGCGGTCCTCCGCGCTTTTCAAGAAGTCGAAAGTCTTTTGGCTGCGGAGGCTTTTCTTCGGGATCAGGAAATGGCTCTTCAAGCCACTAGTGAGGAATCCTCCGAAGCTGAAGTGCTAGCGAAGGAGCAATATGAGCGCGGGTTGGTAGACATCATTACAGTCCTCGAATCTGAAAGAAGGGCATTCAATGCACGTAGTTCGCTGATTAATGCCGCTAATCTTCGGCTTCAAAACCGCTTGAGTCTTTACCTTGCACTTGGAGGACATTTTCAGGGCGACGCTCCTGATAACCCAACGGATCAAGTCACGTTAAATGAGTAGTCAGTCATCCAGTTTTACGATCATGCAGAAATTATTGAAATGGATCATGCCAGCATTGTTCCTGGGGCTTTGCATGGCTATTGCAGCCATCATGATGGTCACCAAGCCGGAACCACCTAGACGTAGTCCACCAAACAGTATCATCACCGTCGATGCTACGATATTGAAACGCGAGACTTACCAAGTCATCATTCCTTCACAAGGAATCATCCAGGCACGGACACGAAGCATGCTTATTCCCGAAGTGAGCGGTGAAATCATTTGGATCTCGGACAGCTTCAGATCAGGTGGGTTTTTCGGACCGGGTGATGAACTGGTCAAAATAGATCAGCGGGATTATCAAACTTCACTTGTCGTCGCAAAAGCAAGCCTGGCCCAGCGCACCAGCGCTTATGAAATCGAACAAGCTCAGCACGAACAGGCAAAGATCAACTGGGAACGTCTCGGCAACGGTAAAAAACCAACCCGACTTGTATTAAGGGAACCTCAACTTGCAGAAGCCAGAGCCCTTATGCAATCAGCAGCGGCTGGAGTGGAGCGTGCCGAACGAGACTTGAATCGAACGGTTATCAAAGCGCCTTATGAAGGACGTATCTTGAATAAATCCGTCGATATCGGGCAGTCAGTTTCTCCAGGTACCATGCTGGCTGAAATTTTTGCAACTGATTATGTTGAAATAAGATTACCACTTAGAAATGAACATTTGGATTTCATTGAGTTACCAGAAGCTTACGACAATGAGGAGAGTTCCATGACCAATATCCAGCCAGAGGTTCAGTTAACAGGAAACTATGGCAGTCGCAATATCAACTGGACGGGAAGCGTCGTTCGCGCTCAGGGTGCCTATGACCCGAGGAGCCGTGAATTGTTTGTCATTGCACAAGTCAAAGACCCTTACAAGCAAACAGACCGATCACAGCCACCTTTGAAGATAAATCAATTCGTCCAGGCCCAGATCCAGGGCAAGCGACTTGAGGACGTTTACGTCATTCCGCGCTCAGCATTGCGGATCAATGATGAGGTGATCCTGATTGACAAAGAAAACCGCATCTTCCGCAAACCTGTGGAAATAATATTGAAACAAGGGGAAGAGGTGATTGTAAAGAGTGGTTTACAGCAGGATGATTTACTTTGCCTGACACCCCTGCTCTTCGCCGCTGATGGCGCAAAAGTGCGCCCTGTCATCAACGGAAAAGCCCTACCTCCACCTGACGGCAAGGGAAGGCCAGTCAAGCAGGGCGACGGGAGAAAACTTGAAACACGAACCAAGACTCCCTGATGCATGGAATAATCGCATGGTTCACGCGTAACGGTGTCGCGTCAAATCTATTGATGGTGGCCATTCTCATGGCTGGTCTGAACACCTTGTTCAAGCGTATCCCAACAGAGGTATTCCCTGAATTTGAACTGGATATGATCTCGGTATCTGTGCCTTACCGAGGCTCCACTCCTGCCGAAGTGGAGGAATCCATCGTCGTTAAAATCGAAGAGTCCATTCAGGATATTCAGGGTATCAAAAAAATCACCTCAACCGCTGCTGAAGGGGCTGGCTCGGTGAATATTGAAGTCGATAAAGGCTACGATTCGCGCGAACTTTTGGATGACATCAAGAACCGGGTCGATTCCATCAACTCCTTCCCGGTCGAAACCGAAAAGCCGGTCTTCAATCTAGCTAAACCACGAGGTGAAGTCATCACCGTAGTCCTGGCAGCCGACATGAATGAGCATGATTTGAGAACACTCGGTGAACAGATACGAGACGAGATCATCAACCTTCCCTCCATCACTCAAGTGGCCTTGCAAGCAGTCAGGCCTTACGAAATATCGATTGAAGTTTCCGAAGAAACCCTTCAACAGTATGGATTGACACTTGAAGGCATCGCACAAGCCATTCGGTTTTCTTCTATTGATTTGCCCGCAGGCGCCATCAAAACTCAGGGAGGGGAATTTTTGCTCCGCACGAAAGGTCAGGCATATGTAGGCACAGATTTTGAGGAAATAGTATTGATCACGCGAGGTGATGGAACGCGACTGACACTGGGGGATGTTGCGGACATCAATGATGGATTTGAAGAAACGCCTCTTTTTGCCAGATGGAATGGTAAACCATCAGTCATGATTGCTGTTTCACGGGTAGGCGATCAAAACGCCATCGATCTGGCCAACACCGTAAAGGCCTACCTTGCTGAACGTCGTTCGAGCCTACCGGAAGGTGTCGATCTGGAATTTTGGAATGATCGATCCAAAATCGTTATCGGCCGGATCAATACTCTGGTCTCAAGCGCACTTCAAGGAGGGGCACTGGTTTTTATTGTGCTGGCGTTATTCTTGAGGTTATCTCTGGCCATCTGGGTTTGCGTGGGTATTCCTGTTGCCTTCATGGGTGCTATCGCGTTCATGCCCCAGCTCGGAGTCACCATCAATATCATCAGCTTGTTTGGTTTCATCCTGGTGCTGGGGATTGTGGTGGATGATGCCATTGTCACAGGAGAAAACATCTTCAGTCACCTCCAAAATGGTGACGACCCTACCGATGCGGCCATCATCGGCACTCAGGAAGTCTCGGTACCTGTTATTTTCGGGGTATTAACGACCGTCGCTGCGTTTGTTCCGATCATGATGATTGATGGTTTCAGAGGAAAAATATTTGCTCAAATACCACTTGTCGTCATCCCTGTTCTTCTATTCTCCCTGGTGGAATCCAAACTGATACTACCCGCTCACTTGAAGCATTTAAGGATACGAAACAGAAAACCCAGTCAATTGAATCCATTGTCACGCTTCCAGCGCTTTTTTGCGGATGGAATGGAATCGTTCGCTCGCAAGATTTACCGGCCTTTTTTAGAGATGGCCATGAAGAATCGTTATATGACGCTATCGGTGTTTATGGGGGTTTGTATCGTTTTGTTCACGATGCTACTGAGCAACCGCATGATGTTTGTCTTTTTCCCAAGGGTGCCCACTGAACGTTTGACCGTGCGGCTAACCATGCCCCAAGGCACTCCCTCGGAAGTCACCCAAAAACACATCAATCGCATTCTGGAAGTTGCAAATCAGCTCAAACAAAGAGACGACTTCAAAGAACCTTCCACCGGAGAAAGTGTGATCGTCAATGTGATGGATGTCGTGGGAGCCTCAGGTTTGACCGGCGGGCGCTCCCGCAAAGCAGGCATGACGAACGTAGGTGAGGTTGCCATGAATATTACCCCTCCTGAAGATCGTGAACTGCCGCTCACCAGCCAGGAGATTGTCGGTGAGTGGCGGAAATCAATAGGTCCGATTTCAGGCGCCCAGGAATTGAGTTTTCGCGCTGAGATTGGAAGAGCCAGTGATCCCATTGACATACAACTAACGGGACCGAGTTTTGATGACCTCCAGGCGGCATCCAAGGAAGTGAAGGCTCGTTTGCTGCAGTATCCAGATTTATTCGATATCTCGGATACCTTTGAAAACGGCAAACCCGAACTCAAAATGAAAATCAAACCCGAAGCCGAACTACTGGGTTTGACGATGACTGATCTTGCACGCCAGGCGCGGCAATCCTTCTTCGGCAGTGAGGCTCAGCGCATTCAGCGTGGAAGAGAGGATGTGCGTGTCATGGTGCGATATCCCCTCAGGGAACGTTCTTCTTTGAGCAATCTGGAATCCATGAGAGTCCGTACCCCAGCAGGTCAGGAAGTTCCCTTCTCTGCTGTTGCAAATATGGAGCAAGGACGTAGCTTCTCAACCATCACCCGTATCGACCGAAATCGCACGATCCGAGTGACGGCGGACGCCAACAAGGAGGAAACGAACCTTCAGATCATACAAGAAGATGTATTGAATTTCATGCCAGAAATTGTCAGCAAGTATAATGGAATGAATTTCTCTCTTGAAGGGGAAGCAAGGGAACAGAGAGAGTCCTTTGGCAGCGTGTGGCTTGGTTCGGTTTTTGTATTGTTCGCCATTTATTCCCTCCTCGCCATTCCGTTTAAATCCTATGTACAACCTTTGATTGTCATGTCGGTCATTCCTTTTGGTCTGGGAGGAGCCATCATAGGGCATTTGATCATGGGACATAATTTAAGCATGATGAGTGTACTGGGCATGCTTGCGCTATCGGGTGTCGTGGTGAATGACAGCCTCGTGCTGGTAGATTACATCAATCGCAAACGCCGTGAAGGGGTTGACCTGATGGATGCAGTCAGAAATGCAGGTGTTGCTCGATTCCGTGCTATCATGCTGACTTCCATCACCACGTTCGCTGGTCTGGTGCCCATTCTCTGGGAGAAAAGCACCCAGGCACAATTCCTGATCCCAATGGCGATTTCATTGGGCTGGGGTATTCTTTTTGCCACTTTCATCACGCTGCTCCTGGTCCCCATCAATTACCTGCTTCTTGAAGATTTGCAAAGAACAGGCAAACGATACATTAGCTGGCAATTTAATATCAAATTTACAAGTGACAGGCCATCTGACCCCTCTTCTCAATCCTGACATAGAAAAGACGAAACATATGCCAGTTATCAAAATACAAACAAACAAGGCGCTTTCAGAAGATCAGACCAAGGAACTACTTGCCGCCACCAGCCGGAAAGCAAGTGAATGGCTCAATAAACCAGAAGCATATGTGCAGGTCGTTCTGGAGACATCAACTGCCATGATGTTCGCCGGCAGCACCGAACCGTCCATTTTAATCGAAGTGCGCAGTCTTGGGTTTAGCGGACACTCCATGGGCGAAATTTCTAGCTCGCTGTGCATATTGATCCATGCACACTTGAACGTTCCGGAAGACAGAATTTTTATCAATTTCTTCGATATCGAACGCAGTAACTGGGGATGGAACGGCAAAACCTTTGCTTGATTGATAGCTCTTAACCAAACAAATTCCATTTCCCGATTACCCAGTCTCGAATGTTGTTATTTCTGAGCTGAATGGCACGTAGCCATAAGAATCTTTTTTAAAGTTTTTCTGATGGTTATTGTGATGCAGCCAATTTTGATGATCGTTCAAGAGGTCACTCCATTCATTATGAAAGCAAACCAGTGCAAAGCCCTTAATAAGTCTATTCGGAAGATGCTGGACTCCCACTTGCTCGCACTTATTACCCTGATAACTTTTTTCGGTCAGCTTCCGTATTCATGGTCGGCCGATGATGCGATCATACTGGAGATCAAACGTAAAGGCGGACATGTGTTTTCGGACTTTGGCCAGATTATTGAAATCAATTTGAATGGTCATGATCAAATTGAAGAGGCATGGATTGAACGTATCTCAAGAGAGAGGGGCATGACAGACTTATCTCTGGAGCAAACCCCCATCGGCGACAAGGAAATTAAACTTTTCACCCATTTGAAAAAGCTTGAATGGTTAAACCTCTATCAAACTCAGATCACCGATGAAGGATTAAGGACCATCGCACAACTTACTCGCTTGAAACATCTACCATTGGGGAAAACACACATCACCAACGAAGGGCTCAAGCATTTAAAAACGCTCTCCTCAATCGAATACCTCGGATTGCGAAAGACATTCATTACCGACAAAGGACTCGAAACTTTAAAATCCTTCAAAAAATTAAAAGGGCTTCACCTTGGTGAGACCGACATCACGAACGAAGGGCTCAAAACGCTTGGCACTTTGTCTTCCTTGACCAAGTTATGGCTGCACGATACGGGTATATCTGATGACGGTTTACTTGCTTTAGGTGATTTAAAAAAACTCAGGCAATTGATTATTTACAACACCAAGATTACGGAAAAGGGGTATCAGTCACTTCAATCCATGCTTCCGGATTGTTTGATACTCTACCAAATCGAAGACTGAATCTGCATTGAAACTCCATTTCCAGACATTCAAGAAGCATACACACGGGAGTTACTCATTTAGAGATATTCAAATGGGAACACATCCAAATAGACTCTACTGCATGGTTCGCGGTTCAGTTTACCAATCTACATCCCAAGTGAACAATAAACAGGGTAAGGCCTTGAATCATCTGCACATCATTTTTTAATTATATGCAAAAGCTAGAATTACCCTTGATGATTAAAAGATCCATTTTCCTGGCATACTTCATCCTGGTTACTGGATCTCCATGCAGCGCAGGTGGGGAGTCCGCCAGGGAACAGGACTTTTTCACCTTGATTATCCTTCCTGACACGCAAGGTTATGCAGATGTAAGGCATCAGGAGACGCAGCAACACTGGCCGGAGATTGGAGATCAAAGAACCTGTTTCTTCATGCAGACTGACTGGATTAAAAAGAACAGGCAATTGATGAATATCTCCATGGTAGCACATGTCGGAGATATCACTCAAACAGATCATGATGATGAATGGAAAATAGCCGACACTGCGTTCACAACCATTGATGACCATGTTCCCTACATTTTGTGTACCGGGAATCATGACATGGGGTATTCGTTACAAGACCGTAAGACGAGCCATTCGCGCGCGAGCCGCTTCAGTTCATTTTTCAAACCTTCACGATTCACCGACAACGCATTGTACGACGCGCATTTCGGACCCGAAAAAGCAATCCATTTTCGCGAGGAAGGTAAAACTGAAAATTATTATCTCTATCTGGAAGAGAGCGGCATGAAGTTTCTCATTCTCACTCTGGAGTTCAAACCACGCGATGAAACTCTTGCATGGGCAAATAAAGTCGTGGAACAGCATCCTGATTACCGCACCATCGTCATCACACATGCCTATCTTTCCGGAGGCAAGGGACAGCGAACACAGGCTGACAGCTATCCAGTGCAAGGCAACTCGGGGAAATCCACCTGGGAGAAATTCGTCAGCAAGCACAAGAACATCTTCCTCGTGCTATCCGGCCATGCGAGGGAGGACTTACTCACAAGCAAAGGCAAGTATGGAAACACAGTGCACCAGGTGCAGGCGGATTACTGGTATTGGGACCTTCCCGAAATCAAGGCGGGAAGTGGATTCCTGCGTATCATGACATTCCATCCACACAAAAACAAAATTGATGTAGAGACTTACTCCCCTGTCACAGACAGTTTCCTGACACGCCCGACAAGTAAATTCTCGTTAGCATATTCAATGCAGCAGCAGGCAAAATAGTTTTCCCTGCTTTATCTTCTTTTTCGTTTTCGCGGAAAATGAACAGGGTAAACAATGGAAATCAGACCTCCGTGAATCATGAGCCTCTGAGTCGGGCATTTCCATGGTGATAAATGCCTGGGCTTACCAGAAAGAGGGCTGTCGCAGAGCGATCGGTTACTCTTACCCTCGAGTAAATCGATCCTCCTGACGAGGCTTGTGCCTTGGTTGAATTGTTCAGTCTGAAAAACCAATGATCCCCGTGCCGCCCAGCGATGTATTTTCGATAAAGCATGAACGATCCAAAACTGTCATGATTCGATCCGTACGAAAGAATCCATCCTCCATTATTGACGCGCATTCCCATACCCCCTTGAATCGTCATATGCCATTCATCAGCCGCCAATGCGTTACGTTTAGTTTCATTGCGTTCATTGCGCTTTTTACTCCTGGGATCCAAGCAGATTTCAAAGCGGGTGCCAGCATGGTGGACATCAGCCCTACTCAATACCCTGTTCGAGTCAACGGATCATTTACCGAACGTTCAGCAACCGAAGCCACGGACAAGCTTTTCGCAAAGGCCCTTGCATTGGATGATGGCCGGCAACAAATCATCCTTTGCGTGGTGGACTCCTGCATGGTCCCTCGCACTCTCATCGATCGGGCCAAGAGTGATGCCAGCAAAACAACGGGTATCCCCATGAGTCAAATGATGGTCTCCGCGACCCACACTCATTCAGCACCTTCCGCCATGGGATGCCTTGGCTCCCGAGTCGATCCTCGCTATGCCGCGATGCTTCCGGACCGCATTGCGAGGTCCATGGTAAATGCGGTCAATCGACTCAAGCCTGCCCGCATAGGTTGGGCACAGATGGAGGATTGGAAGCACACATTCAACCGTCGATGGATCAGGCGGCCGGACAAAGTCTTCAACGACCCCTTTGGTCAAAACAACGTTCGCGCACACATGCATCCAGGCCATGAAAACCCGGATGCAACAGGCCCGAGCGGCCCCGTGGATCCCGAGCTTTCTGTGATGGCATTGCAAGCTATGGATGGAGAACCATTGGCAGTATTCGCAAACTACTCGATGCACTATTCGTCGGCTCTCCTCTTCTGTCAGCAGATTATTATGGTCGATTTGCAGAACACATCGCTAACCAAATGAACGCAGGCGCTGATTTCGTGGCGATCATGTCGCAAGGAACCAGCGGTGATTTGATGTGGATGGACTACGGGGTGCCTCGAGAAAATATCAACTATGACGGATACGCCTGAAGAAATGGCCCATCTGACAGCTGCGCTTGTAAAAGGAATCGCATGGCATGAAACCGCACCCTTGAGAATAGCACAGAACAGCTTGAGCCTCGCTTACCGGTGTACCGGGGCCGGGACGACTTGCTTGGGCTGAACAAGAGGTAGAGAAAATGGGGAATCGCCTACCCCGATCACAACCGGAAATCTACGCGAAAGAATCTCTCTACTTGCACGAGCGGCAACAAACAGAATTGATCCTTCAAGCGCTGCGCATTGGCGATCTAGGCATCACAGCCATACCCAATGAAGTGTTCGCAATCAACCGGTCTCAAATTAAAACGCCAGAGCCCGTTGACAAACATGTTCAACATATCACTCGCCAATGGGCGCTGAGGGATACATTCCACCTCCCGAACAACACGCACTCGGCGGCTATACCACATGGGCAGCACGGACGGCAGGATTGGAAATCAATGCCGAACCCCGGATCGTGGAATCCTTACTGAAACTGCTTGAAGAGGTGTCTGACCGACCTCGTCGCGCTCTGAAAGAAATACATGGACCCTATGCGCAATCCATTCAGAAAAGTAATCCAATGGCTTACTGGCGTTTGGAGGAGATGTCCATGCCAGTAGCTCACGATATTACAGGTCGTTACAACGCCCAATTTTGAGGAAGGAGTGGCACTTCACCCTGCCAGGAGCGGACGAAAGAATCGGGTATCAAGCCCCCCATCCCCCCCGCGAGGAACGCATTTTCATCCGACCAAATCAATCGCTCCGCACATTTTGCTGGAGGACGTTTTGAAACGCCAAAGTGGCTCTGAAAAATGATTACACCATCGAGTTCTGGTTATGGAATGGCCTTCCAGCAGATAATAGAGCGGTGACTGGTTATGTCTTTTCACGAGGACAGGATGGGGATCCAGATGCAAGCGGAGAACACCCTTGGGATCGGGGGCAGCACAACCAACCACATCTCGCAGGGCGACTGTTTCTTTTCAACGGAAACAAGCAAAATCAGATTCTGGGGTGGACGCAACACACTGACCTTTCAGGCCTGGCACCATGTCGTGTTTGTGCGTGAGGGCGATCAAGTCCGTGTTCATCTCGATGGACGCACTCAACCCGAAATTGACGGAGTATTTTTCACATACGATTCCAGAAGGTGAAAATGCGCTCTTCCTGGGAGGCCGCAATGACAACCTTTTCAATTTCGAGGGCAAACTCGACGAAATAGCCATCTATGATCGTTCTCTTTCACCAGATGAAATCAAAGCCCACTACAAGGCATCCGCGTTGA
>CALSPN010000026.1 GCA_943788245.1 uncultured Verrucomicrobiae bacterium | reverse complement strand
GCTGTTTCAGAGCGTTTGTCATCGGTTCTTCCCCCACGCTCGGTGACTCTGGCGGCTGCGACTTCAGCAATGATATCGTCCACATTGCTAGCGGGTGAAGCGACGACTCCCGTGCAGGTCATGTCTCCAACAGTTCGACACCTGACGACCATGTTCTCAACGAATTCATCTTTGCCCAATGTCAGATACTCAGAGTTGGCCAGGTAAATGCCATTTCGATGGATGACTTCTCGTTCATGGCTAAAGTAAACGGAAGGTAATGAAAGCTCTTCCATTTTGATGTATTGCCAGACATCCATTTCTGTCCAGTTACTCAATGGGAAGATTCGGAAATGTTCAGCCATATGCATGTTCCCGTTGAAAAGATTCCATAGCTCGGGTCGTTGGTTTTTAGGGTCCCATTGACCAAACTCATTTCGATGCGAGAAAAATCGTTCCTTGGCACGTGCTTTTTCCTCATCACGCCTTGCACCGCCAATGGCGGCCGTGAATTGAAACTCTTCCAAGGCATCCAGAAGTGTTACTGTCTGGAGCATGTTCCGGCTGGCTTGAGGTCCCTTTTCCTCGGTAGCTCGACCCTTATCAATCGATTCCTGAACCGTGCGTACGATGAGGTTGGCGCCTGCTTCTTTGACAAGTTTATCCCTGAATTCAATGGTCTCTGGAAAATTATGACCTGTGTCAACATGCATGAAAGGAAAAGGAATCTTTGCTGGGTGGAATGCCTTTTGGGCCAGCCTGACCATGACAATGGAATCTTTGCCTCCAGAAAACAATAAGACGGGTTTTTCAAACTGAGACGCAACTTCACGCATGATGAAGATAGCTTCAGCTTCAAGCGCCTTTAAATGAGTCAATCGGTATGTGTGCATTGAGTCTATATTTCTTACGGATAAATGGGTGATTTGTATTTACTTCAGAACGTTTTTTGCGAAGGAGTATAGTTCCTCTAAACAAATATGTTCGCTTTTTTCATCGGTATTTAATTCAAGATCTGCAGGAGATGATTCGTCTGGAGGTTCAAAGGACGAATCTTTCCCAGTAAAGTGTTTGATATCTCCTGATTTTGCTTTTGCGTAAAGCCCTTTCACGTCTCTCTGCTCGCAGGTTTCAAACGAGCAAGTCACAAAAACTTCTCTGAAATCAGGTTCGCGGATCACCTCTCTAGCCAGGGTTCTCAGTTCCTTTTTGGGCGTAATAAACGAAGCAATGGTAACGATGCCGGCATTCGCGAATAGTTTGGCCCACCTCCGCGATGCGCCTGATGTTTTCTCGGCGATCCGCATCCGTAAAACCCAGATTGCGGTTGAGCCCCGTTCGGATATTATCCCCATCAAGCAACTGGGTCATGATGCCATCTGTGTGCAACCTCTTCTCCAGAGCGATTGCCAAGGTGCTTTTTCCCGGCACCCGAAAGTCCGTACAGCCAAATGACACAGCCCTTCTGCCCCAGCAAAGTTTCCTTGCTTGATCTGTCGAGGCTTCGATGGAAGATGGGGTGAATATTCTCCGCAGACATAATGTCCGTTGCTGTTTTGATTAATGGATTCGTATGAGGGGGGCTTAAATGCTGAAGTCGCTGGACGCCGTTTCGTGCAAACCGCATTCGCGCTTCAATCCGAAAAACCGAGATTCTTCTTCCGCATTCCTTCATCCACCCGCTTGGTGGTGTGGACATCGCCAATGCTAAGGTATCCCTGATGCCACAAGGGATGGTAGGGTAGGTCGTGTTTTTTTAGATATTCGAAAACATCCTTGCTCGTCCAATCAACGATGGGATGGATTTTTAGATGTACGTCATCAACGGCCAGGACATTGAGTTTTTTACGGCTGGAACTCTGTTGACGTCTAAGGCCTGCAATCCAGCCTTTCGGATTTAAATCTCTCAATGCCCGCCTCATTGGTTCCACTTTATTCATTTGATTGTAAGTGGTGATTCCATCGAGTCCGTTTTCCCAGAGCTGCCCATACCTCGCTTCTTGCCATGCAGGTGAGATATCGAGCGATACACTTTGATATTCAACTTGAGCCTCTCTGTCAGTTTGTCGATAAACTGATAGGTTTCAGGAAACAGATAACCAGTATCCACTAAAATGACAGGTATGTCTGCCAACTGACTGGTAGCCATATGCAGGCAAACGGCAGCTTGTGCACCAAAGCTTGAAGTAAGTCACGAGGCTTTCTTCTGAAATGCCCAACGGCCCATGCGACGCGTTCCTCAGCAGTGCTGATTCAAGCTTTGGCGTTTTCTTCGTGAAGCTCCAGGCCGTGAGAGTCGACTATTGTTTTGCTGGGGCTTTTTCACCATATGAGTCATTACCGTTTGATCGGGCATATCGTTATTTCAGACGGATCACTGCCATGTGGAGACAGAATTTGCTTGGATCATGCCTCTTCCTGTTCATCGAGCTCTTTCCAGAGGGCCTGGCGCTCCAGTCGCCGAAGCGTTCGTCCGTTTGACGCTCGCCCTTGAAGCGGTGCAGCAATGAGCCGAGTAACTCATCCATTTCGTCGTCTTTGACACTCACTTTGTAGAGTCGGTTCAATCGAGTTCCGGATTCGTTGCCGCCCACATAAACATTGTATTTTTTTGGGGCGCGGCCCACGAAGCCCAGTTCTGCCATGTAAGGACGCGCGCATCCATTCGGGCAGCCGGTCATGCGAATAATGATTTCCTCCTGGGGAATACCTGCGTTTCCGAGTAAGCCTTCAACACGATCAATCAATCCAGGGAGATATCTTTCTGATTCAGCCAAAGCCAATCCACATGTCGGAAGCGCAGGGCATGCCATGGTGGCACTGCGCACCGGTGACTTTTCATGTGTCGTTTGAACCCCGTGGTCTGCAAGGATCTTGTTGATCCCTTCTACCGATTCGGGCGCCACATTCACAATGAGTATGTTTTGTGTCGGCGTGAGGCGGATTTCGGTGTTGTAGCTATCCACTACCTTGCGTATCGCTGTTTTTAGTTGAATCGAATCAGTGTCCTTGATCCTTCCAGCTTCAACGAAAAGTCCCAGAAAATGATTCCCATCGGCTTGTTTGTGCCATCCGAATCGGTCTCCCTGGCGGGTAAATTCAAATGGTTTTGCATCTTCCAGTTTGAATCCTATGCGCTTTTCCAGTTCATTTCTGAACCATTCAACGCCTTTTTCTTCCAGCACATATTTCAAGCGGGCGTGTTTGCGGTCGGTGCGGTCTCCGAAATCACGGTGGATCGTCAGGACTCCCTTTGCAACGTTCTCTATCTGATCACGGGCGATGTAGCCAATCACATCTGCTTTCCGCGGAAATGTGTTCGGGTTGTTATGGCTCATACCCAGGCCGCCGCCGGCCGTGAGGTTGTAACCAACCAGTTTGTCATTCTCGGCGATCGCAACAAATCCGAGACAATTGGTGAAGAGATCGACATCGTTCAGAGGAGGGATTGCGAATGCCGTCTTGAATTTACGTGGGAGATACGTTTTTCCATAGAGAGGATCGTCGTGATCCTTGTGCTCCTCCAGATCCAGTTGAACGCCCTCAACCCAAATGGAATGGTAGGCCTGAGTGGTGGGTTGTAACGCATTTGACAGCAGTTCTGAATCTGCGTGCACTTCGTTGATCCACGCGTCAGTGGCGGGTGTAGGGGATGCCATTACGTTGCGATTCACATCACCGCATGCCGCAAGGGTGGTCATCAACGCTTCGTTGATGGTTTTCATCAGGGGGCCCAGTCCCGTCTTGACGACACCATGGAATTGAATGCTTTGCCGCGATGTCAGTCTCAAGGTGTTATTGGCGTAGTTGGTGGCCAGATCATCGTAAACCCTATACTGGTCTGGCGCCATGATACCGCTAGCGATCCGCCCACGGATCATGAACATGTAATGTTTGCCTGTTTTGCGTTTATCGCGGTCATCCTGCTGGTAGATACCGTGAAATTTCAGAAATTGCCCGTCATCTTTGGAAAAGCGATCTACTTCAGGGTCGTTGAGAGTGGCTGCAAGATTGCCAGCCAAAAGGGGATCGTTTTCCTTGAGGATTTCGTTATGCGATAGCTTTTTTTCCGATGCTGGTTTAATCATAAGTAAATTACCTTTCTTAATTAACTAAAGTTTGAAGATTTTGTCAATGCCTTGATAAAGGTTTTTTTTAAAAAGAGAGCTTGCCATTCCCAGGTGCCATGCATAATTTCCTCGTTCCCCTTTTGCGGGGCAAACTTAAACAAGACCTGATCACCTTGACTAGGTGAAAAATCATTTGAGTTGTAACTGAATATGGTAAAAATCCGTTTAAAGCGCATGGGCGCGAGAAATCATCCCGTTTACCGCGTTGTTGCTGCAGACTGCCGCAGCCCGCGTGACGGCAAGTGCATAGAAGAATTGGGAACCTATCATCCTTCCCGTTCTGGTCAAAAATTCGAGCTAAATCTGGAGAGAATCGATTACTGGATCTCTTGCGGTGCTCAGCCGTCTGACACGGTCATGAGTTTCATCCGTAAGGCACGCAAGGCTTCTGCTGAAGTTGTTGCAGAAGAGGTGGAAGCAGATGCTGCGACTGCCTGATTTTGAGCTGAGCGGTTATTGATTTTTGCTGATAAGACCATGCAGACTTATGTAGAATACGTAATCAAGGGGCTCATTGAGAACCCTGATTCAATGGAAATTGAAGCTGAAGACAAAGATGGTCTTACAGTTTTCAAAGTCAAACTTCATCCTGATGACATGGGGAAGGTGATTGGAAAACAGGGTAACACCATCAACGCCATTCGCGGTTTGATGCAAGCAGGCAGCGCGAAGGCGGATGCCCGGTGTGTTCTCGAGGTTTCCGAATTGGAAGTTTAAGTTCGTTCAGTTGAGGGTAGGTCTGGCTCTGTAACCAGGGATCGCATTATGGTGTCCGTTACCTTAAAACTTATATGAAGGTAGACATCATTTCGTTGTTTCCTGAAATGTTTTTGGGACCGCTCAATGAAAGTATTCTAAAGCGAGCCCAGGACAGAGGTTTACTGGATTTAAGTATCCACAACCTTAGAGATTTTACGAAGGACAAGCATCGCGTAGTCGATGATCGACCTTTTGGTGGAGGACCAGGAATGGTTCTCAAACCCGAGCCTGTTTTCGATGCTGTGGAAAGCATGAGAACCGAAGGGACTGCTGTCATAATGATGGCACCCTCAGGGAAGCAGTTTCAACAGGCGGATGGCGTCAGGCTTTCCAAGTGCCCACATCTGGTATTGTTGTGTGGGAGTTATGAAGGATTCGACGAAAGGATCAGGGAAGCGCTGATCGATGAAACGTTTTCAATTGGAGATTACGTTCTGACAAATGGCGCGCTTCCCGCAATGGTAATTGTCGATTGCGTGACCAGGTTGGTGCCTGGGGTGTTGGGAGATGCTGAAAGCTCTGTGGACGAATCGTTCAGCCATGGATTGCTGGAATACCCGCACTACACACGTCCTCAAGTTTTCAGGGACATGAAGGTTCCGGAAATTTTGATGTCGGGCAATCATGCGGCTATAGCCAAGTGGCGGCACGAACAGGCGATCAAGCGAACCGAGGCGATGCGCCCGGATTTGGTAAAATATTTAAAATAGAGGGGCTTTCCCCTCATTTAGAAATCACAACGTTGTATGAATCAGGAATTGTTAAAAAAAATTGAGGCCGACAGCCTTCGTAAGGAGCCTCTGAATTTTTCAGTTGGCGACACCGTGAAGGTGCATGTCCGTGTGGTTGAAGGCGATAAAGAGCGTATTCAGGTGTTTGCCGGTATTGTCATCGCTCGAGGGGGATCAGGTGTGAATGAATCATTCACTGTCCGACGCATCAGCTACGGTGAAGGAGTTGAGCGTGTATTCCCAGTGCACTCACCTCGTGTTGCCAAAGTCGACGTTGATCGCTATGGCTCTGTTCGACGTGCTAAGTTGACTTATCTGCGTGGTCGTATTGGCAAAGCTGCGATGCTTGTTAAAGAGAAAGACATGCGTCGCCGCAAGGCTCGCCAGTAAATCATTACGTAACCATCGTCCGTTCAAGCTAAAACACCAAGTTTCGGCAGTGGATGGGGGGATCGCTCGCCTTTTCTGAATACAAAATTTACTTATCCCTCAAAAAAAGGTGGTAATTTGAAAAGGCTTTGCTAAATTCCACCGCTCTTAACAAAATTTCTGGCGTTCTGTTGAACTGCCAGACCTGATCGGAACTGGCTGAACTACATGGATTAGAACCCGTGACAACGAAGAAAAAAAACAGCAAAAAAGGTGACTGGAGCCAAAGCTAAAAAGGGTGGGTCAACTGTTGCCACAGCGACAACAGCAGCCATTCTGGGGATTCCTGTTCAGGAAACAAAAACTAGCTCCAAGTCAGCAAAATCCAAGAACTGGAGTTCGACCAAAGTGAAGCCGCAATGGTCGAAATATTACAAAACTCTCTTGGAATTACACGAGCGTCTGATGGCACAGATGGATGGGTTGGCCAAAGAGTCAGCTGAAGAGATGCAAAGTTATAGTCTCCACATGGCCGATTCCGGGACAGATAACTTTGACCGAGACTTTGCGTTGAGTCTTCTGTCATCCGATCAGGATGCGGTTTATGAAATCGAAGAAGCCTTGCGCCGAATTGAAAAAGAAACTTATGGCGTTTGTGAATTGACTGGAAAGCCAATTCCCAAAGCGCGTTTGGAAGCTATTCCCTGGACTCGTTTCACGGTGGAATCACAAATGCAGCTAGAAAAAGATGGCGTTGCTCGCCAGCGACGACTTGGGACACTTGGCTCTGTTGATTCGCCAGGAGCTACGCCCGTTGTAGAATCGGATGATGATGATTCCGATCGTAAACCGAATCGAGACAAGGATTAAAAATCATGCCACGAGAAATAGTCACTATTGAATGTACAGAAGCACGTAAGGAAGGCAAGCCGCCCTCACGCTACATGACCTCACGCAATAAAAAATTGCAGACTGAAAAGGTTGAAAAAAAGAAATACAACCCATTCCTTCGGCGCCACACCCTCCATCGTGAGATCAAGTAGATTGAGTGTTAAAAATTAATTTCAATTGAACATAAGATATGCCACGCAAGAATAACAAGGAAAAGGGACGCCGCGGTGAGACCACCGGACGTTATACAACGCGCACACCGAGGCCCAAGCCTGTGGTCGACTTTACCATTGACGCTTTGGCACCGTACAATGTCGATTTGCTTCGACGATACGTGACCGAACAAGGCAAGATCCTGCCTCGCAAATACACCGGTTTACCTGCTCCATTTCAGCGGCGCCTAAGCCGCTCTATCAAGCAAGCGCGTCAGCTGCTGCTGATGAAATAATCGGGAACGTCTCGATTTTAATTCTTTCACAAAAAAGCCACCGCTTTAAAGCGGTGGCTTTTTTGATGGATCGAATCCACTGAGCCCCCCCATCAGGACTGACTTAATCGCTGCACCGGTTTTTCGAATAACATTTCATGAGCCTCCTTGAAGGATGCCCGGGATCTGATCTTTAAATTGACTCTTGTTCAACAGGTGAACCCACTCGGAGGCCGCTGCTGGCAAGTGAGTGACATTTTGACCCGGGAACCAGTGCTCAGCATTTCCCAGAAGGTTGTATCTCATTTTACCCCATCCGACAATATCGAGAGACTTGGCATAGGTCCAGAGTCGGAGGATTTCCACCAGATTGACTTCGCCCGGCATATCAACGTATTCGGGAAGCCCTTCCGGCCATTCTTCGCACCACTCCTTACCCAGCACTCGATTCATTTCAACCCGCAATGCTTGCTCAATGGGTTTCATTGTTTGGGTGGCCTTGCCGTAGTGTTGCAATGAAGCGAGGTGCGCATCAAAATCACTCGGGCGGGCTGCCCCAATGCTCAGGGTATGAATTTGAGGCCTTGCCAGACAATAGAGGTTATTGAACGCCATCGGGCTGAGCGGATCGCAGAGTCCTGCCAATTTGGCAGGTGGATCATACAGCATCCCTCCCTTGTCGTTGGGGCTGATGATGAACACTCCCATATCGCGGTCTGCAGCCGCTTCAACGGAGGACCAATTCAAATCATTGACAAAATACCAATGCAAATTGACGTATTCGAACGCGTCGGTCTTGATTGCCTCCAGTATGATATCCGGAGTTGCATGTGTTGAAAATCCGATATGTCTCGCTCGACCTTGTTTTTTTAATTCGTAGGCGGCTTCGAGGCATCCTCCTTTTCGAGTCGTCCAATCCAGTAGTTGATTATTATTGATACCATGAATGGACAAGAGTTCCACGTGATCCAATCCAAGATATTGCATGGACTGGTTGAAGGTTTCGTAAAATTCTTTTTGACTGGCAAAGGGTGCAATTTTTGTTTGCACAATCATTTTTTCACGAGGCAATTTGGGGAGGAGCCACCCGAGTTGCATTTCTGAGGTGCCGTATCCTCGTGCCGTTTCGATGTGATTAATTCCGAGTTCTAGTGCCCTGTGAATGGTGGCTTCAAGGTTTGCTTGATTCTTTTTTGGGATGTCTTCCGGAGCGGTATCGACCCATTGATGTTGGTAGCGCATACCGCCGCAGGTAAACACCGGCATTTTAAGTTCCGTTTTGCCAAATCGGCGATAATACATCGACGTCTTATGCCAGTTGATTGTTATTTTTGCAACGAAATCAAAGCTGATTTCAATGCTAGATTTCTTTCATGACGGGGCGCTTTGAGATGCTCGTCGGCATGATTGTTTTACTTTCTCCTTTGATCTAAAATCACCTTCCTCTTCATGCGCCATCATGTTAATGTTTCTATCAATGGCATCTTCTGTCTCTACAAAACCTAAAAAAATCAATCTCAGACGACCGGACGTCATGAAGGAAGTTCAGGCTGAGGTCGTCACTCATTATCGCAGCTCCCTCGTAGAATACATAAGGGCGCACGAAAACCGAGTGGTGGTACCCGGCAGAATGACCATACGTCTGGCCAAGCAATTTGGGTTTTGTTACGGGGTTGAGCGAGCCATCGACCTGGCTTACGCTGCACGTAAGGTCTTTCCGAATCCAACCCGCATCTTTCTATTGGGAGAAATCATTCACAATCCCGAGGTTAATGAACAAATCGAGATGATGGGAATCCTTGCTATTTCAAGTCGCCCGTCCATGGAAGAATTAGATGAATTAACATCGGAGGACGTCGTGATCATACCCGCCTTTGGCACGGAGGTAGGAACTCGACAGATCATTCAGGAAAAGGGTTGTGTCATGGTTGATACGACATGTGGTGATGTCATGAGTGTCTGGAAACGAGTCAAGCAGTATTCCAAGGATAGGGTGACCAGTATTATTCATGGCAAGGCATGGCATGAGGAGACCAAGGCCACTAGTTCTCAAGCTACTGCTTCCAATGGACATTACTTAGTGACATTTACCCTGGAGGAAACAGACCGTATTTGTGATTACATACTCCATGGCGGCGATAAGACGGATTTTCTGACGATCTTTAAAGGAGCTTATTCTGAGGGGTTTGATCCTGATATTCATTTGAAAGCGATTGGTGTTGCCAATCAAACTACCATGTTGAGAGGCGAAACTGAGGAAGTTCAGCGCAGGTTAAAAGAGGCCATGGAACAAAAATATGGCACTAAGGATTTGGGGAATCATTTCCGTTATTTTGACACTATCTGCAGCGCAACTCAGGATCGTCAAGACGCCCTGGAAAAACTGCTAACCGAGCCGATGGATCTGCTTGTTGTGGTGGGGGGGTATAATTCAAGCAATACCTCACATCTTGCCGAAATGGGGGAAGCCTGCTTACCTACTTATTTCATCAAGAATGCGGCTATGATGAAGTCCTGTGAGACGATCAAGCATTTCAATCAGCACAGGCAAATAGAGGAGTTTACATCAGACTGGCTGCCTGAAGGAAATATCACAATCGGTATCACCGCAGGAGCAAGCTGCCCCAATAACCTGATTGAAGAAACGATCCGGCGCTTGTTCGAGCTCAAAATGATCCCTCTGGAAGATGCTTTTCCCAAAGAGGCGATCGGTCTTTCAAAACAATAACTGCATGCCTTGCGATCGAAAGGAGTTGGAGCAGCGTGAGTCGCGGGTTTTGGCTCCATTTGCACAATTAAGCTGCGATTCTCTGGGGCGCACTCACCCGGAAGATCCCCCGGAGTGGCGTACCCATTTTCAACGAGACCGGGATCGGGTGATTCACTCGAGAGCTTTTCGACGGCTTGAGTATAAAACGCAGGTTTTTCTTAATGGCACAGGTGATCACCTTCGTACTCGACTCACCCACACCATGGAAGTTGCTGGTATTGCCCGCAACATTGCCCGTGCGCTTCGCCTCAATGAAGATCTCTGTGAAACCATTGCGCTTGCTCATGATCTGGGCCACTCTCCATTTGGTCATAAGGGCGAAGAAGCTCTCAATGAGTTGATGAAGGACCATGGTGGATTTGAGCATAATCTACAAAGCTTGAGGGTCATTGAAGAGTTGGAGCAAAAATATCCGTGTTTTCCAGGGCTGAACTTAACATGGGAAACGCGGGAGGGGCTTGCCAAACATTACCAATTCTCAGGGGCTTCTGATGCAGGAAGTGTGGAAACCTTCAATCGTCCATCTCTGGAAGCACAAGTCGCAAATCTTGCGGATGAAATCGCATACTACAGCCACGATCTGGACGATGGACTTGATTCTGGTTTAATCCGTGAATCACAACTTAGAGGACATGTTGAATTATGGCGGATGTCCACTGAGCGCGTTCAGCGGCAATATGGCGATCTTAAGAATGAATCACGCCGTTATTTTATCATTCGATGCATCATTGATGACATGGTCAAAGATGTGGTGCACACAACGGAAACGTTTCTTAGGACCTCAGGTGTCAATCATGTCAGCGAAGTAAGGGCTCACAAGAACAATTTGGTTGACTACAGTAACGAGCGCAAACGCTGGAATGCTGAGCTCAGGGAATATCTTTATCGCAATCTCTATTACAACCCTGTTGTACATGAACCGAACTTGAAAGCTGTAAGGATGCTGGTGCCTCTCTTTCATTACTTCATGGAAAAGCCTCATGAAATGGGATCTCAATTCGGTAGACATCAAGGCTCAACCAAAATACCACGAGCTGTTTGCAACTACCTTGCTGGAATGACGGATCTTTATGTCATGCGAGAGTATGAGCGTTTATTTCCTGAAAAGACGCGAAAACCTGCTATTCCGAGCTAGAGCTCTGCTCACTTTTAGCAAGCAACAGATTGCCTGCTCGTCTGCTTTTGTGTTATTCAAGAATAATCAGTTGGAATGAAGCTAACCAAACGAACAAAATGGATTATCTGGGGTGTGCCTTTGACGACTTTTCTCTGGGCTGTCTTGCCGGAGAGCTTGCAGGGTCCTTCTGTGATCTGGCCGAGTGTCGTGGCTATCCTTCTGGCTTTTTTGACAAGGGATATCTACGTTTCGCTATTCATTGGCGCTTTTTCCGGTGCTGTGCTGCTGAACGATGGAAATATCTTTCGGGCATTCATTGACTTGTTTGCCAAGCACCTTGTTCCTGTGCTGGCAGATCCCATCGAAAGTCAGCGTTATTTTGTTCTCCTTCATGATGGGAGGTTTTGTAGAGGTTCTGAATCGCAGCGGAAGCATGCATGCTCTGGCTCAGAAATTTCTGGGAGCGGGCGATTCGCGCAAAAGAGCCGGACTTGGAGCATTTGGAATGGGGTGGCTCGTTTTTTTTGATGGTCTGGCAAATTGTATGCTGGTCGGCAAAACCATGCGTGCGGTGACGGATCGCGCGGGTGTTTCACGAGAAAAGCTAGCCTTTATTGTTGATTCGACTGCCTCTCCAATCGCCTCTTTTGCCTTGATTTCGACCTGGATTGCTACAGAAATGGGATTGATATTTGCAGGTTTTGAAAATGCGGGAGTGACTGTATCGGATCCCTCCATTGCTCCCTACAAGCTCTTGATTCAAAGTCTTCCTTATCGGTTTTATAACTATTTTGCTCTAGCGATCGTCTTTTTGACGATTTGGCTGGGGAGAGAGTATGGCCCTATGCTTGCCTTTGAGCGCAGAAAAGCGTCCTGCTCGTCCGATCCGAGCGCCAAAAAAGGCGCTCATGCCAAACGAAAACTAGCTGTTGGTCTGATTCCATTGCTTATCCTCATATTGGGAGTGTTTGGAGGGTTATATGTCGAGGGTGGTGGGTTGAACGAGAAGTTTTCATTGTCAGGAGCTATCCAAGTATTTGGGCGAGCTCGAGCTGACATTGTTTTCATCTGTGCCACCGCATTTGCATCGGTTGCTGCAATTATGCTGACGACGGTTCATGGCACCAGAGAGTAGCAAGGAATCGCCGGTGCAGATTTTCTTTGAAGGAATGCGTCACATGTTCATGCCGATGTTGATACTGGTATTTGCTTTCATGCTCAGTAATGTAATCCATGATCTCAGGACGGCAGAGTGGCTGGTTGGCTTTCTTGGCGATTGGCTTCCTGTTGCGCTTCTGCCTGCACTTGTTTTTTTGCTGTCATCAGTCATGTCATTCAGTACGGGAACCTCTTGGGGAACGATGGGGATCATGATGCCATTGGCCATTCCGGTGGCGGTCAGTTTAACCGGTTGGGAATTGGGACAAGAGTTGAGTCATGTTGTGATTGTAACCATCGGGTCAGTCCTTACGGGAGCTGTATTCGGTGACCATTGTTCACCCATCAGTGATACCTCTATCGTTTCATCTTTTTCCAGTGGGTGTGACCCATTGGACCATGTCAGGACTCAAATGCCATATGCGTTGGTTGCAGGTGGACTTGCCGTGATTGCTGGCTATCTGCCAGCGGGTTTTGGTGTTTCAGCTTGGTTACTATTGCCTTTTGGTTTGATTGCGTGTTGGGCATGGATAAGATTCAAGGGTGAAGTTAGTCGTGTGCCCGATAAGCTATAATATTCCAGGGAAATTCATATTACAGGTTGATGCTGGTGCTATTATGAACCTACAATAGAATTTGATCTAAGCAATGGTCCCCTTGTGCACAGTATGGAGCTTCGTTTTCACGGAAACAACACTCGCTTATCTCTCGCTGGCGCTCCTTTCAGCGGCAGTTTCTGCATTTGGTCTCTACGACCTTTTGCGTGGACAGCGTACTCCCGCGCAGTCTTCCTTTGCCGCATTTGGATTTTCTGTTTTACTCTTTGCGCTTTTTTCCTTCGGTCTAAGTTTCTTTCATCAAAAATGGGCTTTCATCTGCTCGGTTTTGTATCTCATTCCTTTATGGGGGGTCTCGGTATGTACCACCTGGCTTGCGTATAACTTCCCAAGAAAGTTGGAGGTCCATCCATGGGAGCCAAAGATAGTCCTTCTGGTCTTGGCCGCAATCGGATTGTTTACGGTTTACACCGGCATTAATCTACTCCGGTCAAGCTTTATCGATGATTGTGCATATTGGGCTAATTCGTTCCAGTATACGGTACCTGGTCTCTCATTCATCTGGACAATCGTTCTCTTTTTTAGGCAGGCAACCTACCAATTTCCTGAGGTCAAAAAAAGGTCTCTGGTCTTGCGCTTCTTAAACCCTCAACATCTGCAGTTGCGGGCATCTCGAAATTTATGCCTAATTTGTTTTTTCATTCCTCCTTTAGTTTGCCTTAACATAGATCCTACCATCGTCGCATCTAGCGCCCTGATACTTTTTTCTATCTTCGTCCTTTTCTATCTGAGCGCATCGGCAGAGAGAACATCCCTGCAGGTTAAATTGGTAGGTATTTTTCTGAGTTTAATCCTGCTCCTCTTAAACTTTTGTGGTGTTCTCATTTTGCGGAACGATCGTCAGACTGCATTCAATAATCTGAGTGACTCTGGAAAGGGAGGTGCTTTGAAAGTGCCCGAAAACAAGAGTCTTAAAATCACCTTTCAAAATGATGCAACAGATTATCTCATAGAAAGTGGCCCGCTAAATTGGTTAAATGACATTGGATCAATTCACAAGCCTGACAACGGTAAGTTGGTATTACCTTTCAAATTTCCATACTTCGGAGAAGGATATCACAGCGTTTTTGCTTCCATTCACGGTTACGTTTCTTTTCAGAATGCTGTCAAACTTGGGGCATTCGAACTTCATTACGGTCATCACCCGCTGATTGTTGCGGCTTTGATGGAAACCTATGAAAATGCAATCGAGGAAGGAGGAGGTCTTTTTACGAACATCTCAGCCGAGCGTGCTGTTTTCTCATGGATTAATATTCCGTCCAAACGAAATACGGCACTGAAGCATTCATTTCAAATTGTTCTGCACAGCGATGGAACGATCCAGCTCAATTATGGCGAAATGCAATCAAGGGACATTATTTATAGCCGCGTAGATCGCCCCGTAGATGTGCGCCTATACGGTTTCGTGCGGGGAGATAGTTCCACGAAACCCGATCGATTGCACCTCAGTGAGAAATCTCCTGCTGTTTCACGCATCACTTCCAATGGGATGGTTTATGATCAAAACCTGATGATAGGCCAAGCGGGACTTCCTAATGCCAAGATTTTCATATTATCTTTGATCATTGGCTGTCTGATCGTGCTGGTAGGAATACCTATATTATTTCACCATTCACTGATCCTGCCTCTACGCACCCTGCTGGGTGGAGTGCGTCGAGTCAATCAAGGGAATTTAGACACAACGCTTCCTGTGCTTTGTATGGATGAAATAGGTGTTCTCACCTCCTCTTTCAACAGAATGACCGCCTTCGTTAATCGACAGCACGAAGGAACTTGAATCGCATCGTGAACTTGCTTGAATCGACAGTGAGTGAAAGGACCCAGACCTTGGAAACTTGCCATGGCAAATGCTAACGAGGCGAATAAAGCCAAGAGCGTTTTCCTCGCCAACATGAGCCATGAATTAAGAACCCCTCTCCACCCTATTATCGGATTCAGTCAACTGATAGCGAGGGCGGAAAATCTCACCAAAGGACCAGCAGGAATCATTGCAGAATCATCGAGCGCCAGTGGTAATCACTTGTTGAGTTATGATCGAAAATATCCTTCAATTAGGCAAGTCTGATGCAGGCAAAGATAAAATTGTTGAAACGGAATTCGATTTGAGTCTGCTATTTGACGAATTAAAAGGGATGCTTTCGATGCATGAGTCCAGTGGTGATGTCCCATTGCATTGGAGGATTCCGGATGACCTGCCTCAGCGGTTTCGAAGCGACCCCGACAAGATCAAGCAGATACTTTTAAACCTCGTTGGCAATTCAATGAAGAATACCCGAAGTGGCTCAATATCCGTTGATTGTGAATGGGAGTTTTCACC
Organism: uncultured Verrucomicrobiae bacterium; assembly: GCA_943788245.1. Taxonomy (GTDB): domain Bacteria; phylum Verrucomicrobiota; class Verrucomicrobiia; order Limisphaerales; family AAA164-E04; genus AAA164-E04. Next base: position 130,639 of record CALSPN010000026.1, on the reverse strand, counting down.
CGGTCTGCAGAAGGGAGATGAGTATTTGAGGCCGACGACAATACAATTAACGGTTGCCGACACTGGGGTAGGGATTTCTGAAAATGATATGGTTAATTTGTTTAAGCCATTTTTTCAGGGTGGAGTAGATTCACAAACTCAAAAGGGCGCTGGGCTTGGGCTTTCAATTTGCAAACATTACGTTGAACTGCTACGCGGTGAAATTAAGGTCCAGAGCAAACTTGGGCTCGGAACCAAGGTACACTTAAAACTACCAGTCTCTTCTCTGGTTGATGTTGGACATCCTGCTCGGGATGAAAGTCCCGAGGCCGAGCCATCGAGTGAAGTAACTTTTTCCCCGACGGAAGTACGGATTTTGGTGGCTGAAGATGATCCAGTCAACGCCAAGTTGATTAGAGCGATACTGGTGCCTTATGGTTATGAGTTAAGAATAGTGACCAATGGTTTACTTGCAGTGAATGCGGCGCAGGAATGGAGACCGCATCTGATATGGATGGATATTCGCATGCCGGTCATGGATGGAAGGGAAGCAGCACGACAGATAAAATCTTTATCTTCAACAGAACGTTGGATTGTCCGCCCTGTCATTATAGCCTTAACCGCTGATGCTCAACAAAACGTGCCTAATCAGTCGGAAACTTCGGCTTTCGATCATCTGATGCTTAAACCTTCCTCCAAAGAGGATTTGATAGCTGCCATGAATTCTTTCTTGTTTGAAAAAAATGAATCCAGTGATCCATATGATAAGAGTTGATTGGTCGCAGATGCATGGCTCAGAATAGCCGGATATTGAAAATTCTCATAGTTCATAACAGCTTGAACGATGGCACTTCCATGTCTGGAGTGTTGAAGCATTATTTACTGATGGCCAAAGCCTGGGTCGACATGGGGCATCAGGTTGATTTTATGATGGCCAAGGCTGGTTTTCCGCAGGTGGCATCTCAGTTACCTTTTTGCGGGCGTCTGTGCTCTGATCCAATTTTCGATGCCAGTGAATATATTGATCAAACCTGGCGTTATTTTCCGGCTTTTGGATTCCGCTTAGTTTCCGCGCATCTTATATCTTCATCTTGCGATTACGGGGTTGTTTATGCCTCGAATTTTCTAATTTTTGAGGTGTATCCAGCGCTTATCATGGCTCGCCGTTGTAAGGCTAAACTTGTCGTCAAAATACAACACTTACTTCATTCTCAAGCAGGCCGTCATTCCTTTTTCGATCGTTTGTTTTTAAAATCAGAAAAATGGAGTATGCGTCTGGCTTGCCGCCATGCGGACTTGATCATGTGCCTCAGTCGTCCCGTTGAAAGGGATTTCACTGCTTTGGCTGCAGAAATGAAATTAAAAAAAAGAACAGCGCACGTGGTAGGTTGTGGCTTGGATTTTACCGAAATAGATAATACTCCGCACGAAGAACCCCAGTTTGACCTTGTCCTCCTGGGGCGTATGCACGAGCAAAAAGGGATCTTCGATCTAGTGGAAGTATGGGGGACGATTGTCAAGAATAGACCAGCATCCCGTATGGTAGTGATTGGTGAGGGCCCTCATCGAAAAGCTTTGATGGAGGGGCTTCAAACTCAAGGTTTGCTAGACCATGTCACATTCACTGGGGGCATTGATGAATCCACCAAAAACAAACTGCTAAGACAGTCCAGAATAGGTTTAAGTCTCTCCTTCGAGGAAGGGTGGGGCTTGAGTGTGACTGAATTTCTGGCCGCTGGACTACCCGTGGTTGCTTATGAATTACCTGTATTCAAGGAATTATTTGCGGATATTTTACATTTTGTCCCAATGAAATCGAAATTGAGTGCAGCGCAAGCAGTGCTTTCTTTGCTTGATGATTCAGACAAAATGGAGCGCTCAGGGATAAATGGGAAAATACATGCCAGAAAATTCAAATATCATGAAGTAGCTCAACAGGAATTTCAGCTCATCGAGCAGTTATCTTCAGAGAATTGAAAAAAAATAAACAGCTCCATTTTTCCCGATGAAAAAGTTTAAGATTCAACAGCAAAATCACACTTTGTTAATCGTTCTTTTTTCGTGTGTTTTTTCTCTTCTTGTAATGGGCGAAAAGCATCGATTTCTGGCGTGGAATACTCCGGATAATCATCGTCTTTCGCTTCCTCACGATCGAGAAAAAGTGGTATATCGCTTCCCACTTCCTCTTCCTGATTTTCAAGTGAGTGAATTAATTCCATCATGGAACCTTCAATCGATTGCGGAAGGCTTCCTAGATATAAATGTTCACGTATCTTTTGCATCAGGGGAATCACACATATTCAATATGGGACGTTGGGCCGATGGGAGGCAATCTCTTGATCTGGCAGGTCTTCGCACCAGCATGAATGACCAAAAAAATGATTGCGGTGTCGTGTACACTGACACTTTGGTTTTTAAAAAGCCCCCCACCGATTGTGAAGTAGAATTAAGCCTTTATCCGGGTAATGACAGCAAGGGAGGAACTCTTGATTTTTTTGGTGTCTGTCTTTCGCCTCCTCCCGCTTTCGATAAACTGCTGAGGCCTTCGCCAATCCTGGAGACCCGATTGATTGACGTTCCACTTTTATGTCAGCGTGATTACATCGGTGGGGGCGTTTGGTGCAGTCCGACCTCCGTTACAATGATCATGCATTATTGGTCTAAAAAACTTGCAAGGCCTGATTTGAGATACTCCGTCTTGGAAACTGCCAATCTTGTTTATGATCCAGGTTGGCCAGGTACCGGAAATTGGGCTTTCAACGTGGCATTTGCAGGCGGGCACTTAAATATGCGGGCTCATGTGAACCGACTCAATGCAATAGATGAACTGAGGTCCCTGATTGGTGCCGGTGTGCCTGTTGCTGCCTCTGTTTCGTATGATTTACTTAAAGGGAAGTCTGTCAAAGGTAACAATGACGGACATCTTGTGGTGGTGGTTGGTTTTGATCAATCGGGTGATCCAATGATTAATGATCCGGCTGCCTGTCCTGAGGTTCGGCGTACTTATCCACTGGAACATTTTATTAAGGCTTGGCAATCCTCGCGCCAAACAGTTTACATCATCTATCCATCGAAAATCGGCTTGCCAGACAAGCTGGAAATTCATTGGCAGTAGGCACAGCCAAGTCATGAAGTCGACGAAATGATTTAGCCCACAGCTAACGTGGCCCGTAATCGGAAGAATTAATATTCAGCCAATACCTGACTGCACTTCTAGCTAATATGCCAAGTTTATGAGCCTTTGTCAGCTTGGTTAGTTTTGGGCTTAAAACCTGATAATCTGATTTTTCAATTTTCAGGAGAATTCTCCAGTAGACACTTGCCATCATTTCGGACGCAACCAGAAGCCTTCTCTTATCAGGATAGACGTATTGGCTTGCCGAGCGATAATGACTTCTTGCCCTTTCGGCAACTGCCTTGGCAACCGCTCGAAAGTCTGGAGTGAATCTGTAATTTAGAACGTCATCATCCGAAACCCCGTGCTTTCTGAGCAAGTCTTGAGGCAGGTAAATACGACCTTTTTCGGCATCTACTCTCACATCGCGCAGGATGTTGGTGAGTTGCAAAGCCTGCCCCAGGTGATACCCATAGTTATCCAGAGAGGAATGATTGTAACCGAATACCTTAACGCTCAATAGACCTACGACAGAGGCTACATGATAGCAGTAATTGGCCAAATCATCCCATGAATCGTATCTCGTTTTGGTAAGGTCCATCTCCATACCATCGATCAAAGCCTCAAGATGCTCTGTAGGTAGATCACATTCATGAATAACCGGCTTGAGCTCTTTGACAATGGGGATGTTTGGTTCCTTATCCTGACAAGCTCGCTGTAAATCTTCACGCCACCGCTTCAGCTCAACTCGCTTTTCCTCGACAGAATGCTCCTCGCTGTCGGCAACATCATCCACCTCTCTGCAGAACGCGTAGAGTGCGCACATTGCTTCCTTCTTGTGTTTAGGGAGCAGCGCGAAAGCCAGCGCCAAATTGGAAGCGCTTTTTTTCGTGACATTTTTACTGGCCTGAACCTGACTCATTGATGTCCTCTATGAATCCTGCTCGTCGAGCTCTTTTGGTGTCGGAAGTCCCCCAGTTTCAGCCAGTGTGGGATTACGTGGTCTGTGATCGCGTCGTCTGCGTTTTCTTTTCTTCCGGCGCCTCTCCGTCTCCGAGTTTACATTGGAAAGGGAAGAGCCATCAGGAACACTCCTGAATGCGTCTTTTTCTCTAACCCTTGTCTCGGAGGATTTACGGAAAAACTTGACCCACAGAGCCAAAGCGAGCATCAAAAGCAAACCAATCCCCATCACGATGGCCATGTCATCGAACCATCGAATTTTCTGGGTTCCCGAATCCGGAGTCGGAATGCTGGATCCCATCCGATGAATATCGGACTGTGCCAGGAACCATATTGGTCTCAATTCTATCATGAAAAAATTTTTTAACACGTGGGAGTTAAGTTGTCTAATCCTGATTTTGAAATCTAGTCCGAATCAAGCTCGAGTTTCAACTGGTGCATCCTGTAACGCAAGTCATGGGGTTTCAACTGAAGCGTTTCAGCAGCGGTTTCAATATTGAAATCTGTTGCTGAAAGTTTCTGCAGGATAATATCTCGTTCGGTCTCTTTTAATTGCTCTTCGAGGGATGTGTCGGACTTTGCCTTCGAAGGCTCTGAATTCCCCAGACGCGATTCCACTTTGAAATCCGGAAGGCTCGAGGGCTTAATTTGCTCTCCTGTTTCCAGAATAACGCACCTTTCGATTGCATTTCTCAGTTCACGCACATTTCCGGGCCAGTGGTGCGTGCGAAGGAGGCTTGTCGCCTCATCTGTGAAATCATCGATCGTTTTATTCATCGTCATCGAAAAAAACTTGAGGAAATGTTTTGCTAAAGTAATCACATCCTCTCCCCTTTCTCTAAGAGCGGGTGGAGTGAATTGAACCACATTCAGACGATGGAACAAATCTTCCCGAAACTGATTTCCACGAATGGCTTCAACGATATCTCTGTTTGTAGCGGCAATGAGTCTTACATCGACCTGTAATTCCTGGTTACCTCCAACTCGAGTGAATGTTCCATCCTCTAAAAAACGCAACAGCTTGGCCTGCAGTGGGCGGCTCATGTCACCAATTTCATCAAGAAAAACTGTTCCCCCATCGGCCTCTTCCATACGCCCCACTTTATTTTTAATGGCCCCAGTGAAAGCTCCTTTCTCGTGACCAAAGAGTTCACTTTCCAGAAGTTGGTCTGGAATGGCAGCACAATTGATGCGCGTATAGCTTTCCTCTCTTCTCTGACTGAGTGCATGGATGGCTCCAGCGATGAGTTCTTTACCGGTCCCGCTCTCTCCCAGAACCAGAACGGTGGCATTTGTGGGGGCGACTGTTTTGATCAGTTCCCTCATGGAATTTATACCTGCAGACTCTCCGATGATTTTTTCCAAGCCAAAGGAGGTTTTACTGGCATTTTTCAATGCCAGATTTTCCTGAATGAGTGCATGCCTCTCGGCGCATCGAGCCACTGCGTGCAGTAATTCCTCCGGGGCAAATGGCTTTGCCAGGTAATCAATGGCACCCGACTTAATTGCTTCAACAGCGAGTTTCGGTGTGGCATAAGCTGTAATCATCAAAATGGGAAGATCAGGTTTGCTCTTGGACATCTCCTTGAGAAATTCATAACCACTCATCCCTCCCAGCCGAGCATCTGTAATGACAAGAAAGCATGGCTCCGTCTTGAGCATTTCAAGCGCTTCCTCCGCTGATTCCGCGGCTATTGTTTCATAGCCCTCGTCTTTCATGACGGTTGCGAGCGAAATGCGCATATTTTTCTCATCATCAACGATGAGGATGGGGGGTAGATTTTTGTTCATCCCGGATTTCTTTGCAATTTGATCAATGTTCGAGCGGGAAACTGTAGTATGAACTTGGTGCCTTCGCCAAGCTGTGATTCCACCTTTAGATGTCCTCCGTAAATTTCTACATTGTGTCTGACGATGGCCAGGCCCAATCCGGTTCCTTTTTCTTTGGTCGTGAAATAAGGTTCAAAAACTTGATCCAATAACTCTTGCGACATTCCTGGACCACTATCTTCAATGGTGACGAGGATTGAATAACCCTCACTGGCTGAGGCTGTCAGTTTAATGTTGCAATTTTCAGGTATGGCCTCTCTTGCATTTTGAAGGATGTTGACCATGATTTCATTGAAATGCCCTCTCTGCATAAAAACTTTTGGAAGAGCTGGTCCGTAGTCGCGTTCAATTTTCATCTTGAAATCTGCTGCTTCTGGAAAAACCTGTTCAACGGCTTGATCCATTTCTTCTGGAATATTCAAAGGTTCGACAGAACCTTCCGCAAGTTGGGCGAACCCCATGAGGTCGGTGATGATGCGATCGGATCGGTGGACTTCCTCTCTGATCAGGTGGATTTGCTGCGTAATCGTTTTTCCTTCTTTAACCGTTCTTTGCAGCGTAAAGGCGGCATTATTGATGATTCCAAGTGGATTCTTCAATTGATGGGCTATCTCAGCTGCTAATCTGCCTGTGGCCTGAAGCTGCTCTTGACGTATTTTGAATTCTCTTGACTCATCTTCAGCCCGTCTCTGCTTGTCAAACAAGGTTTGAAAGCCGTAGCACCACAAGGTCATGGTGCCCAGAATCACCAGCCTCAAAATAAAAGAATCGGTGTTGGTATTCACGGATTCCAATTCGACCCTTGCTATCGCAACATCCGTCAGTCCTGCCATCATGAAGCAAATGACGGTCAACGTATTTACGGTGATTTGTGTCGTTGGAGCGTAAATACTCAGAGCATTGCGAATGATCAAGAGCAAGAAAAGCCAGAACAGCAAGCTTTGAAATCCTCCTGTTACCAGCGTCAAAGCCGAGAGGAAAAGCATATCAAGGACGCTGACGGCAAGGACAATCAGTTGATTGAACCAGAGTGGAAGGTCCCTCATTCCCGCAATCATGATTCCACAGCCTATGTTGATGAAGGTGTAAATAATGAAAAACTGGCGCACAATGCTCAAAGCTACTTCGCGGGTGTTGGCCACATCGTGCACCCAGTTCGAAAAAAACAGGTAGTAGCCAAGTAAAATAAGAATACAAGTTTTGACTGGTAGCCCAAAGTCGCACTCAACTGTTTTGATGCGGCTTGCGATGCGTTTGCTTTCCACATCCCGGTTTTTTTCCAGATGTGGCCAGCGTTTTTTGAAGAAACTTGCTAATCGATCGAATGACATGGCGCGAGATCAGAACATTGGATCTATGCTAGCAATTCCAATGCCTTATCTACGATTTCATGGGTTTTCCACAACCTGCCAATACCCTCGTAACCGCATGATAACATACCCTCCTCAGGGCCAATAAATTGAGCTCCTCGTGCAGTCAAGGTGCTGACGTGTGCTTGAGTGGCGGGGTGCTGCCACATTTTACCGTTCATGGCAGGAGCGAGCAGGACTTTCGCCTCTGGATTCAAAGCGAGTGCAACGCATGTCAGTGCATCGTTTGCCAATCCCAATGATAAACCAGCTATCGTCTTTGCTGTGGCGGGCGCGACTAAAAGCAGGTCTGCCTCATCTGCTAAACGAATATGCGCAGGTTTCCAACCATCTTCTTCGTCATATAAGTCGGTGATGACAGGGCGGCGTGAAAGTGTTTTGAACGGCAGAGGAGTGATGAATCTTTGTGCATCCTGAGTCATTATGACTGTGATTTGATGTCCTTTTTTGGTGAGTTCGCTGGCAATATCAATGGCTTTGTGAGCAGCAATTGAGCCTGTGACACCGAGTGCGATCTTCTTGCTCATTTTTCCTATGCGTTTTGTTAAGTCAATTTTCCAACGCATTTTGAATCGCAGCGGGAAGCTGTTGACGATGCGCTTTCAAGCGTTCCGATTGAACGATGCCTTGCAGCCTGCGTAAATCTTCTTTCACAGAACCCGATATAATCAGGAAATCAAAGAACTCCCAATGCTCAATTTCTCTTTTTGCGTGAGCCAGTCGCTTGAGAATCACCTCTTGTTGATCGGTATCCCGGTTTCTTAGTCTACTTTCAAGTTCACCAAAACTCGGAGGGCTCAGGAATACGGTGACGAGAGATTTATGGAGTTTTGGGTCATGTTTTGCGTGGTTACGAATATTTTCTGCCCCTTGCACGTCGATATTGAGCAATATATCGTGGCCTTCTTCAAGTTGATTAAAGATATCCTTCTTTCGAGTTCCATAATGGTTCCCATAGACCTCGGCATATTCCAGAAAATCGGCGTTCTGGATTCCCTCCTCAAAAGCCTTCTTGTCCAGAAAGTGATAATCAACCCCTTGCTTCTCGTTGGCTCTGGGGGAGCGCGTGGTGCAGGTAATGACCCGGCTTACCTGTGGTTCTGCATTCATTAAATTCTGGCACAGGGTGGTTTTGCCAGAACCTGAAGGCGCCGTAATCAAAAGCAAAAGGGGGATATGTTGACTGGTAGCGATAGTATGGCTCCTTATTCAAGATTTTGCACTTGTTCGCGGAATTTTTCCAATTCCGTTTTTAACGTTACCACAATGTGTGCGATTTCATGGTTGGAAGCTTTGGATCCGATCGTATTAATTTCTCTGAACATTTCTTGCGCCAGAAAATCCAGACTGCGACCAACTTGTTGCTGCTTCTCACAAAGTGAGTTGAAATGTTCAAAATGGCTTTCAAGCCGGGTGATTTCTTCGGTTATATCGCTTTTGTCAGCAAATAAGACCAGTTCTTTCAGTATGCGTTCATCGGTGAGGTCGATCTGTTCAAGTCCCGCATGCTTCAATCGATCCATCAATAGTTGTCGATGCTTAGCCGGCAGCTCTGAAGCTTTCGTCTGGATTTGTGCAAGGGATTCACGCATGGACTTGATACGTTCTGTCAAATCCTTGTGAAGGTGCTTGCCTTCGGTTTCTCTCATTGAAATCAAACCTTTCATGGCTTGTTCAACGGCTGATTTCAGGGTCGACCAGATGCTCTCTGCATCCGGGATTTTCGGATCAATTTTCAAGACACCTGGAATACGGGTCAGAAGCTCCAAATTGACCTCCGTCCTTGTGCCCATCTTGGACGCGAGTGATTGAAGCGATTTGATAGAGGTTTCAGCTAATTGCTGGTTGATGCGGGGTTCTGCGCAATCGTTGCCTTCCAGATCGGATAGTTGTACCCTCACCTGAACTCGTCCTCTTGACAGAAAACCACTCAAATAAGAGCGTAGCTTGCCCTCCAGGGCGTCAAATTCCCGAGGTAAAGACATTGCAAATTCGAGTTGTTTTCGGTTGACAGAATTGATTTCCGCAACCACTCGATACCCTTTGTCCACGCTCTCTCCCCGGCCATAGCCGGTCATTGACTTAATCATAGGCAAGATTGAAACGGAGATCGTGCGGGGAAGTCAACAACTGCCTGTTAGAAGAAGGAGGTGAAATAGAATTGAGAGTTGTTCTGAGCGAGACCTGGACTGAGCTCAATACAGCTTTTTATTTCTCTCCAATTTCTTTCGAGCAATGATTCCCCTTCATCACTGGCACGACCGCCTTGAAGAGTTCTTTAATTTCTTTAATCAGTTTTTCAGAAGACACCTTGTCTTCCTCCAAGGCGGATTTCTCCAGATCTGCACAAACACTTGACATCAAATTCAAGCCGTAAATCTGGCAGACAGACCTGTAAGAATGAGCAAGTCTTCTTAAATTTTTCAGGTCAGGCGAGTTCAGACTCTCTAACATTTCATTCAACCTCTCAGGAGTGCTCTCGAGAAAATCTGCAACCAACTCCATGGTGCCATCCTTTCCAATGTCACGATAAAGGCCCTTTAACTTTGTGGACAATTCATCAATTTCTTTCCTCAGATTCTCAGTCATGTTCTCGTTAAATTTTTTTGTTGTGAAATCTGCTCGAATCTCCAGCGGCCATTACTTCGATGAATTTGAAAGATACATCTGACTGCAAAAAGAAGTATATTGTTTCCTGCCTTTCTTCGCTACTTCGGCTGAGCAGGGGTCGGGTTTTCAGATCGAAATGGATGCGTGTGGTTTTGGCAATGTTCTTTGCGCGTACCGATAGTTGATGGCCCTGGTTGCTTCTTATCCAAATATTTCGGTGATGAGGTTAGTTGAAAAATACCGAAAGATTCTTTTCGAGCCCTTGATTTTCTGAGGCTTATGATTTCCAGAAAAGAATTTTAGGTAGAAATCAGTTCATTTCAAGTTTCTTCCGAAACCGTTGTGTGGAGGTGACTTTTCAGCGGCACTATCTTTATTTGCATCCCTTTGGGTGATCGTATTCGATTTTTCATTCACGCATTCTGATGGAGGCTTGAGAGTTTCAATGCATCGGAGCTTGATTATGGGAAGTGCTGTGAAAGAAAGAACGGCTTAAATCCGTTCTTTTTGGCGGATCAGTAGAAGCTCTTTCATGACGCCGTGCATGCTGGGATTGGGATTCGATTGAGCGCCGAATGAATCGTGCAGCTGCCGGTAAAGATTGAACAAACAATCGTAAACGATCCTTGAGGCCTGGTCCGGCTTGTAACTTATTGGTTTGGTATAGGTTAAATGGCTTTGAGCTGTCATGATGTCTGGGTAAATGCCTCCAACCACACTTCCTGCGATGGCTCCCCCCAGTGCACACGTTTGATTGGAGCCGGAAATCAGGATCTCGCAATGTGTAATATCTGCATAAATTTGCATGAGCATGGGGTTTTGTTCTGCCAAGCCACCACAAGCAATGACTTTATTTACCGGAATCCCATGGCGGGCCATTTGCTCAAGAATCATCCTCGCTCCAAATGCAGTAGCTTCGATCAATGCACGGTATATCTCTGATGGTCTGGTTTGTATGGTTTGGCCTAGGATCAGTCCCGTGAGCTGTGGATCGCACAGCAGGCATCTATTTCCATTATTCCAGTCCAGAGCCAATAAACCAGTTTCTCCAGGTTTCAGTAAAATTGCTTCATCAGTCAAGGAAGCATGCGTATGAGCGGAATCACCTAGAATGGTATCTACCCACCAACCAAATAAATCGCCAACAGCAGATTGTCCTGCCTCTAATCCATGATGATCGGGCAAGACGGACTCAGACACAATTCCACATAACCCAGGAATGAACGGTAGTTCCTGTATTTGTGGTGCTACGATAATATCGCAAGTCGAAGTTCCCATGATCTTGACCATGGTACCTTGCTTGATTCCACAGCCAACTGCTCCCATGTGGGCATCCAATGCTCCTGTCGCAATGGGAGTTCCTGGCTTCAGCCCCAATTTCGATGCCCAGGATGGACTCAAATGTCCTGCTGGTTCGTGGATTGGCTGGACTATGGCACCGTCCAGAGATCTTCTGATTCTTGCCAGCTCTGGGTGCCGTGCTGCCAGAAAAGCCTCGTCGGGATAGCCCCCCCAATCTGTGTTGTAGAGGGCTTTATGGCCAGCAGCACAAATGTTTCGAACAGGGTTTTGTTCTTTGCCGGTTAAAATTGCCGGTATCCAATCGGATATTTCAATCCAGCTATATGCAGCGGCAACCACTTCTGGATTTGACTGCACACAGCGCCACAGTTTTGCCCAGAACCACTCTGATGAATAGTTGCCGCCGCATTTCTCGAGATACTCAGGTTTATCCACGGAGGCTGCTGCAGTCAGCTTTTGTGCTTCTTCGGATGCCGTATGATCTTTCCATAGCCACGCCATGGCAGCAGGCTCATCAGCAAACTGGGGCTGCCTGACAAGGGAATTCCCATTTTTGTCGATAGGCATGGGAGTGCTGCCAGTCGCGTCGATACCAATTCCCAGAATCTGATCAGGATGGAATTGTGCATTGTTTTCCGCTGCTAATATTAATGCCTTTTTCACCGAGGCAACGGCCCCCTTCAAATAATCCTCTGGATGCTGGCGCGCCAAATCAGGTATTTTCGGGTTGCTTACAATCCCTTGCTGTCCATGCTCATAAAGGGCCACAGCACTTGCTGCTTCCTGGCCGCTTTGAGCGTCAATGATAAGGCATCTCACTGAATTGGTGCCGTAATCCAGTCCTAAAGCATAACTTGTGGGTGACATTTTCTTCGGGGGTTTTGTTCGATATTTGATTACCAATATCCAATGATGCGACCTGAAGGGATAGTGGCATTGTGGGGTCGCATCTCTGATTGTTTTCGCCAGTTGACGGAACCGTCAACCAAGCCGACATGGCCACCTTGAGATTTGATGGTTTCAGGCTCAGGAAATGAGTTCTCGCCACTTTTAACCGGCCCTGTGGCGCCGTGAGGTGACGAGGTAATGGGGGGATTCACGGTGCCTTTCTCAATAACATCACTGATCATGGGAAGGTTTGGATCATCTGTGGCTCGCTGAGGGGAATCCCATGGCCATGGATCATCCTGATAATCGGCACTGCGGTCACGTGGGTCCTTGTCGGTCCCGTGCCCCCAGAGAAAGTAATAGCCCAGACGGTAGCCTACGCCGGGCTGCACACGAAACCACTTCTGGTTGTTTGGGCAACTGAAGGAATTTGTCGATAAACCGCCACTGACACGCATGTAATCAAAGACTCTGGAGTGTATGAAGGAGAAATGCTCAACTCCGTTGTCTCTCAGACCTTCCGGAAATTTTTGCTCATTGTCATTGGCATACATCAGCATCGTCAACACGACCTGACGTTGATTGGATTTGCAGACGGCACGTTTTCCCTGCTCCTTCGCCTTACTCAGCGCTGGCAGCAGCATGGAGGCCAGAATGGCAATGATCGCGATCACTACCAGCAATTCGATCAGTGTAAATGCTGATTGGTGCTGTCGTGTTCTCCTGTTCATTCAATCATGATCTGGCTCATGGCTGTGCATTGGGTTATGGTAGGAAAAATGCGAGCTTTTGCAATACACCAAATCTTTCGATCAGGCATGTCCCAACTCAAACGAGTCGTGTCCTGTATCGCGCTTTTGATGGTTCCCTTGAGCCCCACGCTTGCTGAATCACAAATTTCAAGGGCAAGCACCAGATCATCTGAAGTATATGACTCATGCATGGTTTGCCATAGCACCCGGGAAATGCAACGCGGTCCAATCCTCGATGGGTTGCCTTCCTGGTATGTGATGCATCAATTAAGTAAATTCAAGCAAGGGATACGTGGTGCAAAAGAACAAAACAAGAGCGAATTCTTAATGCACTCCGTCGTAAAGCAATACGACAATCCCATTATCTGGAAGGAGCTTGCGGCACATATCGAATCTCTGCCGGCACCCGATCATCTCAAGTTGATACGAGGGAATCCTGAAAGAGGGAAACTGCTGTTTGCCGTTTGCTCAAGTTGCCATGGGGCTCAAGGGCAGGGAAATCAGAGCCTGAAGGCGCCACCATTGAACGTGCAGGAAGATTGGTATTTGATGGAGCAATTGAGGAAATACCAAACCGGAATGCGTGGTTATGATGTTAGAGATATCGAGGGTGGATTAATGCAGAGCATCGTCCGCTTGTATTCACTGCAAGACCTGAAGGACATCGTTGCATTCATTACCAGAGGAGCGCCTCCCAAAAATACTGAATAAGGAATCAGTGAATCCTGATTCGATCGGCCCTGTAAATATTCCCTATGACTGGACTGTTTTCATGCGTTCTGAATTCATGCGTTCTGAAAATTCAGTTGCCTCATGGCAGGCTCGACGCAATTTTTTCACTCCATATCGCATGTTTCGTTGTTTGAATAAATGGGATCCACTCACGAATGTATCTGCACCCTCGCGAGCGCACATGGCGCCTGTTTTGTCGTTGATACCTCCGTCCACCTGGATGCGGAAATTGAGCTTGCGGTCCTTCCTCCATTTTTGAGCTTGTTGGATTTTAGGCAGTGTTTCTTCAATGAACGATTGCCCTCCAAATCCTGGGTTGACTGTCATCACCAAAAGAAGATCAATCTTATCCAGATAAGGTTCTGCATCTTTGATGGAAGTAGGCGGGTTCACCGCCAGACCTACTTTTCGATTTAATGAACGAATCTGCCAGATGAGATCCTCTACTCTCCTGCCCAACTCTGCATGAATCGTGATGGCATCTGCTCCTGCTTCTTTAAAAAGCTTCAGCAGGGTATCAGGTTTTGAACACATCAGGTGAACGTCGAACAGCAAGGAAGAGTGCTTTCTCAGGGCCTTGACCACATCTGGACCAAAGCTCAGGTTGGGCACGAAATGCCCATCCATGATGTCCAGATGAAGCCATTCCGCTCCAGAACGTCCGACGCGCTCTGAATCCCTGTGAAAATGGCCAAAATGCGCCGCTAGCAAGGACGGCGCGATGATCAAAGGATGGCGGGTGTCCTTTCCACTCATCAGCAATTCCTAGGTCAGGCAGTCGCTGGAGACGCTCCTCCAAATCCTGGGTCCAATTCAGTTTTGGGTGTCTCAGGCTCGGGTGTTGACGTGACGGCCTGAGCCCCCATGGGTGGAGTGGGCGGATCCGCTGGTGCTTGAGGCGGATTGAACTTTCCCGTACGAACGATTTCTTCGACTTGAGCCCCATCCAGTGTTTCGTATTCCAGAAGGCTGTTGGCAATCAATTCAAGTTTTGGCCTGTTGTCATCGATCAAAGTCTTTGCTGTGTTGAAACCATCATCGATCAGTCGCTTCACCTCTGTATCGATTTCCTGAGAGGTATGCTCGCTGTAGGCCTTTGATCTTGCCATGTCCTTACCCAGAAAAACGTAATCGCTGTCGTCTCCTCCATATTGAACCATTCCCAGGCGTTTGCTCATGCCGTATTGACAAACCATGGCCTTCGCCAATTGGGTGGCTTGCTGAATATCACCTGCAGCTCCTGTGGACATATCATTTGTGACAACTTCCTCTGCGATGCGGCCTGCCATGGTGACGGCAATCATGTCCTCCATTTCTTTTTTCTGACGATTTAAAATATCCTGCTTTGGAAGCGACATTGTGGAACCCAGAGACTGCCCACGAGGAATGATGGTGACCTTGTGAAGAGGGTGGGTGTGCTCCAGCATGACATTGACAATGGCATGGCCTGCTTCGTGCCATGCAGTGATTTTCTTGTCCTCGTCTGTCATGGCCAGACTTCTTCGCTCACGACCCCACCTCACTTTGTCACGAGCTTCTTCCAATTCCAACATGCCGATGGATTTACGATTGGCGCGTGCGGCAATGAGCGCAGCTTCGTTGAGAAGATTGGCCAGCTCTGCGCCGGAATAGCCCGGAGTGCCTCGTGCTATGACGCCCAGGTCCACATCTGGGCCCAGTTTGACATTCTTGGCATGGACCTTGAGGATCTGCTCACGACCTTTGATGTCGGGTAGATTAACGGAAATCTGGCGATCAAATCGACCGGGCCGAAGCAGCGCCGGGTCCAGCACATCCGGGCGATTGGTTGCCGCAATAATGATGATTCCCTCCTGTGTGTCGAATCCGTCCATCTCCACGAGCAACGCATTTAGCGTCTGTTCACGCTCGTCGTTGCCGCCGCCCAGTCCATGACCGCGGCTGCGACCCACTGCATCGATTTCATCAATGAAAATAAGACACGGGGTGCTCTTGCGGGCCTGCTCAAACATGTCCCTTACTCGACTTGCTCCTACGCCAACAAACATCTCGACGAAATCGGATCCACTGATACTGAAAAAAGATGCATCCGCTTCCCCTGCAATTGCCTTGGCCAGGAGTGTCTTGCCTGTGCCGGGTGAGCCTATCATTAGGATTCCTTTTGGGATACGACCTCCGAGTTTCTGGAATTTTTTCGGATCTTTCAGGAATTCTACCAGCTCGGAAACCTCCTCCTTGGCTTCATCCACACCTGCAACATCCTTGAAAGTGGTGCGATTCTTATCTTTGCTCAGCATGCGGGCCTTGCTTTTTCCAAAACTCAGTGCTCCCTTGCCTGCGTTGCGTATCTGTCTGATGAGAAAGAAGTAAACGAGAGCTGCAATGATCAGGAACGGTAAAATAGAAAACAGGAAACCCGTCAGCATGGTATTTGGTTGGGTAGCCCGAAATTTTGAGCTTTCAAGCATCTTTATCTCAAGAGGTTCCATCAAGACTGTCTTGATGTGAAAGGCCTTCAGTGACTGAGCTTGTTCCTCATCCAATATATAGTCTATCTGTCCGCCGTTGCTGACCGTGTGTTCTTTATAAAGACCAGTAATCTCCTGAAGGCGACTCTGAGGGTCGTAGTTGATCACACCTTTTTCCACGAGGTCGTTTTCGACCATGAACTGTAGCTCGGCATAGTTGATGGTTTCCTGATTACCAGCTTCATTCTGGCGTTGCAGGAACATGATCAATGGAATAAGTCCCAGGATGGCTATCCAGATCAGAAGAGTCTTTGGCGGAACTTTCATTTCGCCATTTTCGTTGTCTTCGTCTGGTTTGTTATTTTTTGGTGCGTTCTTTGGCATCGTAAATTATGTAGACGTTACACCTTGCGCATGTTGGATGCAACCATCTATACCATGGACCTCATTGTTTCTGTAACGCCGTGCTTTATCTCAATCAACCTGTCGTTTTTCCTGCGCTCTTTGGCTTCGAGCGCAAAAGATATTTTAAACTCCGCATACATGAGCTTAATACAACACAATCACCCCGACAAACGCCCTTATCAAGCTGGAGACAAAAAGGCTCTCTATCAAATTTGTATCCGAACTGCAAATGCAGGTCACGATGCCCGCCATATATACGAAGATACCCTCCTGCTTGGTGATCTTTATCTGGGCTCCTACCTGCATCATCAGCCAGAGATGGTTTGGGTCATGGAGAACAATCTTGGGCTTTGTGGATATCTTGCGGCCGTCAGTGACACAGTAAGCTATCAAAACTGGTTCTTGACTGAGTGGCTTCCAGGAATCCAAAAGGGCAGGCAAGTTCAGCTTCATGATGGAACATCTGACAGTCCAGACGATGCCTTGTTGGCTTCCCTGTTCGATTATTCAATGTATCGTCCCGAATGGTTGCATGACTATCCTGCTCATTTTCATATTGCATTGCTCGAGCATGTTCGAGGCATGGGAAACGGAAGTAACTGGATCCAGGAATTATTTCAGGTGCTTCAAAAGCAAGGCTGTCCTGGCGTTCATCTGGGAATGCATCCGGAAAACCACAGTGCGCTATCCTTTTTTAAAAAAATAGGGTTCCGCAAACTGGAGTATGCGGATTTGCCCAGGGAAGAAGTGCTTTATCTGGGAAAAAACTTGAAGCCGGAAGCATTTTAAGAACCAATGACCCATATGAAAGATCCCATGAATGATGCGCAACGTTATTTGGACATCGTTGCCAGTCAGATCCGTCAGGTTCGTGAAACCCAATGGTCCTCGATTCAAACTGCAGGGCAATGGATCGGCGATGCCCTTGCGGCTGATCACTGGTTTTATACTTTCGGCACGGGACACTCTCGCATGTTGGCTGAAGAGGTCTTTCATCGAGCAGGCGGCCTGGCAAGGGCCATTCCTTTTCTCGATCCAATGGTTTATTTTACGGCCGGGGCTGAAGCTGCGACAGCATTTGAAAGAAAAGAGGGTGCGGCGAAAGAATTACTCAGTCAGTATCCGGTTGCTTCAGGTGATGTTCTTCTTGTTGCGTCCAACTCAGGTCGAAACGCTCTGCCAATCGAAATGGCGCTCCATGCCAAGGAGCTGGGGTTAAAGGTGATTGCTCTGGTGAACCTGGAGCATAGCAAAGCCTGGCCGACACGTCATTCTTCGGGGGGAAACCTGGCGGAAACGGCGGATTTGGTCCTGGACAACTGCGGTATCGAAGGGGATGCGGCTCTTGAAATCGACGGCGTGCCTGGGCGGGTTGCTCCTACGTCAACTATTACCGGAGCTCTTTTGGTGAATTTGGTAATGGTAGCTGCCGTTTCACACATGAAGTCGAACGGAATCGATCCTGAAATTTACATCAGTAGCAACAGCAATGGAGACGATCATAACACTCGGCTTGCCGATAAATATCGTGATCGGATTCGGCACTTGTAACATGGGCCCATACGGTTAAGATCCCATAATTGACTTTCGTTATCCTATTGATATCGAATTACATCAAAGGATTTAAACTGTCTTGCATCTTCCTGCAAGTCTACTATCCGAAAAGACTCGATTCAGCGTTTGCTGTCAGCGTGTCATGTACCTTTGGTAAAGCGATTCTGATGTCATTTTGCATTTTGCTGAGTGACGAACAGTCCAGAGCCTCAGTCAAATATTGATTACTCCTACGTGTCCGCAAAAGCGATCATGGGCTGATATGCTTAAAGAAGGATATCCAGCGACAATTATCACTTCAAAGGCATGAATTCATCATCATTCAAAAAGGATGTTGAAAGCTTCAAAACTTGCGCGCCTGTAAAATTCATTTTGATCTTGTTGCAGAGTTACTCTTGTGGATCTCAGGACAGAGGAATAAATAGTTGGCAAAGCCTCGTGATTTGAAAGCTTGTATTTTGACTCTTTCGAGGCTAACTGTGACAGAATATCCAAAACGATCATGAACAGAAGACAATTCATTCATTCAGCTACTGCATCCGCTGCTGCGGTGGGTATGACCCAATCTCATCAGCTAAAAGCAGATCACCACAATGAAGCAAAAAACCCCAAGTTACTTGAGTGGCGACGTTGGCATATTGAATCCGCTTCCAAACAAGCGATGGTGGATCGATTTTTAAAAAATGCTGCCATTCCGGCGTTGAACAGACAAGGTATCAAGCCGGTAGGTGTCTTCCATTCTCAACCTAAAGATGGAGAACAAGACCACTCCATTCATGCATTGATTCCTTATCCGACGCTTGAGTCCTATTACGACATGCGGCGTACGCTGGGTGAGGACAGTGGTTTCGTTGAAAACGGTCAGGAATACCTCTCCACGCCGAAAGGGGATCCAGCCTATACAAGAATCGAAAGCACGCTCATGCGCCCCTTTGATGACTATCCCTACGTCAAAATTCCACGAACGGGAGAGCGGATTTTTGAACTCCGTGTGTATGAAAGCCACAATGAGCAAAAAGCCGCCTTAAAAGTGGAGATGTTCAATAGCGGCGAATTTGACATTTTTAAAAACGTAGGCCTTGACAGCGTCTTTTGTGGCGAAGCTTTGTCCGGACCAGGCTTGCCCAATTTAATTTACCTTGTTGCCTACAGTGACATGGCAGAGCGAAAAGCGGCATGGGGTCGTTTCTCCAAAGATCCGGACTGGCAAGTGCTCAGGAAAAACAAACGCTACGCAGACACTGTCTCCAAAATTAACCAAACATTCCTGAAGCCAGCACCTTATTCACAAATTTAACCACATTGGTAGGAGGGAAGTGGGAGACATCCCTTGTTGGTTCAATCCTTATTGATAAGCCTCAGGTGTAACAGAAATGTTGAGCAGTTCGGGGCCTGATAAATGAGTATCAAAAGCGAAAAAAGCCATTAATTTCATGGGGTAGATTGTGGGTAATTACAGGTAAAATAACCTGCATCAAAGTGCCCCCATGCAAAATGCATGGGGGCAACGTATTCTGAGGTCGGTCTTTTGTAGGCTCATGTTAAATAAGAGCCTTCCCCACTGAGCCCGATAGGTTGAGGAAAAAGATTTAAAATCCTGTTGACCAATAAAGGGAAAAAACATAAGTTTTTCATTGTCGTCGCGACACGTCCAAAACCAAGGATGTAAGCGGCAGGGTGGTTTAAAAGATTTTGTAAAAAAGTTTTAAATTACTGTTGACTGACGGTGCTGAAAAACATAAAACACAGCTCGTCATTAACATTGGCTACTGAGATGCCGATACGACTTCGAAAGAAATCGGCTCTCAGTTTTTTTGGCCCCTAATGACTTTGATGTTCCTGTCCTAAAGGAACAATGTTCTTTGAAAATTGAATTGTGCGATTAAGCATGAGCCCTTGATGTTTTCTTCGGAAAACAAGAGTTTTAAGAATGCGCTTTCAGTAGCAATACTGAAATGCTCACAATATATAATTAGTCGGAGAGTTTGATTCTGGCTCAGAACGAACGCTGGCGGCGTGGATAAGACATGCAAGTCGAACGAGAAACTCGGTAGCAATACTTGGTAGTTTCTAGTGGCGAAAGGGTGCGTAACACGTGGGTAATCTGCCGTAAAGTTGGGAATAACTTCCGAGAAATCGAGCTAATACCGAATGTGATCTCGGGACATCCCTGATTAAAGCTGGGGATCTTCGGCCTGGCGCTTCAAGATGAGCCCGCGGCCTATCAGCTTGTTGGTGAGGTAAAAGCTCACCAAGGCAAGACGGGTAGCTGGTCTGAGAGGACGATCAGCCACACTGGAACTGAGACACGGTCCAGACACCTACGGGTGGCAGCAGTCGAGAATCATTCACAATGGGCGAAAGCCTGATGGTGCGACGCCGCGTGGGGGATGAAGGTCTTCGGATCGTAAACCCCTGTCATCTGTGAGCAAACCTTTTGGTTAATAGATCAAGAGTCTTGATAGTAGCAGAAGAGGAAGGGACGGCTAACTCCGTGCCAGCAGCCGCGGTAATACGGAGGTCCCAAGCGTTGTTCGGATTTACTGGGCGTAAAGGGTGCGTAGGTGGCCGAGGAAAGTTTGATGTGAAAGCTCCGGGCTCAACCCGGAAAATGCATTGAATACTACTCGGCTAGAGGATCGGAGGGGAGACTGGAATTCTCGGTGTAGCAGTGAAATGCGTAGATATCGAGAGGAACACCAGTGGCGAAGGCGAGTCTCTGGACGATTCCTGACACTGAGGCACGAAGGCTAGGGGAGCAAACAGGATTAGATACCCTGGTAGTCCTAGCAGTAAACGGTGCACGCTTGCTGTAGGAGGATTCGACCCCTTCTGTGGCGGAGCTAACGCGTTAAGCGTGCCGCCTGGGGAGTACGGTCGCAAGATTAAAACTCAAAGAAATTGACGGGGGCCTGCACAAGCGGTGGAGTATGTGGCTTAATTCGATGCAACGCGAAGAACCTTACCTGGCCTTGACATGCATCTCTAAGCGTGTGAAAGCACGTGACCCTTCGGGGAATTTGCACAGGTGCTGCATGGCTGTCGTCAGCTCGTGTCGTGAGATGTTGGGTTAAGTCCCGCAACGAGCGCAACCCTTGTGTCCTGTTGCCACTCCGCTAGCGCGGAAGCACTCTGGACAGACTGCCTCGTTCAACGAGGAGGAAGGTGGGGATGACGTCAAGTCAGTATGGCCCTTACGGCCAGGGCTGCACACGTACTACAATGCCGGTACAATGGGAAGCAATACCGCGAGGTGGAGCAAATCCTCAAAACCGGGCCCAGTTCGGATTGTAGTCTGCAACTCGACTACATGAAGTCTGGAATCGCTAGTAATGGCGCATCAGCTACGGCGCCGTGAATACGTTCCCAGGCCTTGTACACACCGCCCGTCACATCATGAAAGCCGGTCTGTACCCGAAGTCGCTGAGCTAACCCGCAAGGGAGGCAGGTGCCGAAGGTATGGCTGGTAATTGGGATGAAGTCGTAACAAGGTAGCCGTAGGGGAACCTGCGGCTGGATCACCTCCTTTCTAAGGAGTAGGCATGGTTGAATAAACCATAGCTAGGTCGAATTCCGTTTCGACGGAATGGGGTAATTGCTGATCGCACAATTCAGCTTTCAAAAAAGGTATATAGGATCCTGAAAACAGGAACCATGGCCAGGCCTTTTGATGGGGCTGTAGCTCAGTTGGTAGAGCGTCTGCTTTGCAAGCAGAATGTCAGGAGTTCGAATCTCCTCAGCTCCACCATTTTGAGTTACAATTATCAAGAGTGTTACTTTACGGTAGGGCTTGTAGCTCAGTTGGTTAGAGCACACGCTTGATAAGCGTGGGGTCACTGGTTCGAATCCAGTCAGGCCCACCATACCAATTTAATTTGAACCGATTGTTGAATCGGTTTTGTTCTTTGACAACTACATATAGGTGAAAACCAAATAATCTACAATTCGCTGAGTTCTTATTTTAGAATAAGAGTTCAATTTTTGTGATCAAGCTACTAAGTGCAACAGGTGGATGCCTTGGTGCCAAGAGGCGATGAAGGACGCAACAAGCTGCGATAAGCTACGGTTAGCCGCAAGTAGGCCTTGACCCGTGGATTTCCGAATGGAGCAATCCAATCCCAGTTATGTGGGATTATCACTGGATGAATTCATAGTCCAGTGAAGCGATACGGGGTGAAGTGAAACATCTCAGTAACCCCAGGAAAAGAAAACGAATGTGATTCCGTAAGTAGTGGCGAGCGAAAGCGGAACAGGCTAAACCTAGGAAACTTGTTTCCTAGGGGTTGTGGGACCTTAATGTGGGACACCGAGAGTGAGTATAATGTTCTGGAAAGTTCAACCAAAGACCGTGACAGTCGGGTGTGTGAAGCTCAAAGTGCCCTAGAGGTATCCCAAGTAATGCGGTGCACGTGAAACTCTGCATGAATCTGTCCAGACCACTGGATAAGCCTAAATACTCCTTGGCAACCGATAGTGAACTAGTACCGTGAGGGAAAGGTGAAAAGAACCCCTGCTAGGGGAGTGAAATAGTACCTGAAACCCGTTGCATACAAAGTTTCGAAGCCCCCTTGTGGGGTGACGGAGTGCCTTTTGCATAATGAGTCTGCGAGTTGTTGTCTGTGGCAAGCCTAAGTCCTTATGGGATGGAGGCGAAGGGAAACCGAGTGTGAAATGCGCGATTTAGTCGCAGGCAATAGACCCGAAGCGGAGGTGATCTATTCATGAGCAGGTTGAAGCAGCGGTAATACGCTGTGAAGGACCGAACCGGTGTACGTTGAAAAGTGCTCGGATGACTTGTGAATAGGAGCGAAAGACTAATCAAACCCCGTGATAGCTGGTTCTCTCCGAAATAGATTGAGGTCTAGCGTCAGATGCTGACTTACGGAGGTAGAGCACTGGATGGCTTAGGGCCCATACCAGGGTACCAAAACCAATCAAACTCCGAATGCCGTAAGGTGTAATCTGGCAGTGAGTCTGTGGGGGATAAGCTTCACAGGCGAGAGGGAAACATCCCAGACCGTCGGCTAAGGTGCCGAAATATGATTAAGTGGAAAGGATGTGATGTTACTTAGACAGTGAGGATGTTGGCTTAGAGGCAGCCACCATTTAAACAGTGCGTAATAGCTGACTCATCGAGTGATATCGCGCCGAAAATGATTGGCGATTAAATCATATACCGAAGCCACGGACCCCGTTATGCGGGGTGGTAGGAGAGCATAATCAGTGCTGCGAAGCTGGACTGTAAAGGAAAGTGGAGCGCTGATTAGTGAGAATGCAGACATGAGTAGCGATAAGCCAGATGAGAATTCTGGCCGCCGTAAACCCAAGGTTTCCTGGGGCAGGTTCGTCCGCCCAGGGTTAGTCGGGAGCTAAGACGAGGCCGTAGGGCGTAGTCGATGCACAGCAGTTTAATATTCCTGCACCGGCAAGGGTTAAGGTAACAAGGGACGTGAATAAGAAAGTGACTAAGTCATCGAAAGACAGAGCCTAGCCTTCGGGCGAAGCGCATCACCGGACTATTGACCGAGAAAAGCTTGTTATTGTTCCCCTGGCCGCCCGTACCGTAAACCGACACAGGTGGGTGGGTGTAAATGCACCAAGGCGCGCGAGATAAACCTCTCTAAGGAACTCGGCAAAATAGCCCCGTAACTTCGGGAGAAGGGGTACCCCACGCAAGTGGGGTCACAGTAAATTGGGTTTGGCGACTGTTTACCAAAAACACAGCACTCTGCTAAGTCGTGAAGACGACGTATAGGGTGTGACACGTGACCAATGCGACAAGATTAAGGTGACTTGTTAGCCCTTGAGGCGAAGCTCGGAGCCGAAGTCCTCGTGAATGTCGGCCGTAACTATAACGGTCCTAAGGTAGCGAAATTCCTTGTCGGGTAAGTTCCGACCTGCACGAATCGTGTAACGACCGAACCGCTGTCTCGGAGAGGTTCTCGGCGAAATTGTAGTGGCGGTGAAGATGCCGCCTACCCGCGGTAGGACGGAAAGACCCTATGCACCTTTACTATAAGCTGGTATTGGGTTCTGATTCTTAATGCGTAGCATAGGTGGGAGACTTTGAAACGATGGCTTCGGTTGTCGTGGAGTCGCCAGTGAAATACCACTCTTTATTAATTAGGATTCTAACCCCGATCCTGTGAAGCCAGGCGGGGAACAGTGCCTGCGGGTTAGTTTGACTGGGGCGGTTTCCTCCCAAAGAGTAACGGAGGAGCGCGAAGGTACTCTCAGCACGGTTGGCAATCGTGCGTCGAGCGCATGGGTAGAAGAGTGCTTAACTGTGAGACACACACGTCGAGCAGATGCGAAAGCAGGCCCAAGTGATCCGATAGTAGAATGTGGAATTGCTATCGCTCAACGGACAAAAGGTACGCTAGGGATAACAGGCTGATCGCGCCCAAGAGTTCATATCGACGGCGCGGTTTGGCACCTCGATGTCGGCTCGTCACATCCTGGGGCTGGAGAAGGTCCCAAGGGTTCGGCTGTTCGCCGATTAAAGTGGCACGCGAGCTGGGTTCAGAACGTCGTGAGACAGTTCGGTCCTTATCCACCGTGGGCGTAGGAAACTTGAGGGGTTCATTCCTTAGTACGAGAGGACCGGGAATGACGCACTTCTGGTGTGGCAGTTGTTCCGTCAGGAGCAGCGCTGCGTAGCCATGTGCGGACGAGATAAGCGCTGAAAGCATCTAAGTGCCAAGCTCTTCCCAAGATAAGGTTTCCCTGAAGACCCCAGGTAGACTACCTGGTTGATAGGTCAGGCGTGTAAGTGTGGCAACATATTTAGCGGACTGATACTAATCGGTCGTTCGGCTTGATCGCTTTTTTCCACTTCGGTGGTAAAGCGATTTTCAAAGCGAATGTAGGTCTTGGTTTTTCCTATATGTAGTTTTCAGAGAATATGATTCTCAACGGTTTTTTTGGTGGCCATAAAGCTGTGGTCCGACCCGATCCCATCCCGAACTCGGACGTCAAACGCAGCATTGCCGATGGTAGTGCAGGTAGAGCCTGTGTGAGAGTAGGTTGCCGCCAAATTTATTTCTAAAGCCGAACTCGAGGGTTCGGCTTTTTTTCTAATCCAAACTAAGTCAATATTATGTCACAACATCCTAGTTTAAGAGGTCCCAGCGGAATGGCAGCTAAACGCAGCGTGCTCAAACGTTTTGAAAGAGTTGAGCTGCTCAAAAAGCGCGGCCTTTGGAACGAAGGTGATCGGGTCATTGGTCTTCAAAAGACCAAACCAGATGCTTAACACATTCTGAGAAATGCGGCTGAGGCTACAGAAATATATTGCCCAGTCCGGTATTTGCTCGCGTCGCGCCGCCGAAATATTGATTGGTGAGGGAAAAGTCCTTCTCAATCAATCCAAAGTGGCTCAGATTGGTGACTCCATTGATCCCAACATTGACTCCGTCTCTGTGGAGGGTCAAACCTTGCGTCCCAGACTCAAACAATACTTTCTCTTTCACAAACCGGCCAAGATCCTGTGTTCCAAAAAGGATCCCGCACGCCTTCCTTCCTTATATCAGCTCCTCCCTCCTGCTTTGCAGCATTAAACCGACTTCATCGTCGTTTTACTAATTCTCCTTAATTTCATCCACTCAAAATAATATTTAGAAAAGGAAAAGTAATCATACATAGATTTCGAATAGCATAGAAATACCCATCCGGCAGATGCAGCTCCAATGAAGACAGGCAAATGCGGTCCTGCTAGACGAACCCACGAAAACGCTCTTGGTATAGCAAAAAATCCGGCAACTCGGATGAGCTGCCGGATTTCATGTACTCCCTTGAAGAGTGAAATTACATTCTATTTGATATTGTAGCAGTAGATCAGATCTTGATCCCTGAGATACAACTTGCCATTGACAACCACTGGATGGGTCCAGATTTTACCGCGTGATGCTCGGATTTCGGATTGAGGGTCGAGGGTGAATCTGCTTAGTTCCCTGTATCCATCGGTCGATGCTCTCAACATGACCACATGACCTTTCCCTTCGTCCAGGCATATCAGTTTGCCATCGGCATAAGTGATAGCTCCTTTGCCCAAGGCTTTCCGTTCCGACCATACCTCTGAACCATCGCTTAAGTTTTGGCAAAGCCAGCCTATACCATCTGAATAACCAAATACTTGACCTCCTATTCGAACGACACCGCCATGATGGTTTTTCATCTCACGGTTAGAGTAAAGTTCTTTGACCGTGTTGTCGGGTTGAATTTCAATTGTTTTACAGCCGGAGCCATAACCAGCGGTCACATAAACACGGTTTCCTATGACAATGGGAGTAGGTATCACAGCTGTTCGACCAGGGAAATCCGTTTTCCACAACAGAGCCCCATCATCAGGATTCAATCCGAATATTGATTTTTCGGTACGCTGGATATACTGTTTGGCTCCATTTATCCGAGCCGCAACGATAGATGAATAATGTGCTTTATCCTCAATTTGTTTGCTTTGCCAGATCACCTTACCGGTTGATTTATCAAGTGCCGCTACTGTGCCCTCTTCCCCTCCAGGGGTGAAAAGTAATTTTTGTCCGTCAATCAGAACTGACTCACTGTATCCCCAATTTGGCGTCTTCCCTCCAAGCTCTGATGTTTTAGTCTCCCAAAGGATGCTACCATCAACCGCGGCAACGCATAACAAATTTCCTTCGCCGGTCAGTGTGTAGACATTCTCACTATCCACTGCTGGCGTTCCGCGTGGTCCGTCACCCCAAGCGTTACCAAGGACAGCTCCGATTTCCTTCGCCCATTGCTCTTCACCAGTGTTTGCATCAAGGCATAGCATGATAGTTCTGTTTTCACGGGTGCCCATCGTAAAAAATTTACCACCCACAACGGCTGGGCCGGAATACCCTTTACCCGCGTTTTCAAACATCCAGATCTTTTCAGGACCGTTCTCAGGCCATTTATCCAAAAGACCGGTGTCTGAGGAGTGTCCATCACGGTTGACTCCTCGCCATTGTGGCCAGTTATTTTCAGCCATGGATTGAGGCATCAGACCTGCCAGAAGAAGGCAAAATGCGCCTGCGGGGACGATGTGTCTTGTTTTCATAGAATTAAATGTTCACCAAAGGTTGACTTATACTCACAAAATGGCGAGATGATACGATACGTCAAGAACTTAGTATTCTCTTGACTGAATGCAGCCCTGAATATTCATTTTATTAATTTTAAATCTAAGGTGCAGCTGGAATTGGCGCCTCTGGATACTGAATCATGTTGACCCACTTTCATCAGCTTGCTTAATCTCCATCTGAACCATTAGACCCTAGACAATAAAGCAATGAGTAAAATAGTACCTACGATAAGTTCAAGTGTGGCCGGTCCTTTAGGAGTGCAACACCTTCCACGTTTCTGGCAAAAAGTTTCTCTAGAAAATGCCGCTAAATTGGCGGACGGATATCCAGGCTGTGGCGCTGGCTACGACCAAATGGTCCTTGATGGTCTGGGACTCAACAGAGAGTCCACCCTGGAATATATGAAAAACGATAAACCTACCTATCCGCAGTTGGAGGCTTGGATCAGGCAACAGCCAGGCGCCAAATTAGATCAAGGATCCATTACCGCCTTGAATGCATCTATCGACGGTTACATCCATGATGATGCGACTCGTCAGTCGATTCTTTCAGCCAATGGCATTGAGGAAGGTTCTTGTGGCCCGTATGACGCGGTGAACCTCAATAATCTAGACGATTGGTTGGAGTTCTATCACGCTGAAATTAAAGGCTGATTCTCTTCAATCCTCAAAAAATTTTTACCGTGATCTTTGATTCAACTCAAAGTTCGCGGTTTTTTGTTTCATGAAGGTCAAGATCGTTGTTTTCATCAAAGCTCCCAAGCCAGGTTTTGTTAAAACCCGTCTTGCGGTATCATTGGGTAATCAGGAAGCATGTCGCGCCTACGAGCTGTTGGCTCACCATTTTTTGAATCAATTGTCTGCCTGTCAGAACGTCGAACTTCGCTTTACTCCGGATAATGCAGTCGATGCGATGACTCCTTTTTTAAAATCGTCTCATTGGACGATGAAACCCCAAGGGGAAGGAAACCTTGGGGAGAGGATGGAACGTGCGATGCACCAGGCCCTGGATGAGGCAGATGCCGTTTTAATTTTTGGAACGGACTGCCCCTACGTTGAATCCTACGATGTGGAAACAGCCATTGAAGCGCTGCTATCCTCAGAAGTCGTCATAGGTCCCGCAGCAGATGGTGGATATTGGATGATAGGATTCAGAAATGCTGAGCCGGAAATATTCACAAACATCAGCTGGAGTACTGATCAGGTTTTGGGGCAAACCTATGATAGAATTAAAAAGTTGGGATTGAATTGCTTCCAACTGAGAACTCTGGAGGATGTGGATGACTTGGAAAGTTGGGAAAGAGTAGCGGCAATGTTGGTTCGTTGATGGTCAAAGCATCAATCACAGCAATCCCATTGGATTCTTTGACTCACCTTGGATTCCTGAGGTTTGGTTCAGCAATACTTCATACTCAAAGACCTCAGGCTTTATAAACAAGCGCCTGGTCATCTCGAACATTCTGTATCACCGGGAATGACCCTCTCATTGATCCTTATGCACAAGGAACTCTGCGTGAGATTCGTTGTCATTATTCCAGCGCTTCAGGGTATCGTGATCTTGCCTGAACAGCGTTTGACTCTGAATCGTTTCCACATGTCCATCTGTAAAAGAGATGTTGTAGCGATCCCGATGTCTCAGGTTGGTTGCGTCCTTGATACCTTCACTTCCGGGCCATGAGGGTCTCTGGACACCATATCGACTGTTGATATCCAGTAGTCCCATTCCACTGAAATTTTCCTTAGCGTATGCGTCACCATACAACGCTGCCATCATGCCGGCTGGCGTCCACACCAAATGTGCATCTCCAAGTGCGATCATATCACTTGGAGAGCGCACCATGGATTCCTTAATCCTCAGCATACCCCCCGCAAGGTCATCCAATTCATCTTCCAGAAAAATTTTTGCAAGCGTTCCTCCCAGGCCATATCGGCTGGGAGTGAATTTAGTTCCGTTGGCGTTATATCCATAACTGCCCAGCAAAGCACCATCGTTATTGCCCTCAAGAGTGAACCCTTTGTAGTCGGGACAACGATAAAGTTTGTTTGTCCAGTCGCCTCCCGTGTAGGACTCCAAAGCATCTGCCCAGTATGTCATTTCCAACGAGGCACTTGGATCGAGGTTGTAAACAGGGTAATGCCCCGTATCGTTCACGAATAAGGTCATCCCCAAACCTATTTGTCTCATGTTACTCATGCACGCGACTTCTCGGGCTTTGGATTTGGCCCCAGAGAGGGCAGGGAGCAGGATGGAGGCCAGAATGGCGATGACCGCAATGACCACCAGTAATTCAATGAGAGTAAATCCCTCATCGCGTCCCGAATTTCGATGCCCATATTCAGGATGAATGGTTGATTTTGTATTCATAGTGCTTCCTATGGCTCCAGCCGCATTGCGGCTTCTCCCTGAGACACCCTTTGAAACGTTAATTTCTTTCAGAGAGCACGCGATATATTTTGACCCTAGCTTTATTTACGTTCGTGTCGATGAAGAAAGTGTCAGTGTAGGGCGTGGGGCTTAAATCAGTCCAATCCTCGGCTCCAAGTCCAGAGGTAGTGAATTGAACTCGGTAATTCTGTGCGCAATCAGCCTCATTCCATTTGAGGCGTACAAGATTTGGCTGGTGAACAATATCCAGCCCAGTGACTGCAGCGGCTTCCAGACAACCTGCATTTTTTTCTTCCTTATTGGTCTCAAAAGTGCGCTGAAACATGCTCGCAAGATTAAATTGTTCAGCAACAGGGTTGCCACTTGGTTCTGAAACGATTTGAGCGGCAATACCTTTTCCTGGAACTAACCAATAATAAATCCTCGTGAATTGGCGTTCAACATTCGTAAAAGTAGCTGTTCCATTGAAATCAATCGCAACAGAAAAATCCTTCAATGAATTGATTCTCAAGCATTCGAACACACCCAGTTCGGGTAGTTCGATAAATCCATAAGCATCAGCCTCAAAGGATTGCACCTCATTATAGATGGCAGGAATACCTAGCAATGAGTTTTGGTATTCAGCAGTAGTGGTCCAGGTGTCTCCGTAATTGATTTCTGCCGGGAAATCGACGATCGGCAGAGTGAAGCGATTGGATGGATCATCAAATTGCGCGTTGATGATCCAGAACCCAAACACTTTTCGTCCCAGGTTTTCTACATCATCAAGCATTATCCAGCTGACATCGTTGGGTTTGCTCTCCCTGTATGATCTTTCGGCTAGGCTTGCCTCCGGAAAGTCATTGAAAACAATCGAGGTGGCTTTTGCGACATAATCGTATCGAAAGACCTCATCTGTCGGACCATCTGTGAAGTCCCAAAAATTCGGTCCACCAGACTCCCCTAGTTTGCCAGCAACCGTGACTGGAAAACGCTGCAGCAGAGCCGGAGGTTGATTTACATAGGATCTATAATATTCCCCGGGTTGGTTATACATGTCATCGGAGGTGATGGTGATCTGGGCTTCGAGATTTAGCCCTAGAAAGAGACATGCCAGTGGAAGGTATTTGATTGGCTTCATATGATCCGCCCTTGCTTGATTATTATCAGTATCAAATAAAGATCACTCATTCGAATGAAGTTGACACTGATTTTGTATTTACATTGTGTTTACATTTGCGTGATTGAGAATGCAAGTAAAAACCGCATGAATGATGCCATGATTGCATCAAAACGAGCCGCATTCCCTTAAAACTCTACTTTCTTTCGCGTGGGACAGTAAATGTCCAAGGCCTGAATGCATAGTAGCGATGTATGAAATGGAACACAGAACAACTTGAACTCGGATTAAGTCAGCAAAGAAACGCATCCTTTCGTTTCCGTCATCGTTCGCAAAGACGATTACAGAGAGCCTCCTGGTGGTTCGATCAAATGCGACGTGCGGTAGATTCGGCAGAGGATTGGCAGGCTAATGACAGGGAAATGCGCCCCATTGATTTTCAAAATGAATCGGAATCGGAAAGGGGCGAGGAGGAAAAAACAAATCATGAAGTGAGCGATTTTTATTTATGAGCAGGTTCCATTGCTGATCTTTATTGAAAATAGCGATGGCAAAAGAGTCTTAAATTTGGCTCAATGCCCCTCATGAAATTTGGTGTCTGCAATGAGATCTTCAAGGAGTGGTCGTTTGAAAAAACCTTTGAGTTTGTCAAACAAACAGGATACGACGGGATTGAAATTGCCCCTTTCACCTGTGCCAAGTACGTCACCGATGTTTCCAAGCAGCGTCGCTCTGAAATCAAGGACTTAGCTGCGAGACATCAGCTGGAAATTTCAGGTATCCATTGGGTGCTTGTAGAGGCTGAGGGCATGCACATGACGCATCCGGATGCGAGCATCCGTGCCAAAACGCAGCAATACTTTCGCGACTTGGTCCAATTCTGCCAGGATTTGGGAGGGAAATCGATTGTTGTAGGATCACCTCATCAGCGGAATCTGGAACCAGGTGTTACTCTGGAACAGGCCACTGAGTGGGCGACTGAGGTTTTTCGTCCGGCGGTCCAAGACGGCGAAGACAAGGGAGTGACGATCTGTTTTGAGCCTCTGGCGCCATCTGAAACTAATTTCATGAATACGGCAGAAGAGGCGATTCAATTTATCCGTCGCATCCCTTCGCCTGCTTTCAAGATCATTCTGGATGTCAAAGCCATGTGTTCCATGGGTAAACCCATTGCTGATATCATTCGGGAATCCTGGCCAGCCTTCGCTTATTTTCATGCCAATGATGCAAATCTCAAGGGACCTGGATTTGGAGATGTCGATTTTGTGCCCATTGCCTCTGCACTTAAAGAAGTTGGATATCAGGGCTATGTTTCCGTCGAAGTATTTAAATTCGAAGAAGGCCCTGAAGCCATTGCCCAGCAAAGTCTTGATTACTTAAAAAAGACTTTTGCCTGATCTCTGATTCAATCATCTCTTGTATCCGTATCGCAGCAAGTTCTGGGAATGAATGAATTATCGTACCTTAAGGGTTTTATGGAAATATGCACGTGAAGTGCGTTCTTTGTTTCGATTGAGTTTGCCGATCATGGCCGGTCTCGTCGGACAGACCCTCATGGGTATTGCTGATACCGTGATGGTGGGGCAGGTGGGGGTCATTCCGTTGGCAGCCTCTTCTTTGGTGATCAACTTGTTTCACCTTCCCATGGTGTTTGGATTTGGTATGTTGACCTCTGTCTCTGTGCTCAGTGCCAATGCCTTCGGGGCCAATGACCCTTTACAAGTAGGCCGCGTTTATCGAGCCTCAGCCGTTCTGACGCTGGTCACATCTGCTTTACTTGTGGTCATCTTCATGGCCTTCCGGTGGATACTGCCTTTTCTGGGACAACCTCCCGAGGTTGTTGATGCCGCCGGAGGTTATCTTTGGTTCCTTGCGCCTAGTTTGCTGCCGATGTTGCTTGGTTTGGCTGGAAAACAATTCTGTGAAGCATTGAACCATCCATGGATCCCCACGCTACTCATGATCGGGGGCGTCTTACTTAACATTCTGCTCAACTGGATGTTGATATACGGAAATCTGGGTTGCCCTGCGATGGGGCTCAACGGAGCCGGATTGGCAACCCTCCTGGCTCGTATCGTGACTGCTGCTGCGATGATTGCTTGGCTGGTGCGATCCAAATCACTGGCGCGTTTTCGTCAAGGTTCCTGGTCGGGTGCGGGAGATCTACCGGTTTTAAGGAAGCTGTTCAAGTTGGGTTTGCCTGTGTCGCTTCAGCACCTGCTGGAAATGGGATCTTTTGCATTTGCGGCACTCATGCTCGGATGGATCGGGGCGAATGCTTTGGCGGCTCATCAAATTGCCTTCACCTGTGCCAGCACAACGTTCATGTTTTCCCTCAGTCTCGGAATGGCTGCTTCAGTGCGAGTCGGGCAAGTCCTCGGGGCCGGACTGAATCGCCGTGTGCGGCGCATTGGGCTGGTTAGTTTGATGACTGCCGTCGTGTTGATGACTGCTTTCGGCTGTTTATTCTTTTTTGGAGGCAGGACGATGGCCGCTTGGTTTGTGGAATCTAAAGAGGTACAGGATCTAGCTGTCCAGTTGCTGATGGTAGCCGCCATATTCCAGGTTTTTGATGGTCTTCAGGTGACCGCGATTTCCATATTGCGCGGGATGCAGGATGTAAGGATACCTGCGATTGTGGCGATTGTCGCATACTGGCTCCTGGCCATGCCGATGGCGTGTATGCTCGCTTTTTATTATCAGAAGGGAGCTTTGGGGATTTGGATTGGTCTGGCTTTAGGGCTGGGAGTTGCTGCCTTTTGCCTGACCTTCAGGTTTTATTTCAAAACGAAAGTCAGGTGATATTTGCTTTCTTTTTCCTGACGGCCTAATGTCCAAAGTCACCTGCCATGAAAAAAACTCATCACACGATTCTTATTCATTCGATTCCATGCGTTCTTTTTTTACTATTCACAGTCATGAGTCATGCATTTGAAAAAAATTCTTCCTTTCCTCATTATTCTTTTCCGTCGCTTGAAAATGGAAAACCGGTTTCAGTTCATGATTATTACGGTGAAAAAGTTGTATTGCATGTTTTTGCCTCTTGGTGAGCAGGATGTCGTCAGCACGTGCCCGTGTGGCACGCTCGCACAGAGCCCTTCCGACTTGATGGTAAAATTAAAGTCCTCGGAATCATTCAAGAACAACATCCAGACCGTTGTCGACTGTTCATGCAGTGGCATCAGATGGATTGGCTTATCCTTGTAGATTCACTCAATCTCCTCAAGGTGGCGGCCGTTCCTTACACCGTATTGATCGATGAAAAGGGAATCGTTCGGTCCATCAATCCCTCACAGGAAGAATTCGAAGCATTTGTGGATTCGGTCTCATCTCCTCATGATGAGCGTGACGACGCAATAAATGCACTTCCCGGTAGTCCGGGTTTGGAAAAACTCAAGCTCAGAGCCAGCATGCGGCAGACTGCTGAGGCATGGGGAGCATATGCTGATTCCTTATTTCTTTGGGGAGGAGACCTTCGGCTGGATGAATGCATTCATGCATATCAGATGGCCTCCTCCAATGCGCCTGATGATGGATGGCTGCATTTCAGAATGGGGGTTGCCCACCGGAGTTTTTTTGATCTGAATCAATCCAATTCGAAAGATTTCACCAAAGCAATTAAATCGTGGCAGACTGCGTTGGAGCTGGATCCGAATCAATATATCTGGCGCCGCAGGATTCAGCAATACGGCCCACGATTGGATAAACCCTATTCATTTTATGATTGGGTGAATCAGGCTCGTAAGGAAATTACTGCCCGAGGAGAAAAACCTTTCCCCCTGCGAGTTGAGCCAGGAGGTGCCGAGTTTGCCTATCCAGCTGAAAAAAACACTGATTCCATCAAGAAACTTTCAGAGCCAGATCCCGGAGGGAGGGTGTTTCGCGATATTCTGCCTGCGATTCAGATTGAATCGACAATTGTATCCGCAACGGATGCGAGCAAAAAAGCGTTACGTATTCACTTGCGATTGCAACCGAATGTTGCCCACGCATTTCATTGGAACAACGAAGCCGAGCCTCTGACTGTCTGGCTTAAGTCGAGCAAAGGCTGGGGGCCGGAAAGGGTATTTCTTCAATTCCCCAATCCCCCCTTGGTCACCGATCAATCCCCACGATCTCTTGAGTTTGAAATAGTCCAACACACGGGGGAAAACTCACACGAACTCAAAGGCTATGCACTTTACAATATCTGCGAAGAAATCAATGGAACTTGTCTTTACAGAAGGCAAGATTTCACGATTCAACTAACACAACCATGATTGCTGCAAAGCCTCGAAACATCCAACTTGATGCCAGGCTTGAGTGAAACAACTCACCCTTCATGGAAGCTGCGGAACCAATCCTCAGCTTCAGATGCAAACGTTCGTTCCTGGTCCTGATATGTCAAGGTGACACTATGCGCGTGCAGGGCGTGGAATGGGAGTAGAAGTTGCTTTCGTTGATCATCGGTTAAACGGCCATAAACCAGATCCAGATAAAATTGTTCATTCAGTCCATAGAGCTTGTCCCCGACGATGGAATGCCCCAGATGCTGAAGGTGGATACGGATTTGATGTTTGCGTCCTGTTCGCGGACAAACTTCAAGCAATGCGAACTTGGATCGATTCTTTTCGAACCGCTTCAGGACGCGGAATCCTGTGAAAGACGGAGAACCATCCCTCCTCACGCAATCCTTGATGGCAACTTCGCTTTCAATATCTTTGCCAAGAGGCTTGTCCACACTGAACGAATCCTTCTTGGGCCAGCCGTAGGAAATGGCATGATATATTTTGACTACCTCTCTGGCTTCCCATTGCAGGCGCAAGCTACGGGCCGTTTCCTTGTTCTTTGCGATGAGGACAACGCCACTGGTCTCTCGATCAATTCGATTGATCATTTGGCCTTCATTTGCTTCGCCCAGATAAAGCCGAACACGGCTGATCAAGCTGGAGTAAACATCCCCTTTGGTTGGATGACAGACCAAGTCGGCCGGTTTGTGCAGCACCAGCAGGGAATCATCTTCGTAGATAATGGGGAAAAGTGGATCCAGTGATGTTGTCATGTCTGGGAAATCCCTAAACTAAAAATTTGCCTCAAAGCAAGTCTGGGTGTCAGGAATTTTGACTGTCTCATCAACATCTGGCAGGAATTTCGGTGTGAGGGTTTCAAAAAAAAAGATCCAGCTCTATCCCTACTTGTCATCAAGAATGAATGACGTAATATAAACCCACGTGGTTCAAAAAAAGGTAAATAAATGGCTGGTTGCCCTCATGCTGATCGTGTTCGCAGGAACACGATGGCCAGGGCTCATGCCTATGAATTTTAGTGCAGCTTATGCGTTGGCATTCTGTGCGGGGCTCTACTTCCCTCCTAAATTGGCCTGGCTGATCCCTCTGGGGACGCTGGCGGTCACAGATCTGGCCTTGAATGCGTATTATGGTTACTGGCCGCAGTGGTATCAGCTGAGTAATTATCTGGGATATGCCAGTTTGATTGGTTTAGGCCAGTGGATGAGTAAAAAAGACCATTGGGCCAAACTGATCGGTGGAGGATTGGTTGGAGCCTGTTTGTTTTACCTCATCACGAACACCATGGCCTGGCTCCTGAATCCTTTCGAGAACAAGGAATACACGCGTGATCTCTCAGGTTGGCTATTGGCCTTGACCACTGGAACGAGCGGCCTTCCACCCACCTGGATGTTTCTGCGTAATACGCTCATCAGCGGTGGACTTTTCTCTGGACTGTTTGTAGGTGCTGCCAAGTGGATAGAAGCGCGTGAGACAGCTGCCGAGGAAGAGTCCGACACCGAAAATGAACCCGAGGACATCGAGCCTGAAAAAGCGACTGTTTGAGTTGCGACCAACGGTTGAATGTTCTTCGCTCAACGAAAAGAGTCCACGTTTTTTCACTGGTATCACCAAGACCCAAAGATCCGCAAGCGTCTCTAGTCAAGCATGAGTAAGCATTTTAAAATCGGAGTCATCTCAGACACACATGGCTTTCTTGATCCTCAAATAAAGAAGCTTTTTCGAGGAGTCGATCATATCTTGCATGCAGGAGATATTGGTCCACCCCACATCGTCATGGAACTTGAAGAGATTGCGCCGGTGACTGCGGTGATGGGAAATACCGATTTTGATATTGATGTGCGTGAAACGGAATCAGTTACCCTCTCGGGTCGAAATATCCTCGTTCATCACATTGTCAGTCTGCCAACGCCAGCCCCGGCCATTCGCGACAGGATCACTGCGACTCGGCCTGATCTGGTGGTATTCGGGCACACGCATCAGGCTTTTTCACAGACCTTGGATCACACCCTCTACCTGAATCCGGGCTACTCAGGGCGGCGCAAGATGCATACTCGACGATCGGTCGCAATCGTCGAAATCAGTGGTGATAAAACGGATTTTTCCTTTCTCAGTCTTGATAGCTGAAAAAGTATGTTTTCTTGAAGGGGGCTGCCTGAATCTCCCCGAACGAGGCAATCCAGAACGTCATGAAATTCAATGTGTCAAAGCGTAGTAAACGATGTTGATTCCCATTGGATAAGATAGTGACTCCGAAAATCTTGAGAAGAACCACTGACTTTTTCCTTCCTCTTCCCACCCATCACTCAAGTCCGTATTGTGGCATATGAGCACCATGATACGTTCATTGTCATCCAAAATGGCAAGATAATCGGCAGGCGCGGGGCCTTCGCCGTAGCGATTGATGATTTCATCTTCGTATGTTTCATAAACACCTCTTCCTTTGTTGCGCTCAGCGGAATCTTCGCTTGGAACTTGAGGTTTTATTTTCATGGGAAAAACTGCGTTGAAGATGGGGTGAGACAATTCCAGAGAAATCGGTTTCTTGTTCGGGAATACTTTTTCCATTTCACTCAAGAAATCACGCTTCATGGTAGTTCCCCAGAAATCGTCCACCATGAGAAATCCTCCATTCAGTAGGTAGCGTCTGAGGGCCTTCGCTTCATTGTCTTTGAAAGACAGAGTTCTTGGATCAATGATGAAAATAAACGGATAGTCGTAAAGCTTGTCATCCAGTAAATCGATGGTGCCTCCTTGAGGATCAACAACCATGGAGGTCAGTTGCTCCAGACGATACGAAAAATTCAGATCCGCATTGGGAAAATCTGTTCTCCAGCTCCCGCCTCGTCCTCCCCATCCCCTGCCACTGTACATGATGCGTACAAAAGTGAAGATGTCGTCTGTAAAGTCATTATCAATATTCCAATCTGGCACACCTGCACGTGATGCTGGACCGGGCTCGGTGATCAATCTTTCAGATCCTCGTCCACCTGATCTCGGGCCGGACAAAAGCTGAGCAGAGCACTGTGAGGACATCAAGCAGCTAAGCAAGATGGTCATGATCACAATCTGATTCGGTCGACTGTCCTTGTATGGTTTCATTCTGGTTCGGTTTGCTGAGAATAACACCAATTTGATCGACCCAAATGCTACTGTCAACCGGTAATCCTGCCGGTAATGTGTTAAATGGTAAAAGATTCAATCAGGGCCTGGAAATTTCATCGAAGCATACGGACTTTACACTTGAAAGGTATGGGGGATAAATTAACTGAATCATATGCGTCTTTTGAATTTCATGTCTGCCCCACGATATCACGCTATCGCTGGAGTTGTTTTTCTTGCTCCTGCCCTTTCTTGCTCTCTAGGACTGCTGCTAGTGGTTTTTGGCTTGAGCTTTGCCAAGGATTTGCGAGCAGCCCAGGTCAGCGCCAAGCCACCCAACATCATTTTTATCATGGCTGATGACCTTGGTTACGGAGATGTAGGTGCATACGGACAAAAGTATTTTCGAACGCCACGACTCGATCAAATGGCTCGTGAAGGAATCCGTTTTACCCAGTATTACGCAGGGAGCACGGTTTGTGCCCCTTCACGATCGGTATTGATGACTGGATTTCACTCGGGGCATACGCGCATCCGGGGCAATGGGAACGTGCCTTTGGATTACGGCGATTTGACCGTGGCCGAAATACTGAAAAAGAAAAAATACGACACCTGTGTCCTGGGGAAATGGGGCTTGGGGGAAGCTGGATCAACCGGGTTGCCCAATCTGCAAGGATTTGATGAATGGTTCGGGTTTTTGAATCAAAAAAAAGCTCACAATCATTTTCCAGAGGTTGTCTGGAGAAATCAACAATTATGGCAGTTTCCTGAAAACAGCGAAGGTAAACAAGGATTGTTCATACATTACAAGTTCACTGATGCGGCAATCAACTATATCAAAACACCTCGCAAAGCCCCTTTTTTTCTCTATCTGGCCTACACCTTGCCCCATAAGCAAGTCATTGCTCCGACTGCTAAACCCTACAAAGAAGAAAAGTGGCCGGAACCTCAGAAAATGCTCGCAGCCATGATCTATCGATTGGATCGTGATGTGGGTAAAATTCTGAATGCTCTGGATGATCAAGGTCTGTCCGAAGACACGATTGTCTTCTTTTGCAGTGATAACGGACCCCATGATCAAGAAGGCATTGATCCCGGTTTTTTTCGATCTTCAGGCCCTTTCAGAGGGATCAAACGTGACCTTTACGAAGGTGGCATTCGTTCGCCCATGATTGTGCGATGGAAAGGGAAAATTCAACCAGGCCAAACAAGCGACCAGGTATGGGCTGCATGGGACGTGTTTCCCACCTTAACCGAGCTTGCCGGGCTGAAAGTGCCTCTGGGGCTGGATGGTGAATCCATGGTGGAACCTCTCTTGAACGGGAAAATAAAAAAGCATGCCCCTCTCTACTGGGAGTTTCATGAAAAGGGTTTTCATCAAGCAGCTCGAATGGGCGACTGGAAGGCTGTCAGACATGGTGTGGATGCACCGCTCGAGCTTTATGACCTTTCGATTGATCCCGGTGAAACACAGGATGTATCATCAAGCAACCGGCGCATGATCAAAAAAATTGAATCTTATTTGGCGTCTGCTCGATCCGATTCAAGAGAGTGGCCATTACCTTGAACTTCCTTCATTTGTTTTCATTTGCCCCAATGCTTGAGCAAGTTGAATCTCACCATTTCCAGACAAGGTTCTAACACACATAGATTCCAGAGAATCCGCTGAGAAATTACAGTAAGGAGCTCTCTGTTGAGTTTTGCCCCTTCCACGGGTGAATGGGTTTCACCCCTGCTTCCACAACGATCATCATGCGAGGCGGAAAGTCACGGAAAAGTTACGGTAAAAATACGATCCACAAAACACGACTATCCACAGCTTGGAAATTCTATCTGATATTATGAAACCATGTTTGTTCTATTTCATTTTATGGTTTGGAATGAAGTCCTTTTATGATGAGTCGAAACGTGCGTATCAAAGATCTGCCTCTGAGGGAAAGACCGCGTGAGCGCCTCATGCAAATCGGGGCTGAATCGTTGGATAATACTGATTTGCTTGCCATTTTGCTGAGGACCGGCTTACGAGGGAGCTCTGCTATTCATTTGTCCGAACAATTAATGAGGCAATTTGGTTCCTTGCAACGTTTGGCCAAGGCGAGTCTTGAAGAGTTGCGAAAGGTGCCTGGAGTCGGCCCTGACAAATCCGTGAGCTTGAAGGCGGCTTTTACCCTGGCACAAAGAATGGCTCGCGAGATTCAGATGGAGTCCCCTCTGCTGGATACCCCGGATCGCATTGCAGATGTTCTGAGGGAGGATGCCCGCATGCGTGATGTGGAGTATTTTCAAGTTGTCTTGCTGAATACGAGACGGAAATTGATACGCATCGTTAACATCACTCAAGGGACGCTGGACTCTGTTCTTATTCATCCGCGGGAGGTTTTTCGTGCTGCCGTGGAGCACCAGGCTTCCGCATTGGTGCTGACACATAATCACCCTTCTGGAGATCCCAATCCTTCCGAGGCGGATATCAGGGTGACACGTGATTTAATGCGTGCGGGCAAAATACTAAAGATAGAGGTTCTGGATCACATCATCATGGGGCAGGCAAGCGAAGGACGTTCCAGGGATTTCATTTCCTTGCGCGAGTTGGGTTATTTTTATCAATAAATGATCAGGTGTAATAGGCTTTCTTCCGTCTTGCGTGCTTCAACGTGTCGCTTGATTGATTTAATTCACCTATAAACTTGTCCCAAATCACACGGGTTTTTAAATTGAGCCCATGCCGATTCATGCGACCGCGATTATTCACCCAAAGGCCGAACTCGACATCCGAGTGGATGTCGGACCTTTTGCTGTGATTGATGAAGGGGTGCAGCTTGCTTCCGACTGTATTGTAGGTCCGCATGTGCATTTAACTGGGCAATTGACTGTAGGGGAGGGATGCCGGTTTCACGCAGGGGCAGTTATTGGAGATGCCCCTCAGGATATGAAATATTCGAACGAACCTACACGTCTTCGCATTGGGGATCACAATATTTTCAGGGAACACGTCACCGTGCATCGATCGAATTCTGTCGATGAAGACACAACTATTGGGGAGGGGAATTTTTTCATGGCAAATTCTCACCTTGGCCATAATTGCCATGTCGGAAACCATAATGTGATTGTCAATGGAGCGTTGATTGCCGGTCACGTCACCATTGAGGATCGTGTCTTTATCTCGGGTAACTGCATGGTGCATCAGTTTGCGCGGATTGGGACGCTTGCCATGATGCAAGGTGGCGCCGGTATCAGTAAAGATCTTCCTCCTTTCATGATGTCGATGGCGAACAACACCGTTTGTGGCCTGAATACCGTGGGATTGCGACGTGCAGGTTTCAACCCGGCTCAGCGAACAGAATTAAAAAAGCTTTACCACCACCTTTACTCGGAAAAATTGCGTTTGAGCGAAGCTGTGATCCAGGGGATGGAATTGTTTTCATCAGCCCCATGTCAACAGGTGCTGACATTTATCCAGTCATCCCAGCGTGGTATCTGTCGTGATATTCGGGATAAAAACGGATAATCACCATTGGGCTTGAGTAGGCCTCAATCATAATTAGAAGTTGGCCTGAACATGCATCGGTCGCTCAGTATTGCCCTCGATATCCATGCAGAGTGCATCCATTTATATCCGAACAAGTCACTGATTCCTTGATTGTCTCCAGCATCATTTCATGCGAAGATCCTTCCATGAACCCCTGCAAGCCTATCCAAAAAAAGGGAATGAACCGACGTCAGTTTCTAAAGTTTAACCTAAGCACCATGGCTCTGGGAGCCATAGGGTTTCCAGCTGTGGTCTCCTCTTCTTCTCCAAACAGTAAACTCAATATTGCTGTGATTGGAGTAGGGGGACGTGGTGGTCATAACATGGGGCAAATGGGGGGGTGAAAATATCGTGGCCCTTTGTGACGTGAATCAGCACCATTTGGATGTCGCCAAAAAGAAACATCCCAGTGCTAATACCTACAAAGACTTTCGAGAGTTCTATGCGGATGACCAGGATTATGATGCAGTAGTCGTCAGCACCACAGAACACACGCATGCGTTTGCAACGCTGCCTGCGTTGAAGCGTCGCAAGCATGTGTATTGTGAAAAACCGCTGACGCGTGATGTCCATGAAGCTCGAATCATCACGGAAGCTGCTGCCAAAGCGGGTGTAGCCACGCAGATGGGGACACAAATTCATGCAGGCGATAATTACCGGCGCGTTGTCGAACTGATTCAAAGTGGTGCAATTGGTCAGGTATCTGAGGTTCATGTCTGGGTGTCTCGAGCATGGGGGGTGGCAGGGTAAGAGCGAAGCGGAGGCTCATCGAGATCTGGTGTGGAGTCACGAGCGTCCTGCGGGTAGAAAGCCCGTTCCTGATCATGTGGACTGGGATTTATGGTTGGGTCCGGCGCCATGGCGTCCTTATCATGATATTTATTTTCCGGGACCCAAGTGGTATCGATGGTGGGATTTTGGCAACGGCACCATGTCAGATCTGGGAAGTCATTGGAATGACTTGCCATTTTGGGCATTGAACCTTGATGCCCCAACATCGGTGCGAGCATGGGGGCCGCCTCCCCATGCGGAGATTGCTCCAGCCTCGATGGCTGCCGAGTATAACTACCCAGCCAGAGGAGATCGTGCTGCAGTGAAATTAACCTGGCATCAGGGAACACACAAACCAGATGTCTGGAAGCGCGGCGAAATACCTCAGTGGAACAGTGGAGTTTTATTTGTTGGAGATGAAGGGATGCTGCTGTCGGACTACGGCAAGCACATCCTGCTTCCGGAGGTGCGTTTTGCGAATTTTCAAAGACCTGCACCTTGGATTCCCAAATCGATTGGTCATCACAAGGAATGGATTCACGCCTGTAAAACGGGTGCTCCCACCACCTGCCATTTTGGTTATGCGGGACCATTGACAGAAGCCAACCATCTTGGAAACGTGGCTTATCGGTTGGGACAGCGCATCGACTGGAATCATGCTGAGATGAGAATGCCCAACCTGGAGGACGATCAGCGTTACCTGAAGCGAACTTATCGAGAGGGTTGGGACTTGTCTTGACTCAACACCCCCAATTCATTCATGGCAATACCTGTCCTGACACTTGAATCCATGCGCTCCTGGGAAGCCGATTCCTGGGCTGAAGGCATTCTGGAAGAGGAAGTGATTGCCCGCGTTGGTCAGAAAATTGGTCAACGGATCATGGACGCCACCATTCCCGGAGATTCCGTGCTCTTGCTGGCTGGTCCGGGGCATAACGGTGACGATGTGCGTGCTGCTTGCAGATGGATTCTGGAGCGCGAAATCACCTTGATTAATTTCCGGGATCCCATCTCTCAATTGCCATATCTTGAAAACGCACTTGCCCGGGCACCCTCACTTATCGTCGAAGGATTATTTGGTATTGGATTGAATCGCCCCTTGACGGGTGCCTGGGAAAGTATCGTGGGACTAGTGAATGTGTGCAATTCACCTACGGTCGCCATCGATATCCCTTCCGGGCTGCATGTCGATGATGGAAAACCCCTGGGTATTGCGATTAAGGCTGACCAGACGTGGACCGTTGGTGCTGTTAAAACCGGCTTGCTCAAGCCAGATGCGAGCCAATTTGTCGGGCGTCTTGACGTGCTGAGTGATGTAGGGCTCCTCAGGCTCGAAGATGTTTCCAGTCCATTATTTTACGGAGAAGCCTCAGATTTCGCCGGCTTTCAATCAGGCAGATCTCTGGAGTCAAACAAGGGAACACATGGCTATGTGACGCTCTTTGCGGGAAGTTCCGGTTATCATGGTGCCGCGGTTCTGGCTGCGCGCGGAGCTACGCAGGCGCGGCCCGGTTTGGTTGAACTGGCGACTCATGAGGCTGTTTATGGTCCGGTTGCTGCTCAGCTGCAAAATGTCATGGTTCATCCGGTTAAAAAACTGTTTTTGATCCCAGCCAAGACGACATCCGTTGTGATTGGACCCGGGCTTGCGTCCAATACCTTACCTCAAGAGCTGCGGGCGCAGGTGGTTGAAACTTGGGAATCCCTTCCTGCTCCGGTCATCGTCGACGCGACAGCTTTGGATTGGATCCCCTCTGGTAGACCTGTTACCGAGGCGCTGCGAGTGATCACGCCACATCCAGGCGA
The DNA here is from genome assembly GCA_943788245.1 of uncultured Verrucomicrobiae bacterium. Taxonomy (GTDB): domain Bacteria; phylum Verrucomicrobiota; class Verrucomicrobiia; order Limisphaerales; family AAA164-E04; genus AAA164-E04. Next base: position 86,631 of record CALSPN010000026.1, on the reverse strand, counting down.
AGCCGCACGTTTGCTTGGGGTCAAGGCGTCTGAAGTTCAAGCAGATCGCCCTCGATCGCTGAGGCAATTGTCAGAAAAGTTTGGTAATTGTTATGTTGTTTTGAAAGGGCATCAAACGCTTGTTGGAAATTCGACAAGCCGTTTGTATGTTAACCCAAGTGGAAACCCCTCTCTGGCTCAAGGCGGATCGGGTGATATACTCGCGGGATATCTGGGAGGCTTACTGGCGCAGCAAACCATGGCGAGTGATCCGCTCTCCACCTTGTCTTATGGAGTTTGGGCCCATGGTCATGCGGCGGATGAGTGTGAAACTCACCACAAAATGGCAGGTTTTGATCAATTTCTGGATAATCTATAAAAAGTATTCTTGGATTGTACCGTGGTTCCAGTCAATTTCGCTTGCACTCGCGGGGTTGATTAGATAGCACTCCCTCTGTCTCAACGATCTTACATATCTTGTCGGATTGAGCATTCATGGATTTGACCAATAATCATTCAGAAAACCTTGCCCCTTTTGCTTTGGAAGCAGTGCTCTTTGACGTGGGGGGGACCTTGATGGAACCCTGGCCTTCCATCGGCCACGTGTATGCGGAAGTTGCTGAAGCTTCGGGATGGAAAATCCTGGATGTTGAGCGATTGAACCATCAATTCGAGGGAGCCTGGAAAACCAAAGTAGATTTTCACTACAGCCCCGAACATTGGCAGAATATCGTGATCGAAAGTTTCGAGGGCATGGTCTCTCGTGAAGCATGCATCGAGCTTTTTCCGAAATTATATCGGCGTTTTGAAGACCCGGATGTTTGGCGGATATTTGACGATGTCATGCCTGCTTTGGATGATCTGGCAAGTCGTGGGTTTCGTCTGGGGATCGTTTCTAATTGGGATAACCGCCTCAAGCCGCTGCTGAGGCGATTGAAGCTGGATGGCTTCTTCGATTTTGTCTGCGTATCCTGCGATATTGGATTCACCAAGCCTTCACCTGTTATTTTTGAGCATACTATCGGGAAGTTTGGCTTGCCTCCGGAAAGGATGCTTCATGTAGGAGATCAAGTAGATGAAGATTTAAAAGGGGCTCGGAATGCAGGATTGCATTCCTTGTTGCTGGATAGGAATGCTCAATGTGGAATTGAAGTGATCGACCGACTCACCGAATTAAGTCCCAGAATCACTGAAGCCTGGATTTGATTATTCAGGGAGCTGAGTTAATGTTCACTATTAGGTTTTCTAATATTTTTCTGCTTTCATTGACTTTAAGCAGTTAACCTTATAGATATTTATAACGGTAGTTGCCGAGAGTCGGTAGTCTCACAGGGGTAACAATTCATCACCAGCAGAGCGGGTTATAACAATGAACATCTTCAAAGCCATTTTTCATTCCTCGTTGGGGAAAAAGTATATCATGGGACTGACAGGCCTTGCTCTGTTTGGATTCGTGATTGGACACATGGTCGGGAATTTACAGATTTTTCTAGGACAAGATAAGCTGAATGCTTACGGAGCTTTCTTGAAATCCATGCCTAAATTGCTGTGGGTAGCCCGCATCGGCCTTCTGGCCTGCGTGGGTCTTCACATCTGGGCGGCAGTCAAACTTGTTCGTGAAAACCGGGCAGCCCGTCCTGATCGTTATGTCCAAGCCAAGCGCATGGGAACATCCTTCGCTTCCCGGACGATGATCTGGAGTGGTTTGATTGTCTTTGCCTTCATCGTCTATCACCTTTTCGATTTTACGATCGCGCCGGACTACACCGGTCATGACGACAAGGGTCGTCACGACATCTTCAAAATGGTCGTGCTCGGCTTTTCCAACCCGTTTTCCGCCATTTTCTATCTTATTGCCAACTGTTTGCTTTGCATTCACCTGAGTCACGGAGTCAAAAGCTTGTTCCAGTCACTGGGACTGAGCACAGGGCAGTTTCGCAGTTTATTCAATGGAATCGCTTCTGCCACGGCATGGATTATTTTCATAGGTAACACCTCCATTCCACTTGCCGTCCTTCTCGGCTTCGGTAAGGAGGTTTTGAAATAATGAATCTGAATTCTAACATACCCTCGGGGCCACTCGCCAGTAAGTGGGAACGGCACAAATTCGACATGAAGCTGGTCAATCCAGCCAACAAAAGAAAGTTTGAAGTTCTAGTTGTTGGATCCGGCCTGGCTGGTGCTTCCGCTGCTGCCACCTTGGCCGAGCTTGGCTACAAGGTGAAATGTTTTTGCTACCAGGACAGCCCCAGACGCGCACACAGCATCGCTGCTCAAGGCGGTATCAATGCAGCGAAGAACTACCAAAACGATGGTGACAGCGTCCACCGACTGTTCTACGACACAATCAAAGGCGGCGATTTCAGAGCCCGGGAAGCCAACGTCCATCGTCTGGCTGAGGTAAGTCGCCAGATCATCGACCAATGTGTGGCTCAGGGCGTTCCTTTCGCAAGAGAGTATAGCGGTTACCTATCCAACAGATCCTTTGGTGGAGCGCAGGTTTCAAGAACATTCTATGCTCGCGGGCAGACAGGTCAGCAACTTCTGCTCGGAGCCTACCAGGCTTTGAGTCGGCAGATTGGTCTCGGCAACGTCCAAATGTTTTCCAGAACGGAAATGCAGGACCTTGTTCTGGTTGATGGGCATGCTAAGGGAGTTGTGGTGCGCAACTTGGTTTCTGGAGAAATCTCATCTCACTCAGGAGATGCGGTGATTTTGGCAACCGGCGGCTATTGCCCAGTCTTCTATCTTTCCACCAACGCGGTGGGTTGCAATGTTACTGCCACCTACCGAGCTTACAAACGTGGTGCCGCCTTTGCGAACCCCTGCTACACGCAGATTCACCCCACATGCATTCCGGTCAGTGGTGAGCACCAGTCCAAACTCACCTTGATGTCCGAATCACTGCGCAATGATGGGCGAGTCTGGGTTCCCAAAAAACAGGGAGATGCACGCAAATCCTGCGATATTCCCGAGACGGAGCGTGACTACTTCCTTGAACGCAAATACCCCAGCTTCGGCAATCTTGCCCCACGCGACATTGCATCTCGAGCTGCCAAGGAAGTTTGCGATGAGGGTCGGGGCGTTGGTCCTGGCGGATTAGGCGTCTTCCTTGACTTCGAGGATTCCATCAATCGTCTTGGTGAAAATTCGGTTCAAGAGCGCTACGGTAATTTATTCAACATGTATGAGCGAATAACGGGGGAAAACGCTTATAAACAGCCCATGCGTATTTTCCCTGCTCCCCACTACACCATGGGCGGATTGTGGGTTGATTATAACCTAATGAGTTCCATTCCGGGCCTATTCGTCCTTGGAGAGGCCAACTTTTCAGATCACGGAGCGAATCGTCTCGGAGCCAGTGCTCTAATGCAAGGTCTTGCTGATGGGTATTTTGTAATTCCCTACACAATCGGCCACTACTTTGCCTCCCATGATCAGTTCAAACCTTCCACTTCTCATGCTGCTTTCAAATCCGCCGAAGATGAAGTTAACACAAAAATCAGTCAACTGCTCTCCATCAAGGGTAATCGATCCATACGATCGATGCACTGGGAGCTAGGCCGTCTCGTGTGGGAAAAATGCGGCATGGCGCGTGACAAAGAAGGTCTTGCCAATGCGATAGAGCGCATTCCTCAATTAAGAGAAGAGTTCTGGCAAAATGTCAGTGTTCCCGGTAGTGCCAACGAACTGAACGTGGCCTTGGAACAGGCTTCACGAGTATCAGATTTTATGGAATTTGGTGAGTTGCTCTGTCGCGACGCGCACAACCGTGATGAATCTTGTGGAGGTCATTTCAGGACGGAAGTACCAAACAGCAGACGGTGAAGCGCTTAGAAACGATAAAGATTTCTCTTACGTTGCTGGCTGGGAATACCAAGGAGCTGAAAAACCACCCATTCTGCACAAAGAGCCGTTGAAATATGAAGAGGTCAAAATGACCCAGAGGAGCTATAAGTAATGAATCTTACTCTAAAAATTTGGCGTCAGAAAAACGCCGACGATGCTGGTGAGTTTGTCACTTATCAGGCAAAAGATGTCAGTCCAGACATGTCTTTCCTTGAGATGCTGGATGTTGTCAACGAGGGTCTCACATCCAAAGGCGACGCCCCTATTGCATTCGACTCTGACTGCAGAGAGGGAATCTGTGGCACTTGTTCGCTCGTGATCAATGGAACACCTCACGGTGGGCAGAAAGCGACAACAGCCTGCCAACTCCACATGCGCCATTTTAAGGATGGTGAATCGATAACCATCGAGCCATGGCGAGCTCGACCATTCCCTGTGATACGCGATCTGATTGTAAACCGCCAAGCATTTGACAAGGTGATACAATCTGGTGGCTACGTTTCTGCCAGCACAGGCGGTAATCCGGACGCCAACGCGATTCCTGTCTCCAAGCACAACGCCGACACAGCCATGGACGCTGCAGCTTGCATAGGCTGTGGAGCTTGTGTGGCAGCTTGTAAGAACGCATCTGCCATGCTTTTTGTTTCTGCCAAAGTTTCCCATCTTAGGCACACTCCCCCAAGGTCAACCAGAGAAAGATCAACGTGTCCTTTCGATGGTTAAATCCATGGACGAAGCTGGATTTGGCAATTGCACCGTCACTGGAGCATGTGAAGCTGTCTGCCCTAAAGAAATTTCGCTGGACTTCATTTCTCGTCTCAACCGCGACTACGCGGCCGCGGTGGTAAAGTCTGCTTGGAAAGGCAAGTAGCCTCCTCCAAAGATGAGCTTTTCAAATAACTGAATCTGCCATATGCTATCACTGCCCTTGAAGTTTGATCTATGGGCCAACTTGATATGCAGTCACCTTGGGCTCAAAGTAACCAGACATTTCCATCCTGGACGCACCGGGAACTTCGCTCGCTGGTCTGGCAGACAGCAAACACCTCACCTTCCTCCAGCCGTCGATTGAACGCGGTATCATTCGTGCATCAACTTTTTCTCTCCTCTGTGGTAGCGTATCCCGAGTTGTGGTCTATACGACGGGATTACTACTCCGAAGCTTCGCTTGCCATGGTCGAGATATACAAGGAGCTTGAGGAACGGAAAGTCTCCAGTTTCATCTGTTTTGCCTGCTTGCCGGAAGCCAACCTTGAGACAATCAACGCCGTTGAAACCTACTGCCAGCAGAACCCGTGGAGCTCTGACTCTGGTCAGATTAAGTCTTCTCATGGGAGTGGGTGAAGTGGAAATCGCAGAAATACTCGATATTCCTGAGCGATCTGTTCGTCGCCAGATTGCTGCTTTGCCGATCATTGCTGCTTCCACTGCCACTGTGAAGGCTACCCAGCAGGCCTAGCTACCGACGTATAACTCGGGCGGGTGTAACTGCCTCCCTTTTCTGAGTTCAAACCCCATCAGACTTGCTTTCTTGTTTTGCCTAGCAAGTGTTCTATGCTTGTCTGCCAAACACACGATATGAAAAATGAAGGTAACATCATTAGTGGATCGATGAATGAAGCAATCAACAGGCAGATTGGTCGAGAATTTGCGGCTTCACTTCAGTATATATCCATGGCGACTTATTTTGATGGAGAAGGATTGACCCAACTATCGGATTTCTTTTACCGACAGGCCAATGAGGAGCGTGATCATGCCATGCGGTTTGTGAAATACCTCGTTGATGCTGGTGGTCAGGTCGCCATTCCTCCTGTTGCCGGACCTCAGAATGAATTCCCTGACATCAAGTCGGCCATTTCACTGGCATTGGACTGGGAGCGCGAGGTTACACGGGATATCAATGACATGATGAAGTTGGCTGTTGATGAGTCTGATTTTATTTCCCAGAATCAACTGTCGTGGTTCATCAATGAACAATTGGAGGAACTGGCCACGATGGATAATTTATTGAAAGTGATCCAGCACGCGGGGGACAACGTCTTATACATTGAAGATTACGTCGCTTCTCATGGCGTCAAACGGGGAGAAAGCGGGACCAAAGTCAACAGTGAGAATTAATCCTTCACTGTTTCCTGAATTTTGAATCATTCGGTCTCCCGTCGGGTGCTAAATTGAAAATGAACCATCCTCAGGTCAGGGCAGGAGTCACCCTGTTCACGAATCGATATTAAGATCATTCCATGAAAAAACAGAAAATGAGTCAAAAAGGCAATACCCAACCCAAAGGACCTTGGTTGAATCGAGCAATCATCTGGGTCCTGGCACTGGTTTTTGGTGTTTTAGTTTATTTGCTCGAAGGTTTCTTTCTGCGAGACATTGAAAGTATTGATGGGCCTGATCGCGCAGCCATTCAAGCCAACTATGTAGACGCTGCGCTGTCACAAAAATCCAAGGACTTGTCCGCGCAGATCGCGGACTTGAACCGCCAAATAGCCCGGCAAAAAGATGAGCAAAAGATCTTGTCTGATGGTTCACGCAATCTGCAGCAAACCATTGGTCAATTGATTGAGATGCAAAAACTTTCCCTGCAAAAAGAAGTCGCGCTTACGGATTCCGATCAGGAAAACCTTACCAGTGCATTGAATGGTTTTCTTGCAACTCAGACCGAGTTTCAGACCTTCAATGAGACATTGCATGAAAAGGCAGAGCAAAAACGTCTTGCGGAAGATGAAAAGCAACAATTAGAGATTCAGCTGGAGGATCAGCGCATTCCGGCTGAAAAAGATTATTTCACGAAATTGAAGCTCCACGGACTTTGGCTTGCGACGCTTCAGCTTATCGTCTTGATTCCGCTTTTGGCCACGGCTGCATTCTTTGTTTTACGCAAATCACAAAACGTCTACTTTCCCGTCTTTCTCTCCTTTGGAATCGCAACGCTGATTAAATCCTATTGGGTCATGAATAAGTATTTTCCTGCTCAATATGTGAAGTATATCCTGATAACCGTGATGCTGTTTGCAGTCGGTAAGATATTAGTTTATGCCATTCGTCTGGTATCCTTTCCGGGTAAACGCTGGTTACAAAAACAGTATCGCGAAGCTTATGAACGGTTCCTTTGCCCCATATGTGAATATCCCATACGTACCGGACCCAGACGTTTCCTTTTCTGGACCCGCCGCACAGCTCACAAAACTGTTGTGCATCAAGTTGAGCATCAAGACGAGCAAGCCTATACTTGTCCTTCCTGCGGGACAGGCTTGTTCGAGGAATGCTCTGCTTGTCATGATGTGAGGCATTCTCTATTGACGCATTGTTCTTCTTGTGGAGTTGAAAAGGAAATGGATGCTGGAAACTAGCAGATGGTGGATTTGTTGGGGCATTGCTCCTCGGATATGATACATCCGCATTTTTGCTGCTTTCGGCATCAGAAACCTCGATCATACAATTAATCATGGGACATCAGGAATCTTATCATCACAATCAGGAATATGCCGAATTCCTGGCAAGCTGGGATGTTTCTTTTTATCAAAAATATATCGATAATTTGATGCCCGATAGCCTGGACGATTCCGTGCTTGACGTAGGGTGTGGAGTGGGGCAAGTCGTGGGTTCTCTGTTACAAAAGGGTGTCAATGGACATGGAGTCGATGTCTCGCACCCCAATATTGAGCAGGCACAAAGATACTCCGACTTTTGTCAAGTTTATGATGGCAAAGTTCTTCCGTATCCAGATTCCAAATTTGGAGTGGTGGGGGCCTTCAACGTGCTTGAGCACGTTGAAGAACCCGAGCGGTTCCTGGAAGAACTCATACGTGTCACGCGTCCTGGCGGTAAAATAGTGGTTTCAAGCCCTAATTTTTTTCGTGTAATCGGCTTCAGGGACTATCACCCTCGTATGCGTGGAATTGGTAACAAATGGAATAACTGTTGTCGGCTTCTGCAAAAGAGAAAAGTTCTGAAAGGCCCATTCAATCACTGGCGATTCGACCGTATGGAACCCATCGTCAAAGACCCATTCACGCCAGATGACGATGCGATCGTCGCAACCAATCCTATGGAGATCTCTGCATTTCTCCGTCATGGGGGTTGCTTGATCGAATCAGTGGCATGCACCGATCGTCTGGTTCACCCTCTGCTTGACTTTTGCCTGAACCTGTCTATCTGGAAATACGGCATGTTCAATGGATTTGTGGTGGCCAGGAAACAATAATTCCATCGTGTTTTACATTGTTTTGTGATCAATGGAGCGGCGATTTTGAATTACATTTTAATGATTGCGTGCTGCTGCATGCATCTTCTGCACATCCAGCCACAGGGATTGGGTCAGTTGTTTGCGATTTGTGTGAGGCGGTAACTGTGGTTGGCCAAAAGTAACCGTCGCCCTCACGGATTGAACACTCAGGAGCCGCATCAAGTGAGGAGCAAACGCCATGTCCTTCCAGAAATAGACGTCTTCTTCCAGAGAACCGCCTACACACTCATATTTCACCAAAGCGGGTGTGACCGGCTGGCTTTCATCGCATGCTGGCTTTAGCAGGGAAGATTTAAACGGTAGAATGGAATCGCCATTCGAACTGGTGCCTTCAGGAAACATGACAATCATGGAATCTTCCTTCCACACTCTCGAGAAGGTCTCCGTCAAGGCGTGCAAATCACTTTTTCGCTCTCTGCGTACGAAAAGAGTGCCTGCGAATTGTGTCAAAAAACCAATCAAAGGCCATTTGCGTACTTCGGCTTTGCTCAGGAATGTGGCCGGCACTACATAGCTGATTGCCATGATATCCACGTAGCTAAGATGATTTGCCACCAGCATCCCTTTGCTGGGAGGGGAGCCCTCAAAACGGACTTGAATCCCCAATGCCATGAGAATGTTTCGACTCCATTTTGATTGCCACTGGTTTTTTTGCCGTAAAGTGAGTTTTTTTCTGAAATTTAACTGAGCGGCATCCAGTCCAGCGCATGTCATCGTGGTGAACAGGTGAATGAATTTCCCTGTAAACCTGAATGGATGACGGCTAATGCGTTTCAACATGACTCCTTTTAATCTGCATGAATCAGCGCCTTGGAGGCAATCCGAGATTCCGAAGTTTTTTGACACCCCTCTCCGGGGATGTTAGCGTCCGTCTTCGTTTGCTCGGCTCGTAGCCGAGAAAGACTTTCTTTGAGAGGGAGTTTGAATATTAATGAATTGCAAGATGATGGATACGCCCACATCCGGACTGGCTTCGATCGGTCTTTTTTTTAAGGAAATCATTGCCAATCCGGCACCTGTTGGTGCCGCTGCTCCAAGCGGCCCCATTTTGGGGATGCGCATGGCCATGCAAGTTCCCGTTCTCAAAGAAGGCCAGCATGTTGTTGAGCTTGGAGCAGGAACAGGGGCTATCACGACGCAGCTGCTCAAAAGCGGAATCGATGGCAAGCAGTTGGTTTCTATCGAGCGATCAGAGGCCATGTCCAGCCACCTGCGTAATCGATTTCCTTTGGTCAAAGTCATTCAGGGAGATGCCTCCAGACTCAAAAAGCTGCTTGAAGATGATCATGGCATCCAAAGCTCATCGGTGGCTTGCATTGTCTCTGGCCTTCCATTGAGGTCACTTCCTACCCCGGTGGTTGAATCCATTCTTGCTGAAGCTCAGTCAATTCTTCCATCCGGCGGTCGATTCATTCAATTCACTTACGACATACGCAAGAGCCCAAATCCTGCTTTATCCGCTTTTCATCGCCGCAACACGCGCGTTGTTTGGATGAACTTCCCCCCAGCAAGAGTTGATGTTTTTGAAAAGCCATGAGTGATGCATTAACATCCGCTCAAAGGCGTAAGCTCAAAGCCATTGCTCAGCGTCTGGACGCTTCAATCAAAATAGGGAAAAACGGTTTAACTGACGGATTCTTGAAGGAAGTTGACGCTGCACTGAACCGAGATGAACTTGTGAAAGTGCGATTCGTCGAGTTCAAGGAGGAAAAGAAGGAGTTAGCGCCTAAAATTGCTGAGCAGACTCAAAGTCATTTGGTCACTCGGGTGGGGCATGTAGCGATTTACTATAGGGAAAAGCCCGATTCAGCCAAAAATAACACCAAGGAATAGGCCAAGTTTCTTCAGTGTTTTTCCTTCTTCAAAAAGAAGATACAGGCTGCTCTTTTCGTTGAAATTGATTCGTATTACCGGTCTTGAAAGCTGTTGAGCGGGGCAGAACATAGCCAGAGTCACCATCTTCTTGTGTTTTTTGATCAGATTGGATCGTTGAATACTTTGCGCTCACCGGTTCTTCTCTCCTGGTGGTGGCATCTCCCTCTTCAATGAAAAAGGGGTCCATGTTCCAGACTGCCAGAAAAATACTGGCTAAAATCAACAAAGGTAGTGGTCCTGCTTGCTCAGTCACAGTGCTTTTTATCTTCAGCTGTTAAAATTTATCGCTTGTTCAAAGATGAATGTCTATTTCATCCCCTGTTAAACGATCGGATTGTTACAGTTTGAACTTAAGTTTTTTTTTTGATTTTTTTCCGTTTTGTTTAGCATCGCATGCTGAGCTGCTTATTTCTCAAAACAGTTAAGCTTTTTTTAGTATTAAATACGGTTCGTTAAACAATTGTAATGTAATGAGTTAGCTTATATTTTTCAATTGGCTTTGGGTTGCTTTAAGTATGGGGGCAGGTATACGGCCCGTCCAAAACCACACAGCACAAAAATTGCTCATGTTGTTTGAAAGCTGTTTTGGTCTGTTTGGAGGGATCATTGTTGTCTCAGTCTTCCATCTGAGATGGTTTTCAGATCGCCAATACATGTTTCAATTATCAAGGATTGGACTCACAGGACTGCCGCAGTGTCGGGGGTTTCGTGTTTGCAAGGTTTCCCTTTTCCATGCACAGAGAATGAGGGAGTAGAGCTGACGTTCAACCCAAGACAGCAGCCAAGCTCATGTATGCGTTATTGTTGAATCCTACAGAGTGACTCGCAGTGATCCAGTGCTCAGGATGCGGGCTCGCAGGCCACCTTGATTTCTTAGGGCGAGTTCAGCTCCGGGTCCAAAACTTTGATTCATCCAATAGCAGGGCCGGCATTCCTCCACACCTTCAAACTTGATGCCTTGCAAACTGAATTGTTTTCCGATCCACTGATTCAGATCAACACCCCGCGTCAGGACGTTGCGACGGAAATCGGACGGGACTTTTCCTGATTCATTGAGCTCATTGCAAAGTTTTTCATAGATCTCCATTTCAAAAAATGTGATTTGCCCTTTGTAGTTTTCCTTGTGGTCAAAAAAAACGGTCTCCTGTTAATCCCCTGCCTGCAACGCATTCAATTTTTTTCACTTCAATGATCTGGTTGCAGCCAGGTGGTTTGCCGTGGTGACCGATGTAATTATGACCTTCTGAAATAAAGATGTGCTCTATTTTGCAATCGAGGCTAGGGAGTGTTTCTTCCATGATAGTAGACTTGGAAAACTACCAATATTCGGGGAGCCCTGGAAGTGTTTCTTCGAGTATGCTGTGGATCGCTTTTCGTGAAGCAATCGACAATTTCGAAAATTCAGGCTGATTGTTTTCCCCTGTCAGTATTTTCCAGAGTTTGTTATAAATTTTAGACTTCAGCATTTCTGGCATGGACTGAAAGGACTCACTGTAGATGAGGTAGCTGCAAGGGTATTCGAAGAGTCTTGTTTCAAGATTAAAATCCCTCAAGGAACGCTCATGAGAATCCTCAGGCCCCATGTTCCTGAAGGCTTTTTCATAACTGGACGAGGAATGAATGGCATGCTTTAAAGGTGCTTCATCAACAAAAAGCATGTATCTCAAAAAGGCATCGATTTTATGTTTGAGATAACGAAGGTGACCATAGGTGCTCAACATGAGCTTTGTTTCATAGTGCATGCGCGTGATGAAATTATGCATGTGCCCCTGATGTTCCAGAACCATCAAGGCAGCTATATCACTTGTTGCTCTTGGGTAGGGCGACAAATTGAAAAACTGCTTTAGTTCCTTTAGATTACCGAGATAGTTGGGGGATTTTTTCTGTCTTTCATGAGCTGCTTTGCCAAACAAGTTACCTCGATGTAATTGGTTGCCATGTTGTCCCGTAACAAACCAGCCACCCCAGCGATCTTTTAACGGAGTGCGATGATTGACTTGGCTGGTGCCTGAAATGAAGTCAACTACTCCAATCTCATCCACTTCAAAAGACCGAATCAAATGGCCCGGCACCCCCCATGGTTTTAGACGAAGCGTGACACTCAAGGCATCGATCTGTTCGTATGAATTCAGGTTTTTTCCCAGGGTTTTGCTCCAGAGTGTAAAAGACGCCCCCGAGGCTTTTGTCCACTGCAGAAATTTCCAGGAGATCGGAGCCTTGAACATATCCCACGTAGGTATTGTCATCAAAATACAACGCACGCGGTGTAGAGGGGGAAATTTTATGTCGTTGGAATGAAGTTTTGGAAAAAACAAGAACCTGAGAATCAACAGGGATATTCAGTTTCTCAAGTAATGACAACAGATAACCTCGCCCATCGTCTACGAATTCCAAGTTAACCTCTCCTTTTTCGATCGCCTCTTGGAGACGCGCTACCAAGCTGGTGTCGTGCTGGTCACCATATCCGATCGTATCTTCTTCGAAAGGCATCATGTGCGTGGCTCCCTGGAAATCGTCGCTTCCCATCACTCTGTGATGCCCGACGGAAGCAAAACTCATTAGGCCCGTTATCAGTGCATGATACATAAAAATCAGGCATTTGTTTGAACGTGCTACAGGATGCGTGGATTCTTGCACAGATATTGCAGTCTATTGAAAGAGTTTAAAGTCGGCTCAACTATCCCAATCTTGCCGCTGTATGGGCATTTATTGTTTTTTAGACCGCATCTTGATGTCATCCCTCAAGATCGAGTTTGTTCGTGCTCGATCTTATGACGATTTCCGCTGGAATCACTTTTGATTCCATCGTCTTGTTTTGGAGTAACCCTTCCATCAGGTCCATGGCAACCTCACCTTGCCTCAACTTTGGCTGTCGGACAGTGGTGAGGGGTATCCGGAAATGTTCACTGGTCAGAATGTTACCAAACCCAACCACAGAAATATCTTCTGGGATGCGGACACCTTGATCCATCAAATGGCCGGCCGCGCCTATGGCTACCAGATCATTAACCGCCTGCAATGCCGTTGCGTTTGTTTGTTCCGATAGCATTTGTGCCGCCGTCTGGGCTCCTTCTTGTACCGTTCCCTCCTGCCTGGAAAACCAAATGGTCGTCCCAGGGGATTCTGGCCTCCCGTAATGCCAGGCGATAACCCTCCAATCGATCTTTGGCCCAGGGAGCTGCCAATGGGCCGGAGAAAAAAGCAATGCGACGATGGCCAAGTCCGATCAGATGTTGTGTTGCCATCATGGATGCCTGAAGACTGTCGGTCTCAACGTTGGTAAAGCTTTCACAGAATGGAGCTCGGTGTCCCAGAATCACACAAGGAGTTTTGTGTTTAAGGATCTCCTGATAAATGGGGGCATTTTCTTCAAGTCGGTATACCGGCGAAATAAACAATCCATCGACTCGACGAGAGAGAAACCTTCGGATGCAGGCTGCTTCCCGCTGTGGATTATTCAATGAATGCGCAAAGAGGATATCGTAGCCACTTTGATAAGCTCGTTCTTCGATGGCCATCATGACGCGAGCATAAATGGGGTTTGTAGCAGCAGAAATGACCAGTCCAAGAAGTCTGGTTTTACGATTACGCAACCCTCTGGCCGTGACGTCTGGAACATAGCCCATCTCTTCTGCCAGACGACGTATGCGTTCCTTAGTAGCCGCGGAAATATCGGGAGCATCCCTCATTACTTTGGATACTGTCATCACCGACACACCTCCAGCTTTTGCTATATCCTTGAGTCGAATCATGTTCCTGTTGGATTGGTGAGAACACTCACTTGCTTGCATCCTAGCTTATAGTCAATCAGCTTACAATGCCCGGTTTAATGAATGAACGCATTCCTGTTTAAGATCATTGATATGAAAGGGGCTTTCGTTGTATGAAATCTGAGACATGAGTAGAGTTTTGATCATCGGGGCTGGTGGAGTAGGGCGAGTGGTGGCGCATAAATGCGCTCAACTACCGGATGTTTTCAGTGATATTTGCCTGGCAAGTCGTACGCAATCCAAGTGTGACCAAATTGCCTCTGAGCTAAACTGCCCCATTCAGACCGCTGCTCTCAATGCCGATGAAGTCGGTCAGACAGTAAATTTGATCAAACGCTTTCGCCCTGATCTTGTCATCAACGTCGCATTGCCTTACCAAGATCTTGCGATTATGGATGCATGCCTTGAGGCCGATGTAGATTATCTGGACACGGCTAATTATGAGCCACCCGATGAAGCACGATTTGAATATAAGTGGCAATGGGCTTATCAGGAGAAATTTAAAAAAGCAGGACGCATGGCTTTGCTTGGATCCGGCTTTGATCCCGGAGTGACCAATGTCTTCTGTGCTTACGCTCAAAAGCATCTTTTCGATGAAATTGAACAAGTGGATATTCTGGATTGTAACGCTGGCGACCATGGATATCCATTCGCTACCAATTTCAATCCAGAGATCAACATACGAGAAGTCACTTCCATAGGACGCTATTGGGAAGAAGGAGACTGGAAGGAGACACCTCCGTTGTCGGTTAAACGCGATTTTGATTTTCCCGAGGTAGGAATGCGTCGAGCTTATTTGATGTATCACGAAGAATTAGAATCCCTTGCGCTGCACTTGAAAGGGCTCAAGCGCATTCGGTTCTGGATGACCTTTGGCGAGTCCTATCTGACACATCTGCGTGTACTCGAAAATGTCGGAATGACAGGCATCAAACCAGTGGATTTTCAAGGGCAGCAAATTGTTCCTCTCCAGTTTTTGAAAGCCTTGCTTCCTGACCCAGCTTCATTGGGGCCTCGCACCAAGGGGAAAACATGCATCGGCTGCCTGGTTGACGGAAGCAAAGACGGGAAGCGTCGGCGCGTTTTCATCTACAATGTCTGCGATCATCAGGCATGCTATGAGGAAGTCAAATCGCAAGCTGTTTCCTACACGACCGGAGTGCCCGCCATGATTGGCGCCAAGCAGATTTTGTCAGGGCAATGGCGAAAGCCTGGCGTGTTCAACATGGAGCAATTGGATCCAGATCCATTCATGGCGGATCTCAATGCTTGCGGGCTTCCGTGGAACGTGCTCGAAATGCCTGTTGAAGAGGCTGAAGCTTGAGTTGCCGCCGTCATTCTCCCTGAGCCACACATTGCCTGCGTTACTTGTGTTTCATGCGATGAGTTCTGACCTTTGCTCCATTTTGACGCGGAGCAGAAGCCTTTCGGTATTGCTGTTACGCAGATGGCGGGATGGAAGAGGTGCTTGAGTTGTTCCCGTGTTATCTGGCGAACCAGGATCCGGTCTGAGTTTCCCAGAGAATGGAAGAAGATCATGTGCGCTGATCAGAATCGAAAAATCGCTCCTGCTTTCAAGGTCACCTCTGTCTGACGCAATGTCAGGGTTAAATTTTCGGCCAGATAATTCTGGTTGAAAACGGCGAACAATTTTGAACCAGGGCGGTATTCCCAGATCAATCGACTATTATAACCCACGGATTCCGAGAGGCTGTCGTACTGAACCAGGTGTGCCCATACAAGATTCGTTGTAAAAATTGATCAGCGCCCGGCCAGCGCCGATATGGGGCATCGGCGACTCCCAGGGGGAAGCTGACGTGGTTGTAGGCATAATCCAAGCTAAGTCCTAAACGTTTCCATGGGTAATAAGTCGCCTCCGCTCCCACGCGCCAGCGGTCTCCAAAATAAAAATCGCCGTAAGATGCGCTGAGTTCTCCCGATACTTTTCGGCGGCTGGCAAAATCAATGCCTATCCTATATTGGTTCCACCAATAATCCCCGGCTGGAATGGTCAGATCTTTCAGGATAGTAAAATCGTTATCAGGGCCATCAAACTCACGGATGTAGCTCACAAAAATCTCGTCTCCGGAATTAAATTCCAGCCAGAGGGGAGTGATGCGATGTTCGGCTGTTTCAAGTATGTTGGATCGATCGGTGTAATGTTCTGTTCGGTATGCAATGTGGTATTGCCTTAACCAAGGAACGGATGTGGGGCGGGGGTTCCAACTCCCGTAAGTATAATAACCTCTCACATTTTTTCGTTGAACAAATCCCAAGGCAGGATCAAATGCATCTGACACCTCAATGAACTGGGCGTTGGCTCGAAACAGATCATTTGGATAAGCCAGGGAAGTTCCGTAGGAAAATCCAGAGTCCTCTGAGGGGCCGTCTGTATTCGTGCTCAGCGCGAAGACATTTGCTTCAAATGTCTTTCCATTCAAGAATTCCGATGTGCGATACCTGAAATCTGGTCCGACCAGGAAATTGTCGTTGGCTGAATTCGGATCCCCCATGGTGGTGATCACCCCGACACTCGATTGTTCCCATACATCCCGGGCCACACGACCGGCGAAAACATTCTGAACACCCAGGCCGTTGTGATCTTCCAAAACGGCGTCGGTGAAACCCATGCTGTATTTTCCTGCCCTTCCAGCCATTTTAGCGGCAATCAGCAAAGGGACGGTTTCTCCGTTATTATCGCGCCCTATGCGTCTTGTGAAAAAAGGAATGACAGGCTTTCCCAGGCCGGTGCTTCGACCTGTCACTGGCAGTCCTCCGTATTCAAAAACTCCGCTGTCCTCGAGAAAGAAGGCACGTCTCTCCGGGAAAAAGAGAGGGAAGCGCGTAAAGTTCAATTGCCGTTGATCAACTTCCGTTTCTGCGAAATCCGTATTGTAGCTTAAAGTGGCGCTTAGCTTGGGTGTGATTCGATATCGAGCATCAGTGCCGAAATCACCCGTCATATCGGTATCCTGCTCGGCGCGACTCATTCGGGCCAGAGCGTATGGGGAAATTTCGATGCCGAGTCCCTGTTTCAATCCCGTGAGTCCCAGGATGTCTCCGGCTTGACTGACATGAAAGGTGTGTAAATGTGGTCTAGCCCCAGTCCAACGTCCTCTTTCCACTTTTCTGGAAATGGAGCGACTGATGTTGAATCCCCAGACGTCTTTTCGCGGATCAAAGCTCAAAGATTTGAAAGGGATGGCAAGCTCGGCTTTCCATCCCTCCTTATCAACTGAACTAGCAGCACGCCAGACTCCATCCCAATTTGAATTGAGAAAAATGTTATTGCTGACGATTTGATCGTATCTTGCTCCATTGGGATTGGTGACAAAGATATAGCCATTGCGGTGGTCATGAAACGTATCAAAAGCCATGTAAAGATAATCATCGCTGAAAATGGACCGGTTGTCCCTTTGCATCACACGCGCGTTGATTTTGTCAGGCTCGGAATCGAAACACCAAATCCCGATGTAAATATTCTGGTCGTCATAAACGATGCGGAATTCAGTGCGTTCAGACATTTCAACACCAGGCAAGGGATCGTATTGCCACAGGGGGCCTGCAGCTGGAGCCTCCTTCCATAATGCCTCATCAAGTCTACCGTCGATTTCTGGGCCTTTTTGCACACGAATGGCACGCAGTGAAGGTTTTCCTTCTGGTTCAGTACGGACCTGAGCAGTGGATGCTGAGTTTGTCGTTACAGCGTTCGATTGATCAGAAAAAACAACGATCGGTCCGGCCACACAGAACCCAAGCGACATCATTGCAAGGAACACCCTCAGCCGCCGGTTGCAAATATATGTCAATGGTCCACTCATCGAATTTTTTTAATATATGAAAAGGGCAAAAGGCTTACCAAACCCATGGCATTCAGACAAGTTCAGGTCTCTGTTTTTTTGGTGATATGACTATTGGTATTTTAAATAGTACCATGCAAGGACGACCATTGCCTGTAAGAAGACAATGAACCAAAAGACCCGTTGAAAAGAGCCCTTCAACGTTTTGTGACGAAAAACTTTTTGTCCTAATCTTGCGCCTAACACCCCACCTGTAAGTGCCATGAGGTGCAGCGTTCCTTCAGGTGTGCGCGATTTCTGCTTGATTGCACGATACTTATCTTCTCCATAGAACCCAAAGCATACGATGTTGATCGATGCCAGATAGGCCAACCAACCCGATAATCCACCTAACCACAGAGACAGGCTGACTATCATTGTAATGATCGCAGCAATGATAATCGATTGATTGGATGTCGAACGCATACACAAGATACCCCATAGAGAGATCACAGGATTTACTGATCAATCCGAGATTTGATCATCCCTCCCCCGGAAACCCCACATCAAAGGATTCATTGAAGGGGTGATATTCCTTTTGATGACCATTTTTTACACGCTCAGTATTTTTATTCAAAGGAATTGATCGAGTGGCGTCTGGGTTCAAGTCATCCATGAAGCTTATACTTTTTTCTTTACCCTCCACAGGCTGCCCATCGAAAAGAACGATGACATTCTGATATGTTTTTGTTACTCACGCTTTGAGGGTGAATTGATCACGTAAAGCAAAGTGCCTGCTTCCTCTGGAGCATTGCCTTCGGATGGCAGGAACAATGTGATGACCAGTTTCTGTTGATTATTCGAGTCCGTGACCCATGTAGCATTAGGATTGGCAAATGCCCGTGAATGTTGATCAGTCTTGATTGCAAGCGTGCGGATCGGCATACCTTTTTCATCACAAAGATTGATTCTCCAGGAGCTCCAGTCGTTGCGGTTTCTCTGGGTTTCCTGAAGGATATACGTTTTGTCTTTCCAGTTGAACGGATCACGGTCTCCTAAATTGCCGTTCCATCCGCTTTTGATCAATGCCTCATTGATGTATACGGAAGGCTTGGCCTGCCAATGCTTGAAATCGGTCAGTGTGCCCATAGCAAGTTGATCAACTCGAACATGCTTGAAGTAATGAAAGCGAAGGCGAATCTTCGAATGATTGATCCCCTTTGGTCCCATTACCACCGATTCGAAACTGGGAGTTCCTTCAGCGGTGGGAGCAAGTGATCTCGGGATATCATTTTCGTTGGTGTATCTACCCTCCAGTAGGTGAGTCAGGTTTTCATAATAGCGCAACCTGATCCAGCATGATCTGGGCGCATCCTTTTCATAAGCCATTAAAAAGCCACCCTCTCTGCATGGGAAAATGGTAGGCTGGGATGCGTGTGTATCCAGTAATTTTATTTCCTTCCATATGAGTAGATCATTTGATTCAGCCAGATGTATGTTAAACACTCCTTTCTCCATATTGTGGAATAAACCATAATAAATGGCTCCCTGACCATGTTGCTGAGGTTGGAACACTTTCAGGCAATCCATACTTCTTTCCTGCGTCGTTTTTAACTGATAACTTCGAACGTCTGCCAACGTTACTGATTCAAGCTGCTGTATAAGGGTATCTTTATCTGCAGCAAACAACTCCAAGGTTTGCCCTCCAAGGATCATGCTAAAAAGGTAAAGCGTCCTGAGGATTGAAGGTATGATGTACCTGCTGTATTGCTTTTTTTTCATGAGTTCACTTGGCTCTGGTTGGCTTATGTATTTCAACGATTATTGCATGAACGTTGGAACATACGATTTGTCGGCCTGATGCCCTTTATTCGCTGAGTAACCACCTTACTGAAGGGGGAGGATTTTCAAGCAGTGACCACGCTGTGTGGGGCTTATTGAACTCAGGTATATCGGTAAACCGATGGTTGATTTCGTTCGTTCATCCAAGGTATAGTTTGACCATGCGAATTCATTATTTCCTTCGTGCCATGATGGTTGCTGGGGCCCTGATCATGGTCACACAAATCAAGGCGGCGGATCGTCCGAATGTAGTTTTCATTCTCGCTGACGATTTAGGTTGGCGTGATCTTTCCATTCAGGGAAGCACTTTTTACGAAACTCCGAATATTGACCGCATCGGTCGAGAGGGGATGCGTTTTCGCCAGGGATATGCGACCTGTCAGGTTTGCAGTCCATCCAGAGCAAGCATCATGACGGGTAAATACCCTGCTCGATTGGCCATCACGGATTGGATTGGAGCTGCAGCCGGGACAGACTGGAAGCGCAATACCAAACTGCTTCCCGCTCACTATCATCATCAGCTTTCACCGGATGAGACGACCTTGGCCGAAGCCTTTCGAGAAGGTGGTTACCGTACGTTTTTTGCCGGTAAATGGCATTTGGGAGGTGAAGGAAGTTTTCCTGAAGATCATGGCTTTGATATCAATGTGGGAGGACATCATCGAGGTTCGCCTCCAGGTGGTTTTTTTTCCCCCTACACGAATCCAAAAATGGAATCCGGTCCTGCTGGTGAATACTTGCCTCTGAGGCTCGGTCAAGAAACGGCAACATTTATTGAAGAAAACAAGGATCGTCCATTCCTCGCATATCTGTCTTTTTATATGGTGCACGCCCCACTGGAAACAACCGAGGCTCTGTGGGCTAAATATCGCGATAAAGCTTCGAAAGAACGCAAACCTAATCATCGATTCATCATTGACCGTACGTCTCCCGTGCGACAGGTACAGGACCATCCGGTTTATGGCGGAATGGTGGAGGCCATGGACATGGCTGTAGGTTTGGTCCTGGAAACATTGGATCGTCTGGGATTGGATGAAAACACCATCGTTGTTTTTACATCAGATAACGGTGGCGTTTCTGCCGGAGATGGCAAAGCCACGTCCAATCTACCTTTTCGTGGAGGCAAGGGACGTCAATGGGAAGGTGGAATCCGTGAGCCTTACTTCATTAAATGGCCTGGAGTCGTTCAAGCGAATTCTGTGACGGATGTTCCTGCGATTGGAACCGATTTTTACCCGACCCTGATGGAAATGGCAGGGCTCCCCATGCGTCCCACACAGCATGTGGACGGGCTTAGTCTTGTTCCTGTTCTCAAGGGAGGAGAGATTTCAGATCGTCCTTTATTCTGGCATTATCCTCATTACGGCAATCAGGGAGGCGAACCTTCATCTATCATGAGGGAAGGGGATTGGAAGTTGATTTATTATCACGAGGATGGCCGATGTGAACTATACCGACTCTCTGAAGATGCAGGAGAGCAACATGATTTGGCGGACGAGCACAAAGACAAAGTGCAGGTCATGTTTCAAAAATTGGTGGCATGGCTGCAGGAAACGGATGCACGGATGCCTTTCCTGAATCCCAAATATGACAAAGAACTTTACCGTAAGCAGCAAATTCAAACACGCACCAAAGCCCTTCCAGCTCTGGAACGAGGTCATGCTGCTGTATTAAGACCTGATTATGTACCCCGTGGCGGATGGTGGGAAGGTCGTGGTAAATGAGTTTATAGCGACCTACGCTTTGGAATGAGGGAGCTCGTCTGACTTGAGTGTCAATCCTTTCAGGTGGACATCGTAACCTGATTCAGATTGCCCCTGATTGACCAACAGCCATCGGGCTTGAGGGTGGATGGATTGAATGGCGTTGATCGCCTCGAATCCATCCACAAGCATGGCTGTGGAAAGGGCATCAGAATCGGTTGTGTTCCCACAAACGAGCCCAGCTATCCAATGTCCCTGCGCCGGTTGTCCTGTGCGGCCATCAATGACGTGACCCAAAGTGCGGTTGTTCGATTGGAATGACTTGCCCCAGATCGCTGAAACCGAAAGACTTTGATCAACCAGAGGGACTACTGTCAGCAGATCTTGTGATTGATACTTTGTTTGTGTGTTTTTTTCTTCCACGTAATAGGGGAACGCTGGATCGCTTTCAGGCTTGATGAGGGCGATATGCCAGGCATCGTCCTCAGGAGGGGTCCCGATCGCGCTGATAGTGCTTGTTCCCCCGTGGATGATTCCGCTTTTGATCTCAAAATCGAGAAGTATTTCCGAGGCAACTTCGAGTGCGTAGCCTTTGCCCACCGCTCCCAGGTCCAGCATGATCCCTTCTTTATCAAAACGAACGGTATAATCCGTTGGGTCGAGGTGTACATGCTGCATTCCCACCAGGTTCATTGCTCTGGCGATGGCATCCTCTGACGGGCATTCGCCAGTGCCTTTCATGAATCCCCAGCATTTGATCAAGGGGCCCATGGTAATATCGAATGCCCCGTTGGTTTTTTCTGACAAGGTTTTGCAACGCTGAAGGAGGCCGAAGACCAATGGATCAACTTTGACGGGTGAAACGGCTGCTTGATGGTTTGCCCGTGCAATTTGACTGGCAGGATTATAAAGGCTTAATTTTGCCTCCATTTTTTCGATTTCATCCAATACCTCTTCTGCGACGGATTGTAGCCAGGATTCCTTTTCGCCATTGAGAACGACTTCAAATCGAGTGGCCATGGCCATGCGTGCGGCGCGTACGGTTACCATTAGATGATTCAAATAAAGTTAAAGATTGGTGCATGAAAAAGGGTTCCACCGATGGGGTGGAACCCTTTCACTAAAGATGAGATTTAATTTCGATTAAGAAAGATCCAAACTTCCGTAAGTGAGCGGCTTGACTTCTTTGCCGTCGGCAGTGGTGATCTTGCGATTCTTCTCGTCGTAAACGCACATGATACTCAAGCGATCAGACATTTCAGCGAGGGAAATAACCGTTTGAACTTTCACTGCGAGATCGATGCCACAGTTAGGCTGTTTGCGGGTTCGGATACATTCGATCCAGTTTTTCTCGTGGTGAGAAATGGCTTCACCCGGCAACAGGTTGTCGAATACCTCGGGATCGACTTCATCAGAAAACTTACGCTCTGGACGAAGCTCGATCTTGTTGGCTCCAATACCACCCATCAGCAAGGTGCCATGATGACCGCGTATGGTTTCAGTCATGTTGTACTCATTGACCGTAGCGCTTGCAACCACCAGATTGAATCCGCTTGGGAATTCAATGATTGCCTGCACGTTCTCATCCACATCACGCTCGTAGGTGCCCGGAGTGTTTTTATCGGTCCGAAGTGCTTTGTTTCCAAGGCTAACGACGCGAGCCGGATATTCAGGAGCTCCAGTTGCCAGCATGTAAGGATGCAACAGGTGAGGCAACAGGTCACCCAGCAAACCCGCACAATAAGGGTAATACTTGCGCCAGCGGAAATAGTGATCTGCGTTGAAGGGGATCTTCTTGTTCACGCCGCCCATCCAGCGGTTCCAATCCATGTCGTCCGGGGTTGCCCAGTCGCGGATGGTGTAATTCCACTCACCCTTGGGGTTGTTGCGCATGTAGGAAGTCGTTCCCATGACGAGAGGTCCAATCATACCGGATTGGATGACTTCCGCAGCCTTGTGGTATTTTCTGGCAGAACAACCTTGTGAACCCACCTGAACCAGACGGCCCGTGCGTTTGACGGTGTCCTGGATCTCCCATGCTTCATGCAGGTAACGGGTCATGGGCTTCTCCACATAGACATCCTTGCCCAAATTCATTGCATCTACTGCACAGGGAGTGTGCCAGTGATCCACGGTAGCAATGCAAACCGCATCGATATCCTTGTCTTCAAGCAGCTTGCGGTGATCTACGTAACGGCCTACTTTTTCGCCAATGATGCCCTCCGCCTGATCCATGCGAGATTGAGAAATATCACAGACAGCAATCTGAGCTAGATTGCTGTCGCCCTTGTGGCCTTTCATGCTGCGAACGTGCGCTTGGCCTTGTCCGCCAACACCAATGTAACCTATATTGACTCGCTCGTTAGCACCAATGACCCTTCCTGTGGATGGAGCTTGGCTTTGACCATAAACCGGAGTTTTGGCAATGTTTGAAGAAGCAACGACCGCGGCGGCAGTCGAAGCCTTCTTGATGAAATCTCGGCGGGAATCCTCACCGCCGACCTGTGTTTGCTTTTGATTGTTTTCCATAAGACTTAAAATCTATATAATGATACTGTCATTAATGGGCTGTTGATATCGTAGCTCATCCACGGCCATGGTCAATGCCCAAGATACCACGAAAGCTTGATTTTTGACGCAAGATCCTTCTTCTGCATTCAATGGAATGAGCGGGAAATTTCCTTGCCTCCCAAAAAAACACAGGAAACTGGCTCCAGGCTGCCTATGGCATGCTCTGCTAAGGATTCCTTTTTGCCGTTCCATGGTAAACTGATCCAATCAGCTCGCTTGCCGGCCTCAAGGCTACCAGCTTCACCCTGTAAACCAAGAGCTTTGGCCCCATTGAGGGTAGACATTTTTAAAATGCATTCCGGTTTAACTGCGTTTTCTCCCACCAGTAATTTGCGCATTTCGTCGAAAAGGCTCAAGCTGTTTGGTGAATCTTCATCTGTCACCGATGCCAAGCTATCCGTTCCCAGTGCAATATTGAGGTTTTTGGATTGTAAATCATTGATCTGGAATGTTGGATGGGCGAAATAGGCATGGCTTCTTGGACAATGTACAATGTGCATATTGTTTTGAACCAACCTTTCAACATCGCCTTCATCCAGGCAGTTAACATGCACTGCAATACCATTTTTTTTCAAAATGCCTGCTTGATCCATCAGTTGAATCGGGCTGCCGGTCCCCCATTCAGGTAAATGTTTGATTGAATTGAACCACTCATACATCGGCCCCTTACGATGCTTGAAGAGGTCGTATTCTTCGATGGATTCTGACAAATGCATGGAGATCGGCAGATTGCACAAGGTGGGGGCTCGCTTCAGTGACCTCCATAATTCGGGACTAGTAGTGTAGGGTGCATGCGGAGAGATTCCGGCTTTATCACCTTTTGTTTTTTCAAATAGCGCCGCATGACGGGCGCTCATGGTCAGAACATTCGCGTCCAGAGGCGTATCCTGAAGGTGTATGAGTTCGTAGAAAGGAAACAATCTGGGGCCGCGTGGAAGATTGCGTGGATCAAATCTCGATGGATGAGAGACTGTATCAGCAACCAGCGTAGTTCCACTTTGAATGAGTTTTTGATAACCTGAGATCCATGAATCCTGGAAATCCTTTTCATTCCATGCACGTTTTTGTTTGATCATGGATTGGATCCATGAGGTGAACGACGTGGGCTTTTTAATTTTCCCAGCCATCAAAGTATAGTCCAGATGACAATGCGCGTTGATAAGTCCCGGAAGCATGACCTGCTCGCCTAGATCGAGGACAGTTCCCACAAATTCCCGCCTCACTTTTGCCCAGTCATCGACTGCCAGTATTTTATCTCCCTGCATCACCAATGCACCATTGAAAAGCGGAGGCCTCTCAATGGGGAGAATGGCTCGGCTGCGAATGATCAGTTTGTCTTGCATGGCATTTATTGACCGCAAAGGTTTTGCTTGAGAATTAAGGAGTGGGGCACAAAAGAAAACCGCTTGAAAGATATCAAGCGGCTCTCAAATCCAAACGCATGATGCGTCACAATGATCAGAATCAGGACTGGCGACGTCTTTTGTCGCGTGCCGCTTCGCTTTGTGTTTTCGATTTCTTCTTGCTGTGTCGTTTTCTAATTTGTTGTTCGATTTTTTTGGTGACAAGGTCAATGGCGGCATACAAATCATTTTCGTAATCGGTCGCGTATAAATCATTGCCTTTGACTCCAAGACGTATCGAGCATTTAAACTGCTTTTCCGGAGACCGGGTGTTGTCATGTTCAAGGTTGACCCGGGCATCAATCGCCCATCGGTCCAAATGCTCAAGCTTGTCGATGCGGCCCAGCAGATGATTCTCGATCGACTTGGTTAATTTTATGTTATGCGTTGTCAGCACGAATTTCATTTGGTAATCACTTTCTTGTCTTTTGTTTCTTGATTGGTTACTTGATCAAGTCAGGTAACTTGTTTTCAAAAAGGGTCTTCCAGGAAAACTGAAGCCGCGACATCAGCAAAAGCAGGTGGAACTTCTATTTTACCGTTCTCCTGGAGTCCGCTCCTATTTATATGATCGGATCCACTTGTGATTGGTTGCGGTGTCATTCGCATTCCAAATCCTTCCTATGGTTCTTCATTTCGGCAAAGGCTCATACCAATCCTGCCTTAGCCAATCGACCAGCAATCCGATTTCCGTCGGGGTGAGGATGCCCTCAGTCAAGAAAGAGGGCATGCGGTCATTGTTCTCACCGTAGAAACGTTTCTGACCAGGATCGGAAATGAATGATTTCATCCATTCCCTGGAGCCGTAACCAGTTAAGTCGGGTCCATCCGCGTCGTCGTCTTCAAAATGAAATGCATGGCAGTCAGAGCAGCCTAATTCATATCCTAAATCCTCTTTTCCTAGAACGATGAGGTCCGCCTCTGCCTCTTCAACCTTTGCCTGCCGGCTTAAACCGGCTTCAGCTGAAAGGGCTTTAATAGCGCGCTCCAGTGCTACTTTTTCTTCCTTGTCAAACTGTGAAACTTTCTTGTTAACGAAGCGTACCATGTCTCCATTTCGAAACGCTGTTTCTCCAAAATAACGTTTGGTGGCGATATGCTCAGGCTTCAGTAAATCCGTCAGCCAGGCGCGCGAGGCAAAGCCTTTTAAATCTGGTGCACTCGAGGTATCCAATGGAACTTTCCCTGTGCCATCGTGTCCGTCAAAACGATGGCAGCTTGAGCAATGTGCTGCGAACAATATGGGGCCAAGGGTCTTAGGGTCATGGTGCAGGAGGTGAAGCGCTCCCTGTTCCGGGATACCCGTCGGGCCAGAGGCGAGTTCAACAGCTCTCTGTGCTTTTTCATGGGCTTGCTCCCCGGCCGCTATGTAGTTTGCATTAGTGGCGTCCTCCATCTTTGCCGAGTAAGTCAGCCAGAATGCGCCAGTCAGCAGACCGATGCTCACCAGAATGTTGAAGTAATGCCCAATCCTGACCTTGGCTACCCAAGGCATGATCACGAAATACCCTAGGATCAAGCTGGGAATGAAAATAGCGCCAAGAACTTCCTTCTCTCCAGGAAAGTATTTCAAAAATTGGAACAGGAACAGAAAGTACCATTCGGGTCTTGCGGCTGCGTAGAGATCAGTGGGATCTGCCGGAGCCGCCAGGGGCGCCCCCATGCCAATGTGAGTAAAACCGAACCACTGAGGTTTCAGGGTCATCAGCATGACTAATCCCATCACTGCCAGGCAAGCGATGGCGTTTTTGAGTGCCTGCCCAGGCCAGAACGAAGATACATTGACTTCAGTCTTGGCTGTTTCTTCAAAGGCCTGCTTCCTGTATCGACGCACCAGCATCATTCTTGCCAGCAACAGGCCTGAAAAGACCACAGGAAGAACACCTGCATGCAAGGCAAAGAAACGCGTGAGGGTATGATGCCCGAAATGCTCCCCTCCTATAGTCAATCTCTCAAGGTAGGTGCCAAAGACCGGGCTCAATGACATGATATGAGTCCTTACTTTTGCCGACCAGTAGCCCTGTTGATCCCAGGGAAGCAGATAACCTGTCAGTGAAAAACCGATGACAACAAGTGCCATAGCCATGGCAATCCAGAACATTAATTCTCTGGGTTTGCGATACCCTTTGAACCAGATTTTCTGAATCACATGCAACAAAACCAGGACAACCATGGCCTCTGCCGCATAGTAATGAATACCTCGCACAAGCCATCCCAGCTGCATGACATGTTGAATATAGTAAACACTCTCCCATGCGGACCGGGTACTGGGGCTGTAGGACATCCAAAGAGCCATGCCGGTAATGGCTTGCACAGCGAACATGAAGAGTAGGATGCTTCCCCAGGTGTGGCGCCACTTGGCTCCCCCCGGGATCTCATTGAACAACGCGGACCTAATGACCTTTTCGAGGCCGGTTCGGTCATCAATCCACTTGAGCAATCTGCGCATTAGCTGGTTGGAATTCTTTCTGAAATCCCGGTTTTAAAGCTTTGGTATTGAACCCAGATTTCATCGCCATTGCGGATTTCTACCTGCAATGGATCCATGCCTCGCGGGCTGGGGTTATTCGGGTTTGCTTTCGTACCGTCAAAATGAAACTGACTCTCGTGGCATGGGCAGTTAAACTGGGGTTTCTGTGAATCGATCTGAACAAAGCAACCCGCATGAGGGCAAATAATGTTGAAAGCGGCCAAGTGCTCGTTTTTGGTGCGCCTGAGATAAATGGAACCCACTGGAACATTTGAATAATGATTCCATGCGTCTTTCCTGTTGGAAAGAATATCGAACTTCATAGGTATTCCGTTTGCCGGCAAGGAAGCTAATCGAGCGACCATGATGAATGCGCCTGAGGTTTCGTTTCTGTTGCGTCTCAGGGGATCCAGAAGAAGCGCTAAACCACCCAAAAGTGGACCAAGAAGTGCAAAACCCCCTGCGATCATGGTGAGCACTCCACGCATGAAACCTCTGCGATCCGGGCTGGTTGAGGGTTGGGGCTTTTTTATCATATGCGCCAGACTTACTAAAAGAACCATACACTTTTACCCTGCCCAAGGCAATGGAGAATTGCTGAATCAAGGGCGATGTTCCCGCAAATTCCTTCCCTATTCTCAAACTGGACCCTGAGGCCGTTCGCACTTTTTGTAAACGGGTGAATTTCAGGGTTTCACCTGCGGATGACTCATATGAAAGACCTTTTCACAATTCACGGCCTTCGGGCTCAAATCTGGATTGGTCTCCATGATCTCACTCATCCATTGCCACCATTTTTGACACACATCCGTACTCGAAATCGCGTTCCATTGACCCTCGTTTTCGATCTCGGCATACGCAAAGAGGTGTCTTTTATCAGGGTGTAAGAAGATGCTGTAGGAGTGGACTCCATGCTCCAACAGGGTAGCTTCCAATTCAGGCCAGATGGGGTTATGCCTTTTCTCGTATTCTATTTCACATCCCTGCTTGATGGACATGATGAATGCTTTACGGATCATGATGGGTTGATTGGGATATCAATACGCTCCGCGATACGATTGCTTGTGTCATAAATCACCGCGGTTGAATGACCCGACAAACCCCCATAAATTTCACCGGGATTGATCAGTTGGCATGATTTGCTCATGGAAATTTCAAATTGATGGTTGTGCCCGAAGCACATGACATCAAATTTGCCTGAGTCTGCAAGGAGCCTTGCGATGTTGTCAAAATGTTGCATGCCGAATCGCACTCCATCCAATTCGAGTTCAGCCAATTCGCCATGCAATTGGATGTGTGAGAACGCTTGACTGTTTTGTGTGATGCGAAACAAGTCTCCGTCATTATTACCAAAAACGACATGGATAGGCTTACTGAATCCTTCACCAAGCGCTTTGATGATAAACGGTGAACACAAGTCACCACAGCACAGTAAAGCATCAGCGTCTTTCATTATTTCCAGCGCTTTTTTAAGCTGCGTCAACCGATCATGAATATCGGACAAAATGGCAATTTTCATCGTGAGTTATAACTTTTTAATCCTTGGACAGATATTTTTGACCGTTGCAACCTCTGATACCGCACCAGAAGGTTTCCTCTTTTTGAAGTGTCATGGTTTTCAATTTTCCCCATAAAAGTCGAACTTCGCTTCGTGGGTCCACTTGCTCTTGAGTTCATCTTCTGCATGAAAAACTAAATAAAGTGAAAGGGTCCATCGATATAAATTTTTTCGGACAATGATTATGTTTGTTTTGTAACTTAAACCATACTGAACTTTCTCGGCCATTATCAGGTGCATGGATTTCAGTATTTCTTGGTCTTAAAGAGAAGGTGATTACATTCTTGAATTATCTGCAGATTATTTAAGGTGAGTCAGACCCAGCCCTGCTTTGATTCCGTCATTTCACCAGCTTTTCCTTACGATCACGAGCAGGTATTTATTTACCATTCACACCCTCATTGGATTGTTTTTAGTTTAAACCACTCCCTGGAGGCTGTCCCTTACATTGGAACGCGTTCGAAGGAAAACCCTTTTTCTTGTGTCTGCCATCCAATGCTCCACTTTTCAATGCGGCCTTGCATTGATTGAATTCCTGATGGGGTCCTGCTCCCAACTTGATTACGCATGAGACAACGCCTGCTGTATGGAAAACGGTGATTACTTAAACATGGTTTCAATCACGTTTGAAAATGGAAGCTTTCATCAAAGAGGCGGATGTTTGCTTACTGCTAGTATCAAGAATCAAGTATGCGTATTCCATTGTCTTCCAAGGCAATTTTTCGTTCCTTGAACAGATTTCCAAGGGTTTGTTTGAATACTTTTTTACTGACCCCAAAATGACTCCTGATGAGCTCAGGGCTGCTTTTATCGGTTAGAGGTAGAAAGCCATCGTTGCATGAGAGTTGATCCAGTATCTGAGATGAAAGGGAGACTACTCTTGCTCCACGGTCAGGGTTGAGGGTGAGGTCGATCTTACCATCATCACGGATTTGTTGGATATACCCTTTCAGCTGATCGCCTGGATCAAGATGGGCGATTGAGGGATCCCGGTAAAGAAGGCCTACGTGTGATTCATTGATCAGCGCATTCAAACCCATGGGAGTACGTTCTGAGATCAGCAGTCTGACGGACTGGCCTCTTCTGTAACGAGGGGCTTGTTTTTCCAGCCAGCGGTTCAATCTTGCACTCGCCACGAGGCGTTCAGATTTTGGATCAAGAATGATACGGACGACAATGATTTGATCTTTTCGGGCGGGTTTTGTCTGTTCTCGATAAGGCAGTAATAAATCCTTTGGCAAACCCCAGTCCAGAAACGCACCTACATTGGGGTGAACACTTGTGACTTTTAATCCTGCAAACTCTCCGACAATCGCCTTGGGTCGATCGGTGGAAGCAATGAGTCGATCCTCTGAATCGCGATAAATAAAGACTGTGATCATGTTGCCCTCCTTCATGCTGTCAGTCACGTAGCGCGAAGGCAGGAGGATTTCTCCATGCTCCGCACCGTCGAGATAAAATCCCTGCGGTGTGTGATGTAGAATTTCCAAAGAATTAAGTCTCCCAATTTCAGCCATGTTGGATGCATCCTGTCATAGACTTGAGGAGGAGGCACGGTTAATTCAGGTAAATGTCATGTGTTCAATGACGCTCAAAAGGGATGGTGATATTCGATTTTGTGCATAAGGATCATTGACCAATTCTTTTGGGAAGCATAAAAATAGTCAAATCCATCAAAGCTAATGTATACCTATCCTGTTAATGCTGTGTCTGGTTTTAATTCTCAAAAAGTATTTCGCCATGCATCAAATTCTTTACGTCATGGTTTCACGCTGATTGAGCTTTTAGTGGTTATCGCCATTATTGCAATTTTAGCAGGAATGCTTCTTCCTGCGCTCAGTAAGGCTAAATCTAAAGCCAACAAAACCCTGTGCTTAAGCAATCAGCGGCAATGGGGTATCGCTATCCAGATGTATGCAGCTGATCATGACAATTCCTTTCCGGATAATTCCCAAGGGCAACATTTGAGCTGGATGGGGCCTTCCATGGCATCTTTCTGGAAGAATTATTTGATTGAATCCAAAAAGACAGAAGAGGAGAAGGGGAAGTTTCACCTCATATTCTGCCCTACTGACAAATGGCATCGGGTTGCTGACATGTGGAGGAATTCAGATCCTAGTGCACATTTAAAACCTGTTCTCACAGGCTATTTCTATCTTCCCGGACGTACCGCTTCGAGTGCTGATTATGACGTAAGTGGAGTTGAGGGTTGGGTGACTCGCAAAAAACTTGGTGGACGTTTTAAGAATGCTCCAATTTTGACCGACCGTCTTCAAGGGCTTGGCTCATGGAATATGTCGAAGAACAGTGGCAGTGTAAACTGGTTCACTGAAAGCGATGGTAAAAGCGTTCCTGCCGCCACCCACCGCAGTAGTGATGGATCTCCCGAAGGTGGGAACTTTTTATTCGAGGATGGTCATGCCGAATGGCGTCGATTTAATCTCAATGACGCACGATCAACCATCGATCTTGGGGCGAGGATAGGCACCTGGCTTTGCTTTTACAAAATCCCCGTGGCGGATTAACCATCTCAGTCATCCTGTTTATTCGGTAGCATTGTTCCGCTTCAAACCTTTATGAGTTACCGATCCGCCTTTGTTATGTGATTGCGGTGTGGGGGAGCCAAAGAAAGAGTAATCCCTGAGAGGCTCCTTGCTGAGCCATCGATGTTCTTGGAAATGTTCTTCATTCAACCCAAAGGAAACATCTGGTTTCTGTTTGGGATATTTTGGGAGATATTCATGTGCTGTAATTCTTCCGTTGGGCTTGATCAGTGCGAGATATTCTCCGTCGGTCGACAGCTTGAAATTTGTGTGTAAATCATCTACCCAATTGGTTCTGTTTTTGCCTGATGCCCACACCAGCAAGAATTCACCTGGTTCAATTTGGGCATGGGGGAAAGTCCATTTTCTGAAGTTTTTAAAATCATCTGTTAAATGCCAACCAGCCAGAGAAAGCGTTTTTTCTGATGCGTTGTAAATTTCAATCCAATCAGAAAAATCACCATCCGCATCGGTGAGTTGGGTTTCGTTTTCAGCGAGGAACTCCGTGATGAGCAAGTCTGGTTTGCCTGCGTAATAGGTCAACAAGTCAGGATTCATAATCAGGCCTGTTGCTGACAGCACCAGCAAGATGGTGATGAACTGCCAGGGAGAAAAGATGCCATGCTTCTGTTCGGGTCTCATTGTTTCCTGCGTGGTTGTGGCTAAGTGCTCAGCAAATCGACTCCTGTGACATATTTAGACATGCGTGTCACCCGAAACGGTAAAAAATTCACCAATCGTTCATCGAGTGTCGAAATGTCTCCCGAATATTTTAATTCTACCACGACACTCTCCTCCAGGTTACGAATCCGATTGAATTGACAATCAAAACGGTCGATGGCGATAAAACTCAACCCCGTGTCAATCGTGATGCGATACATGCCGTCTGCTGAGAGGTAGTATTTTCTATGATAACGATTGCACATCGTTGGGACAACCAGTCTTATATCGTGACGGACATTTTCAGGTATGTCGCATTTCTCCCAATAGGTATCCAAATCATGATAGGAAAAACCGGGGGTAAGATTAAGTGGTGGCAGTTTATAACTGTTCTTTGTGCCCACCATGCCGCGTTTGATCTTATATTCCAGTGTTGTTTTTTGTTGGCTCTGCAGAAATTCCCCATACCATCGGAGCCTTATTTTGGTGCGGGCAGCCTGACCACTCAGATTTTCATGGTAATTGGATAAATCAGGCGTATCGAAATAGATGTTGTTGATAAATCGTGGCGGAAAACATTCAAAAAACAGGGCAGGGGAACGTTTGATCCACATCTCAATTTCAACTTCCGGCAAGTCCTGAATATGATATTTGCGCTCGAACCGATAGCCTTGCCTCGGTTCATGTATTTCCTTTTCTGATGTGGCTGCATCGGACACGCTCACTTTATTATCCTCCGATACCACGGTCATCGATCAAGCTTATCTTGATCTCGGGGTGAATGCTCGCCAGCGCTGTTCTGCAACTCTGAATGTGCTCAATGTCTTTGAACTGAATTTGAAAGGATATTTCAAAAAGCTCCTTGGTTTCATCAATACGCCTGAGTCTGAAATCCCTGGCCTCCTTGGCCAGCACCTTGGTGATCTGAGGAATGCAGTCCTCTTCCGATTTTTTGCCTGATAAGGTGAGATAAAGATTGGGTTTTGTTTCTCCTGGCCTTGTGAAATGACGTAATGCAAGGATTGCAACCACTACGAGAAAAGCAACTCCGGTGATCAATGCTTGCTGGGAACCCATGCCCAGGCCGATCGCGATGGCGAAAAAGAGGTAGCTTAACTCTTCTGGTTCTTTGATAGCTGCCCGGAATCTTATGATCGAAAGTGCCCCAACCAGTCCCAAAGACAATGCCACCGACGATTTGACGATGGTAATGATCAGCATGGTTGTCATGCTCAGGATCATGAAATTTCTCCCGAACATTTCCCTGTTCGACAGTGCATTTCCAAAGTGCACATAAACCTTGCTCAACAAATAGCTGAGAAGCGCAGCCAGCAGGAAATGCACAATAAACCATACGACATCAATCTCCGCATTTTGAGCGGCAAAAAAGTTTAACAATGATCTGGGATCCGTATTCATGGGTAATGCTGAGACTGAACTTGAGCGATTCAGGTTACAAAATCTACAAAATAAACGTGAAACACTTCAAACTCCTGACAAACGAATAAGTATTTAAACGATATCGGTGTGTTTCAGGTGTGAGGCCTCACTTCTTCTTCATCTGGGAGTTGCCATAGATTGTTGGGGTTTTTACTGCTTTTCCGCAGGATGCAGGTTTTCAGAGTATGAGGGTTACCTCCCTGCAGGGCCCTTCAGAGCTGTCCAAATTGAGTGAGACATGAGTTTCTGCCTAATGCGACCGGCACTTGAACGAGATGCTTCATTCCTAGTTCCTAATTCTCTGCGGGTAATTCCAGTTGGTTTTCGGAAGAAGCAATGACTGTTGCCACGGTTGCATCGCCAGTGACATTGGTGACAGTGCGCAACATGTCGAGTATTCGATCTACACCAAGGATCAGTGCAATCCCTTCGCTGGGGACATGGATGGCTTCAAGAATAATGACAAGCATGATAATGCCTGCACCGGGCACAGCAGCTGTTCCAATGGAGGCGAGGACTGCGGTCATCACAATCGTGGCTTGAGCTGCAAAATTGAGATCCATCCCAAGAGCTTGTGCGATGAATACGGAAGCCACCGCCTGGTAAAGAGCCGTACCATCCATATTGATGGTGGCCCCAAGCGGAAGCACAAAAGAAGAGACCTCTTCTGATACGCCAAGACGTTTCTGGCACCGGTCCATTGTGACAGGGAGCGTTGCTCCACTGGAGCTTGTGGAAAATGCGAGTAACTGAGCAGAGCTGATGCCTGAGAAAAATCGTTTGTATGGTATCTTGGTGAAAAACCTGAGGAGGAGCGGATATACAATGAAGCAATGCAAAGCCAGTCCAGCGACTACTACAAGGCAATAACTTCCCAATGCTCCCAGGAGATCAAATACTTGCCCTAAATCATCCTGTGCCATTGTTACGATGGTATTGGCCATGAGTCCAAAAACTCCTATTGGGGCCAATTTCATGATCAAGTGGACAATCTGAATGACCGCCTCCATCAAACCATCGAATACCTGCAGAACAGGTCGACTCTGTTTGTCTGGGGTCATTGTCAAACCTACTCCCAGCAACAGTGAGACAAATACAAGTTGAAGCATGTTATTGTTGTTGGAAGCGGAGGCTAGAAAATTGTTTGGGATAATATCTACCAGGAAATCGAGTGTGCCTCTCTCTTTGACATCCAGCGCAGCAGTTTGACGGGTTGAGGCATCGTTTTGATACGACGACTGCAGTTGCGTGCGTGTTTCCTCAGGGAGATTTTTTCCAGGCTTGAACAAATTGACAAGGCCAAGCCCGATGATGACCGCTACTGCGGTGGTTCCTATGTAGAGCGCAATTGTTTTCCCCCCCATACGGCTCAGCTTCTTGACATCGGACAATGAAGCAACACCTGTTACCAGCGAAGTCAGCACCAGAGGGACGGCAATTAGCTTGAGCAAATTGATGAAAATAGCTCCGAAGGGGCTAACCCAATTGGAGGTCCAATCTCCCCAACCTTTTGAAGCGGCTATCACACCAAAGATCACACCCAGCAGCAAGCCCAGGATTATTTGCCAATGAAGCAATCGGTACCACGGTTTTTTCATACAATTGACCTTAAAAAAAACACAGTAAAGTCATAGGAAAAAATCTTGTTTACTTCTAGCGAAGGCTGGCCTCCTCTGCTCATTGATATCGCACAGGAGCTGGTGAAGGCATTTAAAAAGGGATTTATGATTTTAATTCAGTTCCTCGACAGTGACTTCGAAGCGATTGCCCTTCACTGTCATCGCATATTGCATTGGTTTTTTGGCTCCATCGCGCTGGCTCGGTATGGAGGGAGTTTTTTGGGGGGTGAGTCTGGGCATGGGGCCTGCCTTTGTTTTCGATATGCTTCTTAAGCTCCTGAGGGAACATGGCATGAAGGACTGCCATATCATCATTAACAGGAAATCCTGCCAGCTTTAATTCTTGCTTCAGTATGTCCATGCGTGGCTCAAGCAGGTCTGCCGGACGGCAATCGATAGACTCCTCTTTCGCCTGCCCCTCCGCCTTCTTGCGAAGTTCCGGGTCGACGGGGCCAGGTGTTTTCCCGTACTTCCCAAGGAGAATATCCACAACGGGCTGTGAAAGCATTTTCCATCTGCCAAATTTTACATTGAGCATGGATTGAGTGCCCACAATTTGCGAGGTCGGTGTGACCAAGGGAATCCAGCCTAACCTTTCCCTGACATAAGGGATTTCTTTCATGACGTCCAATAGCTGGTCTCCCATTCCTTGCTCCTTCAGCTGGTTTCGGAAATTACTCATCATTCCTCCCGGGTACTTGATAAACGAGTATGTCTGCATCGACTTTTTCGTTCTTAGCATGCGTGAATGCATCCAGTTCAAGGTAGACCTTTTTGAAATGATCGCCGATTTCAGCCAGTGCCTGCGTGTCATAATCAGGCTTGCGAGGACTGGTTTCCAACATGGATTGCATGAGCAGTGTGTCTGGTTGGCCTGTTCCATTTGCAAATGGGGCAATGGATGTATCTACTGCATCAACGCCGCTTTCAATCGCAGCATAGTAAGAAGCTGCCGCCATCCCTGCCGTGCTGTGACTGTGCAATACGATGGGGATTTTAATTTTTTCTTTCAGGTTTTTTACCAAGTCTGCCGCTCTGGAGGGGGAAATCAGTCCTGCCATGTCCTTGATGCAAACCGAATCACAGCCCATGGCCTCAAGCTCGACTCCAAGCTTCAGAAAGTTGCCGATGGTATGCACCGGGCTGGTCGTATAGCAAATGACACCTTGTGCATGTTTTCCTGCTTCCTTTACGGCCTTCACCGCCGTGCGGATATTGCGAACATCATTGAGAGCATCAAACACCCTGAAGATGTCCATGCCGTGATTGGCTGAACATTTGATGAAAGATTCAACTACATCATCAGGAAAACTCGTGTATTGGACGATATTTTGCCCTCTAAGCAGCATCATGTGAGGTGTGTTGGGGGAAAGTTTCTTTAGAGTGTCGAGACGGTCGAAAGGGTTTTCGTTCAGAAACCGCAGACAAGAATCAATGGTTGCGCCGCCCCACGTTTCAAGTGCTCCAAATTGAAGGTTATCCAGTTTCTCGACAACAGGTATCATTTGCTCGGTCCGCATGCGTGTTGCTGCCAGAGATTGATGCCCATCTCGAAGGACCGTATTGTTGAAAATGACCGGGGTGGTTTCTGCCATAGTTTTATTTTGTCGGGCATCTGTAAGTCTATCAAGAGCAATCTGGTCAATGACTCTGTTGCTGCAGTATCAAAGTCCATTCCCTGATTCTTGTTTACGCATTGGAAAGTTGTTTACTGCTGGTTTGATATTGAAAAAACGTGACCTTTGCCCCCAGCTGAATCAACCTCTCCCTTCATGCAACGCAAAGTAAAACAAAAGGATAAAAATAGAGCATTGCGAAGCCTCCTGAATGATCCTGGGATCATCGTGAGTCTGGGAGTTCATGATGCTTTTTCTGCATTGATTGCTCAGCATGCAGGATTCAATCTTTTGTTTTTGGGTGGATTTGGAGTCAGTGCATCGCGGTTTGGATTGCCGGATCTTAATTTTCTGAACCTCTCGGACATGGAACTCGCAGTGCAGCAGATTACACGGCAACTTTCCATTCCCTTGATTGCAGACGGAGATACTGGTCATGGCAATCTTCCTCACGTGCGACAGACCGTTGAACGTCTCGCTGCTGCGGGGGCATCCGGTATCCTGTTGGAAGATCAGTTATTTCCAAAAAAATGCGGTCACTTTCACCAAAAGCAGATTATCACAAAAGAAGAAATGTTGGGGAAAATCGAGGTAGCGGTTGACTCCAGACCAGATGAAGATTTTGTCATTATTGCACGGACTGACGCGCGCGCTCTGAACGGACTGGAAGATGCCATCGATCGAGTCAATGCCTATTGCGAACTTGGAGCGGATGTGGCCTTCATTGAGGCGCCGGAAAGTCGCGCTGAACTGGAAAGGATAGCCGACAATGTTTCGCATCCTTTATTTGCCAACATGCTGGTCGGCGGTAAAACCCCGATTCTGAGTGTGTCAGATCTCGAGCGCATGGGTTACAAAATTGCGGTCAGTCCAATTGAAACACTCATGGTGTGTGGAAGTGCCATGCAATCGATGATGGAAGCCCTTAAACAAACAGGTCAATTAACCCATCACCTGGAAGATAAAATGTCGTTTGACACATTGAAGGATATTTTGAATCTCGACGGATTGTTAAACACCCAAACGGGTCACCAGCGAATTCAATAGGAGTTCTTTAATTTCACATTTGATTTGAATCAAGGCCTGTTCACGACATGCATCTTTCTGTCATACCCAAGTTAACGTTGCTGGTCTTTTTTCTGATACTCTTTCCGTCGCACCTATGGGGCGTTATCATTTCCTCCGGCGATGGCTCGCGGAACACCGCTGCGCCCGGCGATGATTCGGGCAGATCCAATGTGTGCAAGCGTGGAAGTTCGTCGGGTATCTACCCCGGCAATCGCTGGGTATTGATTGGAAAACATGTCGGTGCTGGCTCACTGACATTGGGAGAGACGCCTTACAATGCTGAGGCGGGAACCGCGGCGTCCACTTGACAAATCCGGCTGGCTTTGGCCTTTCTGAGAATACAGACCTGCTTATGTGTCCGCTGGACACCGACCCGCTGCTTCCTTCCCCGACAATCAGCAGCTCGATACCCGCTCCAGGGTCGGATGTGACCTTGATCGTAATCAGTTCAATGCCATCATGGCGGTGCCGGAATCTCATGAATGGATGCTTTTTGACCTCATTCTTTGCGGGGCGCATCTATTTCAAGCGGTGCAATGCCTTGGCTTAGACTTCCATGTCCTGCTTGAATGAGTAAGTCGCCCTGTACAGAACACTCCTCAAATGGGGCAATGGTCTGTCCTTCTGACCTTGAGTGCCGATCATTGCCGCAGTAACGTAGAACCGTGCGGTTAATACATGACTCAAAACGGTTGGAGTGACCCGTCTCGAATTACTTTATCACCTTGGCCAATAAACAAATTAGTGGGAGTGTCTGGCGGGCGATGATTCGCCATGCAGTTGAGGAATACCCGGAAGAATGCTGCGGGCTGTTGCTCCACGCCTTGTCAGTCTCAAAAACGACATTGGAGTGGCAACCATGTCATAATGTCCAAAACGTGATGCATCAGCTGGAGCCCCATCATTTTCCCAGAGACGCGCGGTCGGCCTACATCATAGATCCGGACGAATGGCGATCCATCCACCCTCGCATCGAGGCGGGTGAAATTGAAGTTTCTGTTCTGTATCACTCTCATAACGATGCTCCCGCCTGTTTTTCAGATGAAGATCACAAGCGTGCCGTCTGGCTGGAGCAACCCTTGTTTCCCCATGCAACCTACCTTGTGCTTTCTGTCATACAAGGGGAGCTGGATCATTGGAAAGCCTTCAAATGGGATCCAGATGCCGGGCAGTTTCTGGAAGTGGGCTGCGGCAGGGCAACGGATGAAGACGCACATTGGTCGAGCTGAGGTTCAGTGCAATGATGCGGGGGAATGGAACATTCGATTCCTTTCTGTGGGATGCTGATGATTTCTTTTAACTGGTTGTCATTGAGGTTCTGATCGGTTAACTTTTTCCGGTTATGAACCACATGTTGACCACAATTAAATCAAGAATGCGTGTATACAGCGCATGGATGATTACCTTACTAACTTGCAGTATGTTCCTCTCTTCTGTTCTTGCAAAAGGTTGGGTCAAATACGAGGGACGCAAGGGGCCTGGAAAAAACAAACACATCGTATTTATCACTGGAGACGAGGAATACCGCTCCGAGGAGGCAATGCCCATGATGGGAAAAATCCTTTCGCTGAGGCATGGATTTGATTGCACTGTCTTGTTTGCAATGGACGATGCCACCGGAACCATAGACCCCGACAATCAGACTAACATCAAGGGCATGCACTTTATCAAGGATGCAGATCTGGTTGTATTGTTCACGCGCTTTCGGGAATTGCCTGATGATCAAATGAAATACTTTGTAGATCATCTTGAGGAGGGGAAACCAGTCATTGGCTTACGCACCTCAACGCACGCTTTTTCTTACACTCGCAACAAGGCCAGTGAATACAATCATTTTCACTGGCAAAGCAAAGGATGGGTGGGTGGTTTTGGGCAGCAAGTATTGGGTGATACTTGGGTGAATCATCATGGTCATCATGGTCAAGAAAGCACTCGCGGGGTGATTGAAGGAAGACATCAATCGCATCCTATTCTCACAGGCGTCAAAGATGTCTGGGGCCCAACCGACGTGTACGGAGTGGCACATCTACCTGATGATATTTCAGTTTTGGTGCATGGCTTGACCTTGAATGGTATGAAGTCGGATTCGTTGCCCAATTATGATAAACCGCTCATGCCTGTCGCATGGGTACGTGAACACAACGGGAAACATGGGAAATTAAATCGGATATTCTGTAGCACCATGGGTGCGGCTACTGACCTAGAGAGCGCTGGTTTACGTCGTTTGCTGGTGAACGCATGTTACTGGGGGCTTGGAATGGAAGATCTCATCAGTGCAGACAGTAGCGTTGCATATGTGGGTGAATATCATCCTACTCCATTTGGGTTTGGTAAATTCGTCAGAGGGGTCAAACCGGAATCGCATGCATTAAAGTAATTCTCTGATGCTCATTGAAAACTGTCGCTCTGTCATGAAAGCGCCAGTTTTTTCATGAAATAGCTCGCCTTGATTCAGTCTCCCATTAAATGATACTCGCCGATCAAGTGAAATGAACAAGCTGCAGCTTGTTTAATACTTTTTTTGCACTGGTGTGAGTTTTAAAATTAAGAAATGATTCATCTGAATGACGACCACGGAACTACTTCTCTTGTATTGCACGTTGATCCTCCTTGCCTCACTGGCTGGAGGGTGGATTCCGTTGATGGTCCGCTTAACGCACACGCATCTTGAAATAGCTTCCAGTTTCATATCCGGTTTGATGCTAGGCGTTGGATTACTGCATTTGCTGCCGCATGCCTGGTTCGAGATCGGTTCTATCGACCGTGCAATGCAGTGGCTGCTGGCTGGATTTCTTTTTACCTTTCTCATTCAGCGATTTTTTCACCATCACATGCATGATTTGCCGATGGAGTCGCAAGAAAAGGCAAGTGGTGATCCGCAAGTCTCATCGCACAAGCATACTTCCTGCAACGATCCATCACACCAGGGCCATGATCAAGGGGCATCCCAGACTATCGTGGAACCCTACATCGAACGAGCCATAGGAAAGCGATGGTCCTGGCTGGGGGCAGGAATGGGATTGGCCCTTCACACGCTTATCAACGGCATGGTTCTCGCTGCGAGTATTCAAACCGAAATGCAACACAGTGCAGGCATTCGATGGGCTGGGCTGGGGACCTTTCTGGTGATTTTACTTCACAAGCCTTTTGATGCCTGGACGATTGGCACATTGATGTCCACAGGTGGCTGGACCAAAGGACAGAGACATTTTGTTAATGCCATATTTGCTCTCATTATCCCGTTGGGCGTCATTTTGTTTCTAGCTGGATTTCACCAGGCATCAGGAGGCAACCATCAAATTCTAGGCTACGCACTTGCATTTGCTGCCGGGACTTTTTTGTGCATCGCTTCCATTGATCTCCTACCTGAACTCCAGTTTCACAAACATGATCGATTCAAGCTTACTTTTGCTCTGGTTTTAGGGCTTGGGCTTGCAGTTTTGATCGGTAAATTTGAATCCAGTGGACATGATCATTTCCATGAAGAGTCTTCGGAGGTGCATGATCATGCGCATTGAACACACTTGATTCTCTGATTTCAGCTTGCAGGTAAGATCCATTTCCCTCAGCAAAAAGCCGCTTCATTCGAAGCGGCTTTTTGCTGAGGGAAATTATTTCATTGAGGGGAGGTATCATCCTCCCATTGATTGATACGCATGATTTCTCGGATTTTCCGTCGCTCGTATCGGTGTTTCAGGGGTTTTTCCGGTCGATTTTCGACTTGCCGGAAAGGATGCTTCGTATTGTGGACCAGTTCGGACAGATGGGAGTCAGGTTTTACCATAATTTTGTTTCCTACCAATGGTTGAACAACTTCTTTTTATTCTGTGAACTCGGCCCTGCGCCAAGTTTACAAGAGACATTCATGATCTAGGACACACCTAAAATTAGTTCAGTTCAAAAAAAAATCAAATTCGAGAGAAGAGGATTTCACCTTTGGACAGTAAATGTCCTACCCTTTGCTGTAATTTTCTTCTCATGCAATGCAATTTATCTACCAAACAAACAGTGCGGATCGTTCGGATTTCAGACAAAGCTAACTTCAACCGCCAATGGGCGGAGTTGGTCAGGGGCATTGAGGCATTGCCTGAAGGTCATTCAACAGATCCTGTGGACCAAAATCCCTTGGTTCAATATTTGTATGGCCATCGTCAGCTGGACCAGTACCTGGCCCATTTACGAAATCAGGCATCTCGTTGATCATATTGTTCGATATGTAGAAAAAAAAGTGGATCGACTCTTGAAAGCCTTGGTCTTGGATTGTAGTAGTTATCTAAATGAAGAAATTCTGGTTGCCCACATTTGTATTTGCCATCGTAAGCGTTATTTTTTGCTACACGATCTTTTTGACTGCACGGTCTGAAGAAGCAGGTGGCCCGCGCATTTGGCCGGTATTGGTGTTTGTCTTTTTCTACCTAGGCGCATTTACCTATTGGGGTTGCAGGACTGAACCGGAGCATCATTGAATCTGCGCGCCTCAACGGCGATCAAGTCCTCAAAAATCAGGCTGGATCAAACATGCGTCTGGCTGCATATTCCCAGCATGGCCTCTCCAAACACAACTTTGCGTGGTTTGTATGTATTTTCCATGTCTTGGACACTGTTCCTTGCGAGTCTTCAAATCACTCAATCAGCTCAGACCCGCACATTGACCTATTCCTCCTCGGGAAAGGAAATGGAAGGATATGTTGCATCTCCTGAACTACCAGAGGGCGAATTCAGGCCCGGTGTCCTCCTGATTCATGATTGGACTGGGCTGCAAGATGATGCCAGGCAAAGAGCAAAGCGCATTGCTGATGAATTAGGTTATATTTGTTTCGCAGCAGATGTTTACGGCAAGGGGGTCCGGCCTGAAAATCCCGAAGAGTGTGGAGTGCAGGCAGGGATATACCGTGACGACCGCACACTTTTTCGCCAGCGCTTGAACGACGCGCTGTCCCAGCTAAGAGCAATACCCGGGTGTCAACCGGATCAGATTTTGGCGATCGGATATTGTTTTGGAGGAACAGGAGTGATTGAGCTTGCCAGAAGCGGTGCGGATGTTCTTGGAGTCGTTTCTTTCCACGGAGGATTGGATTCACCGAATCCTGCCGACGGAGAAAATATCAGATCCAAGGTTTTGGTTTTGCATGGTGCAGATGATCCTTTTGTTTCAAAGGAAAATATCGAAGCCTTTGTCAACGAGATGAACCAATGGAACATCGATTGGCAAATGGTTTCTTATGGGGGGGCGGTGCACTCGTTCACCAAAAAGGAAGCGGGCGATAACAAGGCATCTGGTGCAGCTTATCATCCGAAAGCGGATCATCGAAGCTGGAAGCATATGCGACAGTTTTTTTCTGAAGTCCTGCCCAACGGGAAAAAAGGATGGTCTTCCTTATTTGATGGTCAAACATTGACAGGGTGGGTTCAGAAGAATGGTAAAGCTACTTACACCGTTGAAAATGACGTTGTGTTGGGAGTGACATCAGAGGGCAGTCCAAATTCGTTTCTATGCACGACAAGAGATTATCGTGACTTTGAACTCATTTTCGAGGTGAAGGTGGATGATGCTCTGAATTCAGGGGTGCAGATCCGGTCCCGTAGTCTGGACACTTTCAAGAACGGCAGAGTCCATGGTCCTCAGGTAGAAATATCCACGAATGGAAATGCGGGGTGGGTATACGGCGAAGCTTTGGAAGGCGGCTGGCTCAGCCAGGATAGATCCAA
The DNA here is from genome assembly GCA_943788245.1 of uncultured Verrucomicrobiae bacterium. GTDB lineage: Bacteria > Verrucomicrobiota > Verrucomicrobiia > Limisphaerales > AAA164-E04 > AAA164-E04. Next base: position 42,925 of record CALSPN010000026.1, on the reverse strand, counting down.
CGAAAAGGCGCGGGGTGCTTTCGCAAAAGGAGAGTGGAACAAGTATCGTATCCGTGCCAAGGGGGATCTTATCAAGACATGGATCAATGGGGTTTCGGTGGCAAATCTGGTCGGTAATGAAGAGAGTTTTAAGGAAGGTTTCATCGGCCTTCAGGTGCATGGGGTGAGTCGAGGTACAGGACCATTTGAGGTGCGTTGGCGGAATATTTATCTCAGGTCGCTGGAGAATTAGAGGAGTTTCAATTACTCAGAACAAAGGTGGCATCCCTTTTTCAATGTTCATTTCGAGTCGGCATCGACGGCTTGTCACTATTCGCAACAGCCATTAAAATCCACTGAGAACCTACTTTTTTTACAACAATATGAAAAAAATGACATTTCCCTTGCTGGGTAGCTTATTCAGCCTCTTGCTTTCTCTTTCCGATTTGCAGGCGGAACATCACCATGAGTTGAAATTGGACCTTGGCGAAGTGGCTCCTGAGTTCATGGCCATCGATCAGGATGGGCATTTGTGGAAAACATCAGATCTTGTGGGGAAGAAAAACCTCGTTGTCTACTTTTACCCCGCAGCAATGACGGGAGGATGTACCAAGCAAGCCTGTGCTTTTCGCGATGATGCTTCCAAGTTAAAAGACTTGGACACGGTAGTCGTTGGCATCAGCGGTGATGCTCCTGCTGGGCTCAAGGCTTTTCAGCAAATGCATGATTTAAATTTCGACCTTCTGGCGGATTACAATGGCTCCATCGCAAAGTCGTTTGGAGTTCCCCTGCGTGACGGCGGTCAGATCAAACGTGAGTTTCAGGGCAAGACAATTGAATTGGAACGAGGGGTGACTGCCGGGCGTTGGACGTTTGTCATCAATAAGAGCGGAAAGGTCATTTATAAAAATACCCAAGTGAAACCCGACCAGGACAGCGCAAACGTCATAGCTGCTCTCTCTAAATGACTTGTTCGTTTTTTGTTTTGAATTCAATGTGTTGCTGAGCTCGGTTGGTGAGTGAATGTCATCTTCCCGGCTTTTCTGCATGCTGAGGCATTGGTCCGCAGATAACAGACGGTGTTATGAAAAAGATGCCCGACATCGAAATGGGTAACACGCCAAGACTATTTTTTCATGGTGTCTGGATCCTTGCTCTTTGGGGGGCAATTCAAAATGTCTGTCTTGCTCAAAATCCCATACTGCCTATCGGCCTGTTGCGTGGCATGCCGTCCTCTGACACCGACGCTTTCGATGTAGAACCATTTTACAAAGGTAAGTCCGTTCGGATACAGGGGGTGATTCATCAACGCATTCTCTGGAAAGGCGCTCGCTCAGATAAACCAAATCACGCTTTCCTGATTCAAAATCCGCTGGCGGATTCAGATCGACAATCCAATACCTCTGACGGACTTTTTGTGTTTACAGGAAAAGAGTCGATACCCAGACATGGGGGCGGAAGCCACTATGTGCCGAGTGTCGGTGATTATGTCCAGCTGCAAGGTGTCGTTGGGCATCGGTATGGACAAACAGAATTGACAAAATCGAGTTTGCTCAAAGTCCTTCGGCGTCATGTCGATGTATCAAGCATGCTCCCGCGGGTGGAACTGGACTCCATGCTGAATCAAGAACGGAAGCGTTCCAAGCGCAGCTACGAAAGTTTGGAAGGTATGCGCGTTACTTTGAAGGCTGGGGCAGTGGTTCAATCGGGGCGTCAATTTGTGGGGCAGGGTCAGGACGCCCTATTCTGGGTTTTACCTTCCGGGCACCCCGTGGCTCAACGGAAAGCCTTATTCCACAATAGAACCTTCCGAGATGCACATCCGCTGGACGATTTGCCTTATTCACGATTTGATAATGACAATGGGGCTCGTATTCTTCTTGCTAGCTTGGGCCTGAAAGGGCACTCACGAAAATTAAGCCTTAAGTTGCCAGCGGTAAGGACAGGCGATGAAATCACGCGCGCTTTAACCGGCGGGATTGTTTATTCATACTCGCAATACAAGTTCATGCCGATGGAGCTACCTTCTATTCAGCAAGGTGCTCATCCCAATCATAATATAGTGAAGGAACCTGCCGGTCTCGGCCGAGGCAAAGGCCGTTTCAGGGTAGTTACCTATAACGTCAAGAATTTATACGACCATCGAGATGATCCAGCCGATCCCTGTGATGCTCCAGATAACCTCGGGACGTCAAAAGTGAGGCCTCCCTTCAATTACCTGCCACTTGGAGAGTCAGAGTATCGGTCGCGCTTAAAAGCGTTCGCATCCCAGATCATCCATGACATGGGAGAACCTGAATTACTGCTGCTTCAGGAAGTGGAAGATCAGGATATCATTAGTTTTCCCGAAGGTTTTCCGAGTCGAGAAATACGACGATCTGATGGCTATCCAGATGTTTTACAGGAACTGGCCCATACCATTCATCTTCAGGGTGGGTCTCTTTACCGAGGTGTTTTGAATCGTTTCGGTGCAGATGAACGAGGCATAAGCTGCGCCTTTTTCTATCGATTGGATTGCGTCAAATTACTTGAAATGGGCAATGTTCACCGGTGGGTTGATGCAGTGAAGGAAGCATTTCCACAAATGGAAACTTTCGGAGATGCCCGACGCATGCAGTCATTGGCTATTCAGGCAAATATCCCCGGGACAAAACGAACGATCGAAAAAGTTTATGCGCGGCCATCTCAACTTGCTCGATTTGAGTTCAATGATTCAGCTCAGAAAAACAGGGCAGAAAATGCTGAATTGTTCGTCTTGAACAATCACTTTGCCAGTCGACCTCAGGAGCGCGTTGTTTTGCGCAGGAATCAGGCAAAATTGGCATCTGTTGTTTTTCTTGCATTAAAAAAGACGTTTCCTGAAGCAGGTTTCATGGTGGCTGGAGACTTGAATGTTTACCCCCGCCCAGACGACCCTTATCCCGATCATCCCACAGATCAGCTGCGAAGTTTATATGAAGCGGGTATGCTGAGTGCCTACGATTGGGTCTTGAGCAGGCAGCCGGCGAATGCCTATTCCTACATTTATGAGGGGCAGGCTCAGACCCTGGATCACTGCTTTCTATCTAAAAAATTGCACGGGAATATGTTACATTCTCATTTCCTGCATATTAATGCCGACTGGCCTCAATTTCCCATGAATTCTGGGAAGGAAATCACTGCCAAAGGCACCAGCGACCATGATCCCTTGATCATGACTTTCCAATTTTGACTGGTTTTGGATGTTGACCTTTAGGTCTTTTTCAATCACGGTTTCTTCATTCCCAGAGCTTTTTTAGCTTCACAGTAATGTAATCACGCAATAATTATGAACACAAATAATCACAACAGTCCGAGCCAAAGCCGCTTCAGGCGGTCATCTGGCGCTTTTAAGGGCTTGCTCGGAGGCATGCTCCTTGCCGCCTCTGCAAGTCAGGGGCTCGCGCAAATCGATGATGGCTTGATCTCTTATTGGCCATTAGACGTCGTCCAAGGTACCAAAACACCCGATTTAATCAGCTTCTACGACATGGAGTTGGTCAATTTGACTTCAGATGATCTGGTTGATGGTAAGCATGGGAAAGCTTTCTCATTTTCGAATGAGCGTCAAACCTTGCTCCAGAGAGTGCATGAGCCCTCAGACAACCTGCCGGCTAACAAGCACGAATCCTACACCCTTTCCATGTGGGTGAATGTGACCGGAGAAGGGCAAAACGACCTCCGTATTTTCTCGGAGGGCAATACTTCCAACAGTAACCCTCTTTTCAACATGGGGACTCACAACGGCGGTGCTGACGGAAGTCTTGACTTCTATTTGCGTCAAAGTGGCTGGGACACCTTTGGTCATGCTTACTCAGAGCAGCAGCCATTTGATTCTACCTGGCACCACATTGCGTTGGTTCAATCCGATGGCGCACGCACATTCTACGTCGACGGTGTTGCTGATGCACTGGAGATTCCTGACAAGCCCGAGGGTGACTGGTTGGTGAACAATACCTCCATTGGCGGTATTCTTCGAGCAGCCGCTTCTCACTGGGTGACGGGCCTCATCGATGATGTTGCCATATGGAACCGAGCCTTGACTGAAAGTGAACTGGGTGAGCTATCTTCCAGCGCGCTGGGTGACTTGCTCGGTGGTCAGGAAGCTGATCCGGTTGCCGAAGGTCTGGTGGCCCACTGGCCCCTGGATGTCATTCAGGGCACCAAGACTCCGGATAAAGTCAATGGCTACGACATGGAACTCACCAATTTGAGTGAATCCGATGTGGTGGCAGGAAAAGTAGGCAATGCCTTTTCCTTCTCCAACGAGCGTCAGACACTGCTTTCTCGCGTGCATGAGGCTGATGAAGATCTGCCGGCCAATAAACACGAATCGTATACCCTTTCCATGTGGGTGAATGTGGTCGGTGAAGGTCAGAACGATCTACGTATTTTCTCGGAGGGTAATACTTCCAATAGTAATCCCCTTTTCAACCTGGGAACTCACAACGGCGGTGCTGATGGAAGTCTTGACTTCTATTTGCGTCAAAGTGGCTGGGACACCTTTGGTCATGCTTACTCAGAGCAGCAGCCATTTGACGGGACCTGGCGCCATATCGCCTTTGTTCAAACCAACGGCGCGCGTACTCTCTATGTCGATGGTGTTGCTGATGCACTGGAGATTCCAGACAAGCCCGAAGGGGACTGGCTGGTGAACAATTCCTCCATCGGTGGTATCCTTCGTGCAGCCGCCTCCCATTGGTCGACGGGTTTGATTGACGAAGTTGCCGTTTGGAAACGCGCCTTGAGCGAAGATGAAGTCAACAGCGTGATCACCAACGGCGTTCCAAGCGCAGGCGGTGGCAACCAGCGCCCATTGGCCATTGCAAGTTTCTCCGCAGAGTATGCCTCAGCTGCCAAAGGTAGCACCGTGGTTCTCCAGTGGGATGCCTCGCCAGATGCCAGCCTTTGGGTCAGTCATGGTGTGGGTGATGTAACCGCCAACTCGGAGTTTGGAGTGGGCAGTGTGACCGTGCCTTTGGAAGGCACCTCCAACTTCACCTTGTATGCCTCACGCGGCAGCGACACCGTAAGTGCGAGCACCATGGTTACTGCCTACGAAGGCATAGCAGACGGATGGACATTGATTCAGGACTTCGAATCCATGAATACGGATGCCAGCGTGAATGGACAGGAGCGCTGGAAAAACCCTGAAGGGACCACAGCAGTCATTGAGACGGGTACCCCATCCGGTAACGCAATGACCCTCAGCGGCACTGCATTGAGTGCGGTTCTTCTTGGTTCCCAGACCATTCTCGAGGGAGAAAAAGCCACCTTGTTCTTCCGCGCTTACACCGCTGAAGGTGATGGAGGATCCGTTCAGGTCAATGTGGGGCTCAGCGAAAAACCGATTCGTTTCATTGGTGATTTTGATGCTGATGTCGGTCCTTTCGTTCAATTTGGCGATCTGGAAGGCTTTCTTGACCTTCTCTCCATTGATGGATACGGAGGAACACTTGATTGGACAGGTAAGTCGGTTGATTACGAAACCACCTACAATGTCTGGCTGGACGTTGACAACCGAAACCTGGATGACGGTGACAAGTTTACCATGTATTTCCAGAAGGCCAGCGGCGGAGACCGTGAAGAAGGCTTCAAAGATTACACATCCGATCGTAACCCTGCAGGGAGTGTAGACCTAGGTTTGCCTGGGCCAGATCTGGATACGATTTTTGTCAGTTCTCACAACAATGGTATTCAGGAAGGACAATTCCTCATTGATGACATCTACATCAGCAAAGGCTCATTCAACGATGGCATTCCTGCTGAAATTGGCGGATTGAAGGCAACGGATGAGATTACCGATGACTCGACGCCACCAGGGGGTGGTGGAACTGGAGAGCCCGCCGCAGCAGCCATGGTTGCCTCATCTGATGGAGCGCTCAGTGCCCCTGCGGTGGTGGACTTTGGAGCGCTCGACGGCAGTGCCAGTTTCGAGTTCCATTTCACCGCCATCAAGGCCGGTGCCTCAACAGCGATTGCAGGCAACGACGCCTTCGCCATCAAGTTGGACCAGTGGAACGAGCAGGGTGTTTTCGGCACGACTGAGTTTGGTGTGGCTGACAACCTTTTCACCGCCGTTGAAGGTGGCAGTGTGAACTCTGTGTTCGATGCCCCAGTGCATGTGGTGATCGTCAGTGACACGGCTGCAGGAGAAAGTCATCTCTACATAGACGGTGCGCTTTCAGGCACCTGGGCAGGCAACATTCCTTTCTCTGGTGACACCAAGGTCATGGGAGCCCGCCTCGAGCAGGCCACCGATCACATGGGTGAAGGCAGCGTGATGCACTCCTGGGCAACCTACTCTGGACTGCTCACCGCAGCTGAGATCACCAGTAAGTTCGAAGCCCTTCCCGATGTTTCTGGAGGTGGTGGTGACGCAATGGTTGCCATCCTGTCACTCGACGGTGTAGCTGATGCAGGTAGCGGTCTCGACGGACGTTACTGGCAGGCCGCGCCCAAAGCTGTTTCAAATCTGCAGGACAAAGGCGAAGCAACTGACATCGGTTTGCACATCATCAACAACTATTACCCAACCGGAACATTCACAGCCACTGGCCTGGATTTCCAGGGTGGCAATGACTTGACTCCTATTCAGGAATGGTTGCAAGGCGATGGTGAATCCTATGTTGGCGCAGACGGTAACATGGATGATGGTATCCTGAGCTTCACTGGCTATATTCGTATCGATAACCCAGGTGAAATTGCTATCCGATCCGCATCCGATGATGGATCAGTCATTTGGATCGCTGGACAGAAGGTTGTTGACAATGACGGAGGTCATGGAGCACCTGGACCAAGTCCGGACGGCAGCTACAACTTCGAAGAAGCTGGCTTGTATCCGATTGAAATTGCCTACTATAACGGCGACTGGACCAATGATGCAGGAGACCACGGCGGTGCGAATCTGGGAATCACTGCAAACGGTGACCCAATTCCAGGTGCGATCCTCTACAGCGCATCAGATATAGGTGCAACTGCCATTGCTGCATCCTCAATCGCTAGTGGAGCGGGTGATGCCGGTCTACATGGTGCCTATTGGACTACAGAGCCCAAAGGAGCGCAATTTGGAGAAGACTCACAAGGTCCGATCTTCCAAAATGTTCCAGGTGATGATCATGGTCTGGCCCTCTTCGGCACAGCACCACAGGGTCGATTTGTAGCAACAACCATGACCTACACGGGCAACGATCTGACGCCTATCCTTGAGTGGCTGGGAGATGATTCTGGTTCATTCATAGGTGCAGAAGGCAATCTGGATGATGGAATATTCCAATTCACAGGTTTCCTCAACGTGCCAGAAGCAGGTCAACATGCCTTCAGAAGTTCTTCTGATGATGGATCCGTGGTTCGTATTGGTAATCAAATCGTTGTCAACAATGACGGCGGACATGGTGCACCTGGACCTGCCCCTGATGGCAATGCCTTCTTCCCTGTCGCCGGTCTATACCCCATTGAAGTTGCTTACTTCAATGGCGATTGGACAAATGATGGTGGAGATCACGGCGGAGCGAACATTGAGTTGACGATGAATGGTGAAAGCATTGCTGGTCATCTTCTTCAGCCTCTCGGTGGGTTGCCATCCATTGGTTTCTCCTCGATTCTGCTGGACTTCGGTGGCACAGAGGGAAGTGGAGCTGGAGCTTCTCCTTCTCCATGGGTTACCATCGATAGTTTGACACAAGACGAACCCGTTGACCTTGGCGGAGGAGTCACACTCACCGCACTTGATGACGGTTACACTGCTAACAACCCAGCTCCTCCCAATGAAGGAGCTGAGTATGCCGGTATCATGGTGCCGCAGGAGGCTCGTAACGACTATCTGTTCAAGAATACAGATACCGCCGGCACCGAGGCACGGATGCAGATCACGGGATTACCCGCTGGTACTTATGACGTCACTGTTTTTGAGGGACGCACAACGGATGCCAGTCAGTTTGCCAAGATCTGGGCAGGCGACGGCAATGAACCGGATGCTGAAAACACCGGAACCTTTGCTGGCGATCACGCCACAGTGACTGTGACTGTGGGTGAGGGAGAGACCCTCTGGTACAAACATCTTGAGGATAACTCAGGTGGTATCAGCGGGATGATCATTCAGATGGCTGGTGGAAGCGCTGGCGGCATCTCAGCCGTTACCCTTCAGGATGGTAATATTACCATTGAATACACCGGCACCCTGAAGAGCTCAGCAACGGTCAATGGCGAATTCAGTGCCGTGGACGGAGCGAGCTCACCTTATTCCGTGGCAGCCGACCAGAATCAGGCGTTCTTCATTGCTGACTAAGCATGAAGCTTTGATCTAAGTTCAAAATAAATTCAAGGGCCGCCCCCTCATGGGGCGGCCCTTTTTTTGCAGTGCTTCTATCAAGGGCAATATGATTCAGGGTTTTAAAATCCCTGTTATCAAATGACGCTAAAGATTGGATAATTGAATCGAATCCAGCCGCAGGTATCTGATTTATTCCATCTACTGACCGTAATAAACAAGTCCCCAGCAATCAGAGACATACTTGCCTCTAATTCAATTTTTGGGAGGGGGTTTTGTCAGGAGATGGCTCCTGTGCAACTGCTTCCCTCACCTGCTGAGCAAGCAAGGCAATGATCACCAGTTTGAATGTTTATCTGATTCCATTTAGTCGGGGAAAGGTCCCACAAAAATAATTTTTCTCCATTTTCCATCTGCATGTTCAGCATTTGGTTGAAATCGCAATCATACACCTCTCCCATGTAACCCACGCTCAGAGTGGTTCGACACATCAGTGATTTCGTCGTTTCCGCATTGAATGATTCATTCAGTAGCTTCATGTAGGATTCCAGCTGGCTTGACTCCTGCAAATCCTCTGCAAATCGAGCGATAGGTTGGTTGGTGATACAGAACAATTGGTTGAAGGTAATTCCAAATTCCTTTTTGAGTGCTTGCTTGTAATCCTGCTCGAGTTCGGACTGAGAACCTGGCAACTTCGGGCCCAATGGATTGTAGACGAGGTTCAATTTCAAATTTTCCGAACCATAGCCAAGTGCGTTCAATTTCTGAAGCCCGCGGATGCTTTTCTCAAAAACGCCCTGGCCGCGTTGTCTGGAGACGTTGTCAGATGTGTAGCAGGGCAGGGAAGCGATGACTTCCACTTCATGTTTAGCGAGAAATAAATGCAGATCCTCGTATCCTGGTTCTTCCAAAATGGTCAGATTATTCCGGTCCATCACATGGCAGCCTGCCGACTTGGATTCGGAAACAAGCCTTCGGAAATGTTCACTGATTTCCGGTGCTCCACCTGTAATATCCACGTTCTTCGGTCGATGCTCCTTGATCCAATCAATGACTTTATCTGCAGTGGTGCCATCCATCATTTCCGTGCGCCAGGGTGCAGCATCCACATGGCAATGGCGACAGGCCTGGTTGCACTTGCGCCCAACATTTATCTGTAATGTTTCCAGCTCCAATCTTTTGAGCTGGATAGAATGTTCTGCGAGTCTTTCGTCAAATTGATTCATGATAGCCGGTGACACGATAGGTGACATTTGTCCCATGCGCCAATGAATTGTAAGCACCCGTGAACCTCACGGTCCGCCGGCTTTTCATCGAGTAGTAATCAATGTCAGAGGGGCATTACAGCACAACACCAAGCAGCGATAAAAAAACGAAGCTCAATTCCTTGAGCTTCGGTGAATGATTAGAAACGCGCATGGATGTGCGTGGTTGACTCAATCTGCCCTGCCGGTGCTCAGGTACCCGGGTGTTTCCAGGGCGCTCGATACACTCTGGCAAGTTTGGAGTTGGCTTCAGCATCATCATGGATCTTACCTGAAGCAGGGTTCCATTGAAGTGTGCGGCCAAGATCCATTGCCATGTTGGCCAGAATGCAGCTCGTTGTTGAGATATGACCCTCTTCGATATCCGCAACGGGTTTGCCTCGGGTGGCAATCGCATTGAGGAAATCCAGCATATGGCCTCGAATGGCAGGAGCCACGTGGCGCTCGAGATCTTTCTCGTCCCTGTCCTCTGGATACTGATCCAACTCCATGACCACATCCTTGTGAATGGGCTTTTCATTGCGTCCCCGTGGGATGAAGTCATAGCCGTTGACACTCGCCTTCAGTGTGCCTTTCTCTCCATAGAGGAACAAGGCCCATGGATACTCCGGATCAGGCGCATGTCCCCAGGAACGATGTTGCCATACAACCTGTAAGTCCTTGAAATCGAAGGTGGCTGTCTGTGTGTCGGAAATATTTGCTTTTGCTGCTTTATCTACCAGAATACCACCGCTGGATGAGACACTGACAGGCCAGCCGAGATCAAGCATCCATCTTACAGTATCGAACATGTGGATGCACATATCACCAACGATACCATTTCCGTATTCCATGAAAGCCCTCCAGCCGCGTTGATGCACGATATTATTATATGGACGCATCGGGGCCGGACCGGTCCACATCTCATAATCGAGATTGGACGGGGCTGCAATATCAGGTGGATTGGATCTGTTGCGCATGTGGTAGTAGCAACAAATCTCGGCATGCCCAATTTTACCCAATTTACCTGAATCGATGATTTGTTCCTTGGCTTCGATTAAATGTGGCGTGCTCCGGCGCTGGGTTCCTACCTGTACGACTCGACCGTGTTGTCGGGCTGCCTTGAGCATTGCTTGTCCTTCAAGAACATCCACGCTGATCGGTTTTTGAACATAGACATCTGCCCCAGCTTTCACGGCTTCGATCATATTAAGTGCGTGCCAATGATCAGGAGTTGCAATGAGGACAATATCGAGATCTTTTTCAGCGAGCATCTTGCGGTAGTCCGAAAAAGTGCGGGGCTTCTTCCCCGATTTCTGCCTTCCGGCGACAATCTCAGCCGCTTCTGTTAAAAGGCTGCTGTCCACATCACACAAGGAGACTACTTCCACGGGGGCGACCTGAATCAATCGCAATAAGTCCGCCTTGCCATACCAGCCCGTTCCAATCAGCCCCACTCGTTTGGGTTTCCCATTAATGAGTTCGGCCATTGCTTCCTGATTCAAAGTCGAAGCTGCAAGACCTGCTGCCCCTGTTTTGATGAATTTGCGTCTATTCATGAGCGTGTTTTATTTGATGTTTATCCTGCAGAAAAAATCAAATCGGTAATCCACAGGAATGGTTTTCTATGAGGTCATTATCGATCTGAATACTCGTCTTGTCCATCTTGGAATCAGTCTTGATGCGCAGTTTCCAGCCTTTGGCGGGGGGGCTTCTCATGGGTGAGCATGAGATATCATTGATCCGTCTGAGGAGAATCAGTTTGTCTCTCTCGCAAACTTTCCATCAATGAGTTAAAAAGTTTGCGAGAGAGACAAACTGTTCAAAGGTGATGGCTTGAGCGCGAACCATGGGATCAAGGTTGAGTTCCTTTTGTGCTTGCACCAGTTGTTCAGATTTCCAGCGCTGCCTGAGGAGTTTCCATACAATTTTCCGGCGTTGTGAAAAAGCGAGTTTTACCAATGATACATATGTGATCATTGCCGCATCGGTGAGCAAAGGTTTCGGTCTGCGTGCCAGAGTGACGCATGCTGATTCGACATCGGGTTCAGGAAAGAAACATGTGGCTGGAATGCGAAATCGGTCGATTGATTCAAAATGAGCCTTAATCAGTAGGGTGAGCACTCCGTATGATTTGGTGTTGTGCGCTGAAGTGATTCGATCCACGACTTCACTTTGAAGGGTTGCCGTCATTCTGCGGGGAGCGTGTTTGGACATTGCCAGTTCAACCAGGATAGGGGAAGCCACCGAATATGGGAGGTTGGCTGCCAGTTTCCAATCTGACCAATCAAAGGTTTCCTTTTTGAGAAGCTTCAGAGCGTCGACATGTTCCAGTGTGAGATTGGGACTTGTCTCAAAGAGAATTCTCAACGACTCAATGAGTCGTTGATCAATTTCCAAGGCCTTGACTCGGGCCTTGCGCGCCAGTAACTCCCGTGTCAATGGACCCAGTCCCGGGCCTATCTCAAGGACTTTTTCTCCAGGTTGAATCTCTGCAGCATCGGCGATTCGTTTGATCTGATTTTGATCGTGAAGAAAATTTTGTCCCAATGACCTGGTCAAGCGAATGTTTCGCTCCCGCAGTATTTGTTTTATTTCTGTGAGCGTCATTGCGGCAATACCTGATTCAACGTTTTTGTCAACAGCCTGGTGGCACGCTTCATTTGAGCGTTTGAAATAATCAATGGTGGAGACAGGCCCAATACTTCTCCATGATCGCCTGTGGGAAGTACGATGATACCCGCCTCCAGCAATTGAGAGGTCCAGGAGATCACCGTTTGAGCTGGCAATGTTCGATCTGCATTAATGATTTCAATGCCAATCATCAAACCCCTTCCTCGAATTTGGATGCGTTTTCCCCAGGGTTTCATGGCATTTTTGAGTTGCTCCATCCATACTCTGCCTGACTCTTGAGCCGCTTGTGCAATATTCAATTTTTGAAGGAGTTTTAGTTGTGCCAGTGCCATTGCGCATCCTACGGGGTGTCCGAGAAAGGTGCTGGTATGTATGGCTTCACCCTTAGACGGCGGCCAGGCTTCATCCATCAAATTTGCTCGGCCGATGCAAGCGGACATGGGGAATCCCCCCGTCAAGGCCTTTCCCACGCAAATGAGGTCGGGGATGACACCTTCATGTTCACATGCAAACCAGTTTCCGGTACGCCCGAACCCTGTATAGATTTCATCAAAAACCAAGCATGCTGAATAGGCATCACACAATCTTCGCAACTCTGTGAGGAAATTGTCTGCGGGAATTCTTTCGCCTGCTCTTGATTGAATTGGCTCCAGGAGTACTGCTCCCACATTGCCTTTTTTAAGGCGCTTCTCAACTTCATTCAGTGAATTGGATAGCTCCACTTCATTGGTGGGGAATACGACAAATTGACCAAAGGATTTGAGTTGGTTCATGAAGCCCTCTCTGAAATGACTGCGATGAGTCACGGATAATGCACCGTAGCCGAGACCATGATAGCCTCCTTTGAAGGCGATGACACTGGGCTTGTGAGTAGCAAGGTGTGCTGATTTCAATGCCGCTTCAACTGCCTCGAATCCAGAGTTACAGAAAATGACTTTCCCCTTGAGCGATAAGGGTACCCTTAGCTGCGATTTGCTTGTCCACCTTTCAAAGGTCCATTGACTCAATGTTTTAGCCAAATCAGCCTTACCCTCATGCGGATGCACATCTCCCATGGCATGCATGAGTTTTTTCATTTGTGATATGCCTGCATGCACCACTTCGCGTGGGGCATGACCACATGCTGCAACGCCGAAGGCAGCACTTAAGTCAAGATAGCGCTTTCCCTCCACATCACGCACATACATGCCACGGGCATTTTCCCAGACAATAGGCCATGAGTGATCCTCCGCCATGAAGGTGATGTTACGGGATTCGTATTCCTTCAGGTGCTGAAGAATGAGGCGGGTGCGGTTTTGGTCAGAATGATCTTTCACTTGATTTTTCACACGCCCATGGCGTCAACAGGCCAAACGACCTTGTGAAGTTGAGCCTGGAAACGGGCGGGGACAGCATCTTGGATCATCCTTTCAATCAATGCCTGACGGGTAATCAGATCGGTGGATGCAGGGGCAGACTTGAGATCCGGATGATGCTGAGACTCTGTCAATGGAGCACACCAGGAAATCAGGATTTCACATTTCTTTTGCAGATCCCACTTTTTGATTTTGGATTTGCACCATTCATAATCTTCCTGAGTGGCGATAACGCATTTGACCTCATCCAGACTGCCAAGATGTTGAATGTTTTCCCACAGCATGCGCTCTGACTCGCCGCTACTTGGGCATTTTAAATCCATAATACGATGAATGCGCGAGTCGAGGTCTCCAATAGGGTGAGCGCCGCTGGTTTCAATGAGCACTGTAAAACCCGAATCACAAAGATCCGTCATGAGCTGCGGAACATTCTTTTGGAGTAACGGTTCACCTCCCGTCACTTCGATGATGGGTAGCGATTGGTTCTTGATTTGTCGATCGGCATAGGGGGCGGCGAGCCGATTGATTTCTGTCAGCACTTCTTTCACCGTCATGGACTGGCCCCCCTTGAAGGCATAAGCGGTGTCACAATAAGAACAACGCAGATCACACCCTGTCAATCTGACGAAGATGCAAGGCAGCCCCGCAAAGGTACTTTCCCCCTGCACACTCAAATAGATTTCGTGAACCAATAATTTGACGCTCATTACCCTATCGTTCCCAAAAGAAGATGCTCGTATCCATTTGCGATTCCAAATGTCATGGTTTTGCAGGAATTTCACCAAGTTTTTCCCAAAGGGCGACACTCATATGCATTCCCTTGCGAAATGCTGTGAGACTCATTTTTTCGTTGGGAGAATGAGCGTTGTCATCAGGAAGCCCAAGACCAAGTAACAATGTGTCTGCTTTTAAAACCTGCTTGAAATCAGTGACGATCGGTATCGATCCTCCTTCTCGCATCAGGATTGGTGGACGATTGAATGCTTCTTCCAAGGCACTCAATGCAGCGGATGCAAAAGGTCCATCTGGCGCGGTGACGTAGGCACTTCCGCTATGACCTTTTTCGAATGTCATTCGGACGCTTTTGGGGCAAAGCCGTTTGAGTTGTCTTTCCAGCAGTCTCAGGATCTTCGATGGTTTTTGATCAGGGACGAGACGGCAGGTGATTTTTGCCGAGGCCTCACTGGGGATGATCGTCTTGCTTCCCTCTCCTTGATAACCGGAAGTGAGGCCATTGATTTCAAGCGTCGGACGCCCAGCCCGGCGCTCCACCGTATTGAAATTGTGTTCACCAAAAAGTTCCCTTACACCAAGCTCGCGCGCTAGTTTGGTGTCTTTGTGTGGAAATCGCTTGCTCTGCTCCCTCTCAAGTTTGCTCAAAGGTGCGACGTCATCATAAAAACCTGGAACCGCGACACGGCCGCGACGGTCTCTGAGCTGGGCAAGCATTTGGCATAGTACCATTGCAGGGTTATCAACCGCTCCACCGTAAATGCCGGAATGCAGATCTCTGTTGGGCCCTTTGAGTCTAACTTCACAAGCAGCGACGCCACGTAAACCATACGTCAAAGCGGGGTGTTTGAGATCAGGCATGCCGTTGTCGGAAACCACAACGGCTCTGACGTTCAATTCAGACTTCAATTTTTCGAGCGCAGGGGTCAGTGAAGGGCTGCCGATTTCCTCTTCGCCTTCGATCATGAAAGTAATATCACAAGGTAATTCCGTTCCCGTTTTGAGGTAGGATTCCACTGCTTTGAGGTGTACGAAATGTTGCCCCTTGTTATCCGTCGCTCCCCTCGCAATCAATTTGTCGCCTTCTACATGCGGTTCGAAAGGCGAAGTGGTCCACAAGTTCAATGGATCAGGGGGTTGTACGTCATAATGTCCGTAAACCATGAAGTGTGGTTTCTTGGATTTGCCCTTGCGCGGTGTTTGAGCAATGACGACAGGATTTCCTGCGGTTTTGATTTTGCGGGTTTTGAGACCGATCGTTTTGCAATGCTCTACCAACCAATCGGAACAAGACTGAATGTCATCTGCATGGTCCGATTGAGCCGAGACACTTGGGATTCTTAAATACTCCATGAGTTGTTCCAGAAAGTCCTCCTGATGATCTTTCAGGTATTGGATGCACGCTTTTGTCATACCATCCAAGTTACAGACAGCTTATTGTGAATGCCAACGGAAAAACCAAAAGCAACGGGAATTTGTGAGCGGACTTCCTGAAGAACCTCAAGAATTCAAGATTACGGAAGATCGGGCCTGCTGATGGTTTCTTTTTTCAGGCCCTTTTGATTATAGTTGTGTCGTAGGCTGAAATAGTACAAAGTGTTGTAATGAACTCCAAAAAGCTCCCACTTGGATCAGTCTCGTTTTTTTTAACTGTGTTTCTTTGTTTTTTCTTTTCACCAGGAGCCAGTGCTCAGCTTCAACAGGATTCCTACGATGACGGAAACGATGACGGGTGGGATCGTTTCAGCCCGCTTGATATTGTAGGTGCCAGCTCTATTTTCACCTTTCCGGAGTATCAGGGAGGTGGTCACGGATACCGTCTGCAGAGCCCAGCTCCTCCTGTTACAGATGCCGGGCCAGCCCGAAGTTTTACGCTTCTTCCGCAGGTTTACTCAGACTTCTATGCCTCTGTCGATGTGGTGGACTGGAACAATGAGGTTGATCAGGCTTTTGGGATTATCTTCAGGGCGGACAACGTTGGCCTTGGGCAAACTACCGGATATGTCATGAATTACAACCCACAGCAATCTTCGGGTGCCCGAGGTCAGGCACAGTTCAATATTGTGACAGGTGAGTCCGATGCTGGGGTCATTGGTGCTGCGGATATCAGTCTTGAGCCTGGCCATGACTATCGGTTTGTGATGTCTGCGGAAGGAGATACGTTCAGAGCATGGATTTTTGATCATCTGGACTTGACGGCCCCTCTGGTCAGTTACTTCGGGGTCAATGATCTCTATCCAAAAGGCAAAACAGGCCTCTTCAATTTTTACCCCGGAGCCGACGCAACCGATCCTGATCTCGGGATCGCCGATACGACCTTTGATCGATTCTGGTCCACATCAGAGCTACCGGAATCATTGGATGGCAAGACGCGGACCTCGCCATGGTTTGGAACCCCCACGGTTCCATACATGACATCCATTTCTCCTGCCAATCGCGGAACGTACGCCCCCGCGAGTGATGGACTGCACTTTTCTCTTTTGTTGCCTGAAGGGATGGCAGAGGCGCCGCAAATTCAATTTACCCTTAACGGCATCGACAGGACCTCGGGTCTGGAATGGTCCCATGAGGGCCAGACAATGGAGGCCAGCTACAAAGGCCTGGAAGCAAATCGTGTTTATGACGCTGTTGTTGAATTTCTAGGCAATACCCCGGGTTCGAGGACAGGCTGGACATTTGATACCTTTGAACAATCTCATCTGACATCCGGAGAAGCGTTTGTCATTGAAGCTGAGGATTACAACTTTGATGGAGGGCAATTCATCAACAATCCTGATCCATCAGGCATCAAGGAGTCAGGACAAGCGGTGAATTCAGCGAATGGTTATCTCGATCAAGAGGGTATACCTGACGTTGACTTCTTTGACTACGATTCCGATCCTGGCCCGGAAGAAGTTGCTGCCCTGCGAGCCTTTGATCCTGTTCGTACTCAGGCGGGCTCATCGGAAACGGGAAGTGACGAGCAGTTCAGTGGACCTGACCCTGCCGTCAACGATGTGACAAGGGCCGTTTATGCTGCTCTTGACTTGCCTGAATATCAGGTGACGGACACTGAGGGTGGTGAGTGGCTGAATTATACCCGCGATTTTCCTGAAGGAGAATATCATGTCTATTTACGTGCTGCAGGGAGGGGCGACTCAGGAGATCCATCTGGACGAGGTGACCAGTGATCCCAGCCAATTCGATCAGACCACCCGTCGTCTTGGTACTTTTGACCTTCCCAACATGGGGGTAAAATTCCATTATCGCTTTGTTGCACTGAAAGATGACGAAAAGGCCAACGTGCGCCTGACGCTGGACGGAATCAAGACCTTGCGTCTAACCATAGGTGATGAACGTGAAGACCGTCTGAATGATACGACGGCTCTCAATTATTTGCTATTCACTCCTGCCATCGAAGATCAAGCTCCGGAGCCTGCTTTGACTGTGCTTGCTTCGTCTACTTTGGATGGGGTCTATGAATCGGCTGGAGATGCTGTGGTGGAAGCGGATCAAATCATTATTCCTGTCTCCAGTGACATGCAGTTTTTCAAGATTAATGTTCCCACGGCGCAGGCCGTTTCGTTTGTGCTTCAAGGCATTTCCGTCCAGGATGGTCATTTGATCATTCAGTATACTCAATAGATAAGATTGCAAACTTTCCTACCTGCGGGTGGGAGCCTCGTTTGAACGCGCTTTTGGTTGCAGTGGAGTTTTTTACGACATTCACTTGCGGTGCTGTCATCCTGCGTTAAGTTGCTGGTTCATGAGCATTGTTACTAAAACTGGAGACAACGGAAGCACGCGCTTGATGTTCAATCATGAAGTCTCCAAACATGATCCCCGCGTGGATGCCTATGGAGCCGTCGATGAATTCTCTGCTGCCCTGGGAATGTTGCGCGCCAATCCCAGCACGCCTGACAGCTTGAGTCAGCGAGTGCTTTCAATACAAAAGCATTTGATTGGCTTGATGGGGGAAATTTCTACGCCGGTTGAGTCAGTTGCGAAGTATGACAAAGCCGGATACGGTCGAATCATCAAGGAAAACATCGATGAGATAGAATTACGCATCCAGAAATTGGAGGATACCCTCGGTCCTTTCACTGACTGGAGCCTGCCTGGAGGATCTGAGACCGGGGCATTGGCAGATTGGGCACGGGTTGTTTGCAGGAGATCGGAAAGGGCGGTCTGCAGTTTGAATTCTGCGGAACCATTGCAGAACAAATCGATCCTCATTTACCTCAACCGGCTTAGCGATTGGCTCTGGCTGGAGGCGCGTCTTCTGGATGCGGCGGGAGAGGGTTGACTTCGCTCCGTGATGCAATCAATAAAAAATACTTTTGTTCGCGTTACAATTTGTGGATATCTGAAGTCATCAAATCATGTCAAACAAGCTTAGTGTAATTGAAGCTTCGGAATCTTCACTTATTGAATATCACAGCCTGCGAGACACATGTGGTCTGCTGGGCCTGGGAGAACGGGGACGATTGTGCCTGACAGGTGTTGACCGGACATCTTTCCTGCACGGCCAGATCACGCAAGATATCAAATCTCTTTGCTTCGGGCATGGTGCTTTCGCTGCCCTTGTTGACGCAAAAGGAAAGATTCAATCAGATCTCAATGTCTATCAACTGAAGGACGAAATTCTTCTGGATTTTGAAATGGGTTACACTCAAACCATCATGCAGCGACTCCAGCAGTATTTGGTTTCTGAAGATGTCGAGATCGTTGATCCTTCAGAATTTTACACATTATTCAGTTTGCAAGGCCCCAAAAGCCCCCAGGTGTTGAAAAATCTCTTTCCAGATATTGCCGTTCCTGAAAAGACCTGGCATTTCTCTGAGGTAGAGAACGGCGACGGCTCCATTTACATCTGCCGACGACCAAGATTTGGAAGCGACGGGTTTGACTTGTTCGTTCCGGAGTCCAAGCAAGAAGGTTTGCGGCTGCAATTTATGGCGGCCGTTGAGCTGCAGGGTGGTTCTGAAGTCGGCCAACTTGCATCTGACCTGGCACGCATTCAGGCGGGTGTACCCAAAATGGGGGTCGACATGACCTCTGCCAATCTTGTGCAGGAAACAGGTTTAGCTTCATCGATGATCAGTTTTCAAAAAGGATGTTACATTGGTCAGGAGGTCATTTCACGCATTCGAACCGTGGGAAAAGTGAACAAATCCTTATGCCGATTGTCTTTTGAATTCCTTCCATCTTCTTCCGGGCAAATGAACGCAGCACTCACGGTTGATGGTAAAGAGGCAGGAACCGTCACCAGTATGGCCAAGATACCCGGGCAGAATACGCAAATGATGGGTTTAGGTTACGTGAAGCGAGCTTTTCTCGAAGATTTTGATTCTCTCTGCCTGATCGGAAACGAGGGGAACCCGGTCAAAGTTCAGATCCTTGGCCAACCTTCAACCACCGGCATAAGCGGATGACCGGTTTTGGCTGTTTGAAGGGCAGAGCGACTTGGGTTCAAACTTCAGCATTCATTGACTTGCCAATTTCCTTCAATGTCCCTCATGATGCTCGGCACAGATCATGTTGACGGATCGCCAATGTTTTTTTTGTGCTACTCTCATGTATGGGGTGAGCCTTGTTTATTCGGTATTCTTGTGGAGGAAAGGTTTTCGCAAGGACGATCGAATCAACTATGTATTGCTCCTGGCCGGATTTACAATGCATACCGTGGCCATGTTCATGCGAGGGTTTTCATTCAACCGTTGTCCGGTCAACAACCTCTTTGAAGCTACCATGTTCGTCAACTGGTCTGCTGTCGGGGCCTACCTGATTCTAGGACTCTGGCCCAAAATCCGATCTCTTGGAGCATTTGCATCTCCCATTTTTGTTTTTCTTGGTATTTATGCTCTCATGCCCGGACTCGATCATCATGATGCTGATGGTGAAATGACCAAGAATGGCATCGTCAGCCTTCATGCTGTCTTGATTCTAATCAGTTACGCTGGGTTTGGTCTCTGTGCGGTGGCTTCCTGCATGTATCTGCTACAGGAGCGAAATTTGAAGAAGCATAACATTTTTGCTGTTACATCAGTTTTACCACCCATTCAACGTCTCGAAAGTGTGGCCGGGAAATTATTGGTGGCCAGCCTTGTATTACTGACTGGTGGGCTCTCCCTGGCACCAATGTTGGTCGGAGATAAAGACGGATTGATCTTCTATCAGGATGCCAAGATCCTCTGGTCAATGCTCGTCTGGGCTGCTTATGCCGGTATTGTACTCGCTCGATGGAAATGGCGTTTCGGGGGCAAGCGTTTGGCGTGGTGTCTCATCGGCGGCTTTGTGTTTTTGATTCTTACTTTTTCCGGCACTAATCTCATGTCGGATCTGCATTGATGAGAATGGAGCTGATGAATTTGAAAAACACGACCACGATGAATCATTGGAAGGAAGGAAATATTTAGCATGTCTGTCGTAGTCGTTGGGATCAGCCATCATTCCTCATCGGTTGCTTTTCGTGAGCGTTTTTCATTTGCTGAATCTGAAATTGACGAGGCATTACGTCAATTAACCGACTCTGGTCTTGTTCAGGAAAGTGTTTTGCTTTCCACCTGTAACCGTGTCGAGTTGTATGTATCGACTGGTTTGCCTGCGACTGAAGCCCTGCATGCCCTTAAGCAATTTCTCATCGAAAACCGCAAATATACTGAGTTGGTGGATGACGAGATTTATGGTTTCACGGATCCGCTAAGTGTTCAGCATCTGTTCAGGGTTGCGAGTGGACTGGATTCACTTGTTTTAGGAGAAACAGAAATCCTTGGCCAACTGAAAAAGGCTTATCACATGGCCAAGGAAATGGGGTTTACCGGGCGGCAACTGAATAAGATTTTTCAAAAGGCCTTTCACGTTTCCAAGCACATTCGTTCGAATACTGGTATTCAGCGTGGAAGTACTTCAGTGGGTTCCGTGGCCGTTGAATTGGCGGACAAGATTTTCGATGGGCTCAAAGGACGCCGTGTCATGGTGATTGGTGCCGGTGATACCAGTGAAAAAACAGCCAGATCGCTTCTCTCTCGCGGTGCTTCAGAAGTTGCTGTGACGAATCGTTCTCATGATCGAGCCAAGGAGTTGGCTGACCAGTTGAATGGTCGCGCGGTTGTATTTCAGGAATGGGAGAAAGAATTTGAGGATCTCGATATCGTGATCAGCAGTACATCAGCCCCAACCTATGTCTTGGATCGTGCCAGAGTCGAGCTCCTGGTGCGCCCAAGAAAAGCGCGGCCCCTGCTTTTGATCGATATTGCTGTACCCAGGGATATCGATCCTGAAATCAATGACTTGGAAAACGTTTACGTCTATAACATTGACCACCTTCAGTCGATTGCTCAGGATCATCTCTCACAACGACAAAAGGAAATATCAAGTTGTGAATCATTTATTAAATCCAAGTCTACTGAGATACTGAAGTCACTCAACCCTGTTGGAAATACCAATGCAGGGGGAACCGTTTTTGAGAGAGATCGCAAGGAGGCATGAAGTGTTTTATCGTCAGTGAATTTCACATTGTGCTTCTAACTTTTAGGTGAACGTTATGGGGTTGAATTCCAAAGATAGTAGAATTTTTAATATTGCAACACGTGGCAGTGCCCTTGCGCTGGTGCAGTCTCGTCATATCCAATCAGAGTGCCGAAGGCTCTTTCCTGATCATTCTTTTGAACTGAAGATCATGAAGACCACCGGTGATCACCTTCAAAAAGCCACTGAAGCGGAAGCAAATGCTCCAAGCTTGCCCAAGGGATTGTTTACCAAAGAGCTGGAATCAGCGCTGCTTGATGGCAAAGCGGATATGGCTGTTCACAGTCTAAAGGACCTCCCTACAGAGCTACCCCCCAATCTCAAGCTTGGCGCTATCACAGAGCGAGAAGATGTGCGTGAAGTCTTAATTTTCAAGAAAGTTCCCAAAGTATCCGCCGTTCAAAACCCGGCACAATGGCTTTCAACCCACGCCTGCGTGGCCACTAACAGTCCACGCAGGCAAGTTCAATTGAAACAATGGAACCCTGGTTTCAGAGTCGTTCCAATGCGGGGAAACGTCCCTACGCGTTTGCGTAAACTAGCCGAAAACAAGGATATTGATGCCACGGTCCTCGCAAGAGCTGGCTTGAATCGACTTGGTTATTGCATTGAAGCTGATGGAAGGCTCACCGGACCAGAGGCGCCTGATGGATTATTTGCCGTAGTTGTCGATGTGGATCAAATGCTGCCATGCGTTGGGCAGGGTTGCCTCGGTATTGAGATGCGATCCAATGACCAGGCAACCCAGCAAATTGTGGATGGATTGTCTCATGCTGACTCAACGACTGCTGCAAATGCGGAGCGCGCTTTCCTCAAACATATGGGGGGTGGATGTCAGACACCTTATGCTGCCTTTGCGCAATTGAAGGGGGACCGAATCGCATTGAGAGGAAGAGCCTTTCATGACGGTCAATGTCACGATGCTGAATTGGAAGGCAGAGCAACGGAATCGGAGTCTTTGGGCATCCAGTTAGCCGAAGCTCTCAAGCCCTGAAATCTTGAGATTGGATCACTTTTTTTCGAACTCATGGCTTCATCACTTTCAATTTTGTTCTGGGTGGGGCTGGGAAGTGCCTTGGGTGGCATGGGTAGGTTTGGAGTTACCATGTGGATTCAGCGCCAGTTTCCCCACGAATTTCCATGGGGAACGTGGACGGTGAATGTAGTGGGTTCTTTCGTGATCGGCATGCTTGCCGTGCTTTCAAATCATGAAGGCCACTGGATGAGTCATCTGCATGTGCAACGTTTTTTTATTGTTGGTCTTCTGGGAGGGTTTACAACATTTTCCTCTTTCAGTTTGCAGACCCTTCAATTGTTTCAGCAAGGCCACGCGGGAATGGCTCTGATAAATATATGCGCCTCGTTGATATCCTGTATTCTGTTTGTCTGGGTGGGGGCAAATTTCTCGACAAAGTTTCTTGTGCGCTGAGCGGATCAATCCCTTGTCCAGCTATCAAGATGACACTTGATCTGGTTTCAGCTTGGCCTGTAAGCCTGAAGTCGATTTCTTTCAGGTGATGTCTATTGCGGTCATCTCTCAATTGATGTTAAATTCTCGCCATGGCAAAAAGAAATCTGTTCATTGGAATCGACAGTGGAACCCAGTCCACCAAAGTGCTGATTGTGGATGGGCGTTCGGGCAAAGTTCTGTCCGAGGCTTCCCAATCTTACGGATTAATCGAGGGACTGCCACCCGGAGCCAAGGAACAGCACCCATGCACCTGGAAAGAAGCAGCCGGGAATTCCATGCGCAAGGCACTCAAACTTGCCAGAGCTTCAAAAGAGGAAGTCAAAGCCATCGGAGTGAGCGGTCAACAGCATGGATTTGTCGCTCTGGATAAATCCGATGAAGTTATCCGGCCAGCTAAGCTTTGGTGCGATACCAGCACGGCTTCTGAATGCGAGGAAATTACCGAATCTTTAGGTGGAGCGCGTGCCACAATCAAAGAAATTGGGAATGCTGTTCTTCCAGGCTTCACAGCTTCAAAAATCTTGTGGCTCAAAAAAAACGAACCTCAAAATTTCAAACGCCTCAAGACGGTCCTGCTTCCCCATGATTATCTGAATCATTGGTTGTCAGGGCGAGCGGTCATGGAATATGGCGATGCCAGCGGAACAGCCTTATTGAATGTTCGCAAGCGTGTATGGTCAGATAAAATCATGCATGCCATCGATCATCGAGTGAGCGGGATGTTGCCTGAGTTGATTTCAAGCGAACAGCCCGTTGGAACCCTTCAAAAATCGACCGCGGAGTCTTTGGGGCTTTCTGAGGATGTTCTGATTAGTGCGGGTGGTGGCGATAACATGATGGGGGCCATAGGGACCGGAAACACCAGGGATGGAGTGGTCACTGCCAGCTTGGGAACAAGCGGAACCATTTATGCTTGTTCCAAAAAACCTTTGATTGATCCGAAGGGTGAAATTGCAGCGTTTTGCGATTCCACCAATCGATGGCTGCCGCTGCTCTGTACCATGAATGTGACAGTTGCAACTGAATTGGTTCGCTCGGAGTTAGGCTGGACACATGATCAGTTTGCCAGAGCTGCGGCCAAAGTGCCAGCGGGCTCCGAGGGGCTTTTGCTACTGCCTTATCTGGAAGGTGAACGCACACCTAACTTACCTGATGGGACTGGTGTATGGATCGGCTATCGTGGGCAAACCTCCTCAGCTGGGCACCGTGCTCGAGCAGCCATGGAAGGTGTGACATTGGGGATGAATTATGGGCTCAACCGCTTGCGGAAATTAGGGCTTCAGCCGACACAAATCCGTGCAACAGGGGGCGGAGCAAAATCAAAAATTTGGCGGCAAATCATGGCAGATGTATTCAATGCGGAGGTGGTGACATTGAAAATCGCTGAAGGCGCCGCTTACGGGGCAGCCTTGCAAGCTCTTTGGTCATGGCGTCGCCAGCAAGGTGAAGACGTGAGTATTGAGAGCATTACAGATCGACTTGTTAAAATTGCAGCTCGTGAAACGACACACCCCAAAGCGGAAAATGTAAAAGTTTATCAGGACCTTCAGGCTTTGCAGGACAAGGCGGCGACTGCCCTTAAAGGCGTTTTCGCAGACCACAGGGCAATGACCATATCCTGTTGACAGGCAATGTCTGATTGGTTCCTGAGCTCGGAATCGCGATCGGGCCTTGTGTATTGTACGGGCAGACCTCTTATTGGGCCTCTGTATTTGAGGGCGATGAGTTTTCTTGTCGATTGAGCTCATCTTCAAGGAACCTTGTCACATCTTTGAACTTGTCTTCATTGGCAGGATTGAGCGCGATCAATGCCCGGTGTGCGTTGAGACTGATTTTTGTCATTTCAGTTTTCGAACCACTGTCCAAAGACTCACCTGCTGCCTCGTAGGGTTCTTGATTTGAAGGGATATTCTGGTGGACTACATGAAACAGTTCTAACACCCCGAGGTTATCGAGTAATCCCTGTAATCGTTCATTTGGATTGAGGAGTTGGATACTGCCTTTTGGGTCGCCATCCTCAACCAGCTCAAAAGCCTGATTTGCCAGAACGCCCAGGAAGGTGCTATCCATGACCAGGCATTCATCCAAAATCAAAATATAATGAATAATTCCCCTGGCTCTGCGCTCTTCTATGATTGCCTTCAGAGGCACACTGGTCGTCACGGTCGCCCGGCCTTTTACCTTGATGCATACCACATCATCGTTTTGAGCCACCAGCAGAGGAGTATCTTTTGAATGCATGTTCTCAGTTGTTGGGCTTACGCAGTGTTTTTGGTAATAATAGATACGATGGACTGTTGAAGTACCTGCCCATCATCCAATGAACTTGAGATAAGTTTCATATTGGCTTCATACAATATTTGCATGGCACTTACCAGTTCGTTCGTGGCGTAATTTGAACTTTGAGGCAATGCCCGAAACAAGACATAGGGATTGAGTTTAAGTGGGTTGAATTTTGGATCAGCCGGCATCGCGGATTCCGGGACTTGTTCCAGCTGTTGTTTAAAGCGGAAAAACTGACGTTCCATTCTCAGCCATCCCTTGCGTTGCATTTCCTTGACCATGATGAGGGTTCTTATCTTGGAGATCAAACCATACAGCAACCCCAGAGCGCTGCGCTTCCTGTCCAGTTTCATTTCCCAGAGTTCCTCACCCAGGTAACGCATGGCTGCACTTAGATTTCTGTTTCCGACCGCATCGCCCAGAGCAAAGGCCTTGGCTTGTTTGTTGCGAGATACGACTTGCTGGACATCCTCAGGACTGGCCTGACCCGAATCGGTGGTGTAAAGCACCAGTTTCTCCGCTTCTTGCATCAACTGGCGCGCATTGGGGCCGACACTTTCAATCAGGGCTGCTCGGGCTTCGGAATGGATGGTGGCGCCGTTTTCTGCAAACACCTCATCAATACGTTTCTCAGCCTCCGGTATCCAGTCGGACTTGGAGGCATCCCAACCACGTAAAACTTCAACTTGGCCAAGTTTTTGGAATTTCTTGTAAAAGGATTTTCGTTTGTCAACTTTGCCCGCCGAAATGATTATCAGGACTTTCAGAGGATCCATCTGCTGAAATTCTCCAATCACCTTTGCAAGGCCCTCGGTCACAATCTGGACAGAGGAGGTTCGTTCTTCACCCAGAAAATTGCAGTTATGAAACCAAATACGTTTACCGGTTCCAAAGAGAGGCATCGTTTGCATTGCTTCCAACAACTTTCCGATGGCTCGCCCGGCCTCCCCGGCGTTGCCTGCGGCAGCGTCGATCAGCTCTTCTTCATACTCTGGGAATTGATCCTTCCATTGCCCGAAAACAAAGGTACTACGTTCCTTGATGGCGAGTTCTTCATCGCCGCAAACGAGGTAGAGGGATCCTGACTCTTTGTAAGTTTTTCCGGGCATCAGGTGGTTTCGTCATCATCGCTGGATTTCTTAATCTCATCCAGAATATGACGCATGTCCTCAACTTCATTGAACAGATCCGAGGAAACAAAAATAGGGCGCCTCTGGGCCGTTGCCAAGGCCAGACAATCACTTGGGCGTGCATCCAGTTCAACTATTTTCCTGCCTAACTCGTTGCGCTGCTGCAGGATCATTCTTGCATAATAGGTAGTCCCCTTGAGTTCGGTGATAATCACGCGATCCACAGTTATCCCAAAGCCTTGAAAGCAATGTGCCATCAGGTCATGAGTCAGAGGGCGCTGTTTCGCTTTGCTTTGGATGAACATCTTGATGATCTCACCCATTGTTCTCTCGATTTGAATGACAAAGACCTTTTGATCATTGCCAAGAAAGACGGCTTCCCCGTTGTTGACGGGTAAAATACCACGGATCTTTACTTGGATAACGTCCTTAGTCATGCACACAACTTATATCCCAACTTGAAAAACCTCAAGCATCAGGTTAAGCATGCTTTCCATCAGACGGATTCCGTCATTCAAGTTTACATCTTCAGATTTTCTGATGATTTCTTTTTTACGGATGTATTTGCAGGTCTCAGCATTAAGTGCATCGCATTGCGTAAGTATTGCAAAAGCATTGCTTTCCTCTTTTTTTTCAAATTCCAACAAGCTCCGGCACTTCTCTTGAATAAAATATTCCTTCAATCCATATTCATAACTATATGGTTACAAATTGAATAGTGGGTTTTAAAAATCATAAATACGATTTGTCAGACCTCATCAAAGATTGATTGGCATTCGGATTGCTCCCTCAACTCGAATCACCCATTTGGGTATGATTTAGTTGGTTACTCCTGTTGGTTGAGAGCCGGTCGAAATTCTTTCCTTTATTCGGCCGGCTCTCATTCTTTTCTACTACCTTACTTTAGTGTGTTGGGATACCATACTTTCGCCGGATATCCTCTTGCATGAAGCCTATCGAAAAAAACATGAGTCATCGGCTCAACTCGCAGGGTAAGATTCCCTTTTTCAGAAGATCCTTTTACCTGAAACCTGCAGCAATCCATGTTGCGACCAGAGGAGCTCACACTACTTGAAATTTGATCTGCGTAACCTTCATATATCCATCTAATGAAAATTAAATTACTGATTCTGGGGCTTCTTATTTGCATTTTACAAACCTCCAATGCAACGGAGCCAACCACTTTACCCAGAGTATTGATCATTGGTGACTCAATATCCATTGGCTACACCAAACCGTTGACAGAGATGCTTGAAGGCCGGGCAATCGTTGTCCATAACACGGGCAATGCCCAACACAGTGCTCATGGACTAAAGAACCTTGAAAAGTGGTTGGGTGATGGAAAATGGGATGTCATTCATTTCAATCATGGATTGCACGATCTTAAATATGTGGATGGAAATGGTAAGAATACAGGATCCAAGGAAACGGGGCACATCCAGATTGAGCTCTCATCGTATGCTACGAACATGGAAGCTATTGTCAAACGATTGAAGAAGACCGGCGCCGCACTCATCTTTGGAACAACCACCCCTTATCCGGATAAGCCTGCTGGGCCACTTCGGGAAGCTTTTCAGGCAGCCCGCTACAATGCAGTTGCCGTTGAGATCATGAAGAATCACAAAGTGATTGTGAATGATTTACACATGCTTGTGTTGAACCGACTTCAGGAATTACAGCAGCCAAACAATGTGCATTTCACCAGGCAAGGTTCAATGGAATTGGCCAAGGAAGTAAAAAAGCACATACTCAAGGCCATACATTTGCCTTAGACAGCAAGATCAATTTCCTCGGGATTGATCAAAAGCGAGAGGCGATACCTCTTGGTTTTCAATCAATAAATCCTTCGCATCAATATTACCGATACAAATGATCGTGAATTTCAAGAGAATCGTATTCAGGTAAATGCTATGAATTGATGAGTAAACCTGGCTCCCATCGCATCTCTTTTCAATACCCTCTCTTTGTAAGTTTGCTTGAATCAATTCTAGGATATTAATCCATTAAAATCGACTCCTGCCTTTTTTTTCCTTGTGATGCGAGGGAACGCATCGCATAAACTGATATAGTGAACTTTGTTTTTCAATGCAAATGCCTGAGTGCCTGCGGGGCCATTGCTCTCGCAGTGGTATCCACAGGTTGCGGTGGGGTCAGTGCGGGAGGAGGGGCATCGCCTTCAACCTTCTTCCTTCCAGGTGTCGCAGGACTGGACATACGGGCTGATCAGAGTGTGGTACCCCCGACTCTTCTCGCCGAAGAATCAGCTGTAACAAACACGGTTGAAACGGTAACTGTTTCTTTTCAGGAGTCGACTTACATTCAGATTGCCGATCTTGATTCGTTATGAGATTCCCCTTAGCGCTTACAGCCAAGATCGCATTGCATATCGTTAAGCATAAAATTAAACGAACTCCCAGGTTTGCCATGGTCCTGCAGCTCGAGCCTTTGCATACATGCAATTTGACCTGCACCGGCTGCGGTCGCATCCGTGAATATTCCACGAGCCTGAAGGATATGATGCCACTGGAAGATTGTCTGGAGTCGGCAAATGATTGTGATGCACCCATGGTATCTATTTGTGGAGGGGAACCTTTGATTTATCCAGAGATTGAAAAGCTAGTCGTCGGTTTGCGTGATCAGGGCCGTATCATCTACATCTGCACCAATGGGGTGTTCATGCGGAAAAAAATGAGAGACTATCTGGCCTCGGTGTATGACGAAGCGTGGGAGCCCAAATTGAAACTTCTCCACGCAGAGTCTTTGATTGATGAAAAAGATCTAATCTTCATCCGCTCTGGCAAGCCCTCCAAATCCAGGGTAATTGCTCCCTCTGAGTGGCTCTATTGGAACGTTCATGTGGACGGACTGGAATACACCCACGATCTAATCGTAGAGCGCGAGGGTGTTTTCAAAGAGTGTGTGGCAGCGATTCGAATGGCAAAAATCATCGGTTATCAGGTGGCAACCAACACCACCGTTTACAAAGAAACTGATGTCGGTGAAATAGAGGATATGTTTGCCTACCTCTCCTCGCTCGAGGTCGATGGCCATACTATTTCTCCTGGCTACGATTATGATGCGGCCAAAAAAGACATGGTGAAGCGGCTTGGTAAACAACCCGAAGACTTTTTCATGACCCGCCAGATGACACGGGAGAAATTTGCACGTATTCAGGAGTGGGGTGAAAAATTCACTATCTTTGGAACCCCTGTTTATCAGGAATTCCTGTCTGGTAAACGCGAGTTGACATGTTCCGCATGGGCCATACCGACCCGCAACATACAGGGATGGAAAGCTCCATGTTACCTGATGACTGATGGACACTACAGCGGTTACCAGGAAATGCTGGATAAGGTGGATTGGGATCAATATGGCGTCGTGAATGGATTTGCCCGAGATTCTCGATGCGAGAATTGTATGGTCCACTGCGGATATGACCCCAGTGGAGCCTTGGGGGTAGACGCTGAATTTGGAGATACCTGGAAAAATGTTCGATACAATTTTGGCCCGAAGCCTCAACCGTATTACGAGGGAGCCAAGGTTCAGGCTTTCAACGGATGTTCGATTAACAAAGGGCATTCGGCTGGAGCACGCCAAGCGGTTAACCAGCCTGTTGAGGGTGTGGATACAGGTGAAGAAGAACCAGCTGCATCGTATTCTTCAAAAGGAACCAGCGATGCGGTTTTATGATTTACGTGGACTTATGTGAAATGTGTTTCATGTTGAGCCTGCTTTGACTTCTTGATTGATCTCATCAAGCCCCTCCAAGAGGACGGTCGCCAGACCTTGACTTTCGGAGGCGCTATCAATGAGGTTCATTTTCTGCTTCATGTTTCCATCATGCAGCATACCCAAATTGAGACACTCAACGAGTCATTGCTTTACTTTTAAACATCAGATTTTCGAAAATTTAAAAAATGCCTAGGGGACGAAAAGCAACCAAAACCAAAAAAGCAGTTCTTAATACCAAATACGATGCCAACAACATCGTGCTTGATAAAACATATGGAGCGTGGGCTGATTTGAGACGAGAGCTTTCCGATTCAAAATCGGATCTCGCCGAGCGAACAGAATTACTGGAGCAGTTTTCTGCATGCGAAGATTCTCAGCGTGCTTTCTTGATACTGGACGACTATTTTGAACGTTTGTCATTATCACGCCGTGATTTTGTGGGGCCGGACTGGTGGGCCCGCATGCTCGATACGACCGGAAAGGAACGGCTTGAAGAGACGGCTTTATTGTTCTTGAGAGCCAAACGCCCTCTACCTACTGAACTGATGACACATGCTAATTTTGACCGGTTAGCACAAGTCGAGGAAGCGGAGAAGGATCATGAACTGATCACTCATCTTGAAAAATGGATACTGCCTCCTAAAGTTGACCATCTCGATGCTCCGAGAGCTAGCGTGCGTGCGCTTTTTGAATTAGTTCCCGTTGTTGAGGGATCCAGTGTGGTGCGCGTTGAAATGCGCCTCACCCTGTCGCGCCCTCGCAGTGGGGAGCGTTTCCGGACACTCGGAGAAATTAAAGATCTAACGACGCGTTCCTCGCATGAGCGTGAACTCTTCTCATCTGAAGATTGGGAATTTATCGAATGGGTCAATGAGATCTATCTTGAGGAAGATAATGCACAAGAAAGCATGATACTCAAGGGTGCTGACTTGCTGAGATGGTTAGCCAAATGGGGTAGGGAAGGCAGGATGGAACTGGATGGTAATCGAGGTGTGCTGAGTTTTGCCGGACAAGTAGCAGATATTCGTCCCAGCATCGAAAAGGGCGGGGCAGATCTGGGATTGCTACCTACGCTTCGCTTGGCTGATGGTCGAGAGTTGGAATTCAACGAGGCGACTTATGTGGTAGGCGACCCAATGCTCACCATCGTTGAAAATGAATTTTACCTTGTTCGACATGCCCCTCATCAGATGTTACTCGAGCGATGGGGGCAACAAGTTGTAATCCCTGTAAGCAAGTTGAGTCATCGCTTGTTGACTCACCTCAGAAAGACATCTGATTCTGACGATGATTCCATTTGGGATGAACTCTGTGTTGCGCACAAAGCTTCTCCGCAATTCGTGTTTGAATTGGAAAATGATACCGTGCGTCTTCGATTGAAGGCGGTGAGCGAGATGGATCAGAGTACATGGCAATGGAATGGCCATGAGTGGCAGAAAGAAACTGCGGATGGTGCTCAAGACACCAAGGCGGAGTTATTGGATGATGCCCGCGTGGATTCTTCGACACAATGGCTGCGTCGTCTCGACTGGTTTACTCCAGAGCCGGGACTGTGGATAGGCGATGCTACGGAAAACTTTCTGATTGGACTTTCCGAAGTATGGCCGGATCGACCGACTGAGGCTGGTTACCTGGGAAATGCTGCATTTCAGCGTTTGTTTTTGAATTCCAAGCGACTCCGACCGAAGCTTGTGATGCATGGGAGCGGGATTGACTGGCTCTCTGTCTCAGCCGAATGGGAGCAGGAAGGTATGAAGCTAACCGAAGCTGATCTGCAACAGCTGCAGGCTGCCACGGGGCGCTTTGTCAAATTGCCTGACGGTGGTTGGGTTGAGTTGGATACCGATGCCGTTCAGAATGCTCAGGAAACCATGGCAGAGCTGGGTGTGGAGGGACTTGCCAATGACCCTCAAAAAGTTGCTCTTCTGCACGCTTCCCAGCTGGATGAAACAGCCATTGATCAATTTGGTAACAACGCTCGTGTGAGAACGCTCAAACAGAAAATTGCGGACTTCAAAGGTGTTCCTGATCTTGAATTGCCGGAGACGGTGGATGCCGATCTGCGACCTTATCAGAAGGAAGGTTTCAATTTTCTCTGCCATCTAACCCAGATGAAATTGGGTGGGGTCCTTGCTGATGACATGGGACTGGGTAAAACTCTGCAAACCCTTTCATGGTTGGCCTGGCTCTATGTGAACAGTGGTAAAAGGCGCAAGCCTGCCTTGGTCATTTGCCCAGCCTCCGTGCTTCACAACTGGCGACGAGAAGCTGAAAAATTCACACCACACCTGACAACACTTGTGCTTGAAAGTGGTTCAGCCAGGCACAATCTGCGAAAGCAGATTCCGCAGCGTGATTTGATCATTACCAATTACTCCATTCTTCGCCGCGATCTGGAGGAGTTGAATAAATTTGAGTTCAGTGCGATCATTCTCGACGAGGCTCAATACATTAAAAATCCCACCGCTCAAGTTACCAAATCCGTTAAACAGTTAAAGGGAAAGCGTCGATTGGCTTTGACTGGAACTCCCTTGGAAAATCGATTGCTGGATCTTTGGAGCATTGTAGATTTTGTTCAACCGAATTACCTGAATAACCAGAACAAGTTCAGCGAAATATATGAACCTAAAGGCGAGAATGCTGAAGTTGCCCAGCGTATCGCAAGGAAACGTTTGTCTGCCAAGTTGCGTCCATTGCTTCTGCGCCGCATGAAGAAACAGGTGGCCAAGGACTTGCCTGATCGTATCGATGAACGCCGAGACTGTGAATTGACAGAGGAACAGCGCAAGCTTTACTTGGCCGAGTTGCGGCGCAGCCGGGATCAGGTGTTCAAGGCCATGAAGCAAAAGGGAGTTGCGAAGAGCAAAATGCATGTTCTGGCTGCCTTGACGCGCTTGCGTCAAATTTGCTGTCATCCGACCCTCGTTGGTAATGATTCAGGTTCCGGTAAAACCGAAACATTGTTCGAGTTGCTGGAACCCTTATTGGCGGAGGGTCAAAAAGTGCTTGTCTTCAGTCAATTCGTTCAGATGCTGCAGATCCTGGAGCGCGAATGTAAGGTGAGGGAGATTCCTTCCTACATGCTGACGGGCGAAACCAAAAACAGAATGGACGTTGTCAATGCTTTCCAGGAGGATAAAGACCCTTCCGTATTCCTCTTGAGTTTGAGGGCGGCAGGAACCGGTTTGAATCTGACAACTGCAAGTTATGTCGTGCTTTATGACCCATGGTGGAACCCCGCTGTGGAGGCTCAGGCGATTGATCGTTCGCACCGCATTGGGCAGACACAAACAGTGAATGCTTATCGCTTGATTTCACCGGGAACAGTTGAAGAGAAGATTTGGGAACTTCAGCAATCCAAAGCAAAAACTATCAGTGATGTGCTTGGGGAGGAAGGTTTTGCCAGTAACCTTTCCAGTAACGATTTGGAGTTTCTTTTTTCTGAAGATTAAGTTACAAAACAATCATCGAAGGGAAGCATTGTTTGCCTGATGTCTTTTTCCTTTATTGAGTGGACGCCTGTAATTGATGACAGGATTACTCAAAAGGTATATTGTACCGCTCTCATGGACTGCGGGTGCAAAGGTAAAGAAGACATTGGATTCTATTTTACCAATGCGTTTTTGGCGTGGTTGCTTTCCTGTACTGTTTGGACTTTTTTTACCATGTAACACTCTTTTGCTTTCCCAGCTTCAGGCAGGCGAGCTGGTGTCTCTTGCCTCATTCAATGTTGAAAATTATTTACTGAACTCGGATCAAGGTCGCAGCCCGAAATCCTATGTTGCACGTCGAGCAGTTAAAAAATCGCTACTTTGCATGCGAGCTGATGTGGTTGCTCTGCAGGAAATAGGCTCCGAAAAAGCACTCCTGGAATTAAAACTGGATTTGGGAGCCGAATCTTTGTCCTATCCACATCACGCGATCACCAAAACTCCTGATTCACCCATTCATGTTGCTCTGTTGAGCCGTTTCCCCATCACTCATGTTGCCCACCATGTCACCAATGTGTTTGTGCTCTATGGCAGAGTTTTTCGTCCCTCACGTGGTTTTCTGGAGGTCGATATCGAAATTCCTGCACAGAAAAAATTAAAAGTATTTGTGGCTCATCTTAAATCAAAACGTCCGGTTGGCCATGCGGACCAGTGGGACATACGTACACGGGAAGCTCTTTTGCTCCGGTCATTAATAAATGCCCGAATGAATCTTGATCCGAATCAGATGCTCGCTGTTGTCGGAGATTTTAATGACGGCCCTGCATCGCGGACCTTGAAGTTTTTGAGAGGAGGGAAGGGCGAGATGCGATTCAAAGATGCTCGACCAATAGAAGGCAGCCCGAAAAGCCTTCAAAAAGCTGATTCAAAGGCAGGTAAGCGTTCCACTGCCTGGACTCATTTTTTTCAGGATGAAGACATGTTTTCTCGAGTTGATTTCATCCTGCTGAATAGGGCTCTGAGTCCACTTTATCGAGAAGAAAAAAGCTATGTTCTGGACATGCCTTATTGGGGGCAGGCTTCAGACCATCGACCTGTCTTGGCTGTTTTTGAGATGCCCTAGGCCTCAAGGAAAAACACTGCCTGTCAATTCATCAATCCTGTCTTTCCAAAGGACCTGGTCTGGTTCGACATTATAATTTTAAAAAGAATGGTTCCGGAATGATGGCGCTTCATTGCCTGCCACGACCAGCAAGTCGATTATTTCCTTCCATGCGCAGGACAGGAATCAGATAGGGAGTTGAAAATCGTTTCAACCTCCTTCGCAAACATCAGCCGCTGATGCCATCAGGATAGGGTTCAAGTTTTTGATTGTGATCGGCTCAGGGCTGCATCCGCTTTTTCTTTTGCTTCCTGCGCACGCTGCTGAATGACATCAGGGGAGGGTAAAGACATCAGGACCTCCGGTGGAATGTCACCTGAATCGGCTAATTTATTGAGACATTTCACACGTTCATTGAGTGCTTTGTCCGGGTTTCGTTCCTTTGAAAATCTGGATTTTGCCTTTTCACTGCGCGTGCGAAGCAAATCATAAACATCACCACCGAGGAGTGCAGAGATATCGATCTTCATCTTTTCTCGTTGAAGATCCTTGCTCCCTACTTTGTCGCCATTGATGGGACCTGACTTGTATTTAGGAAACATGATTGCCGCTTCTGGACATACTCGCGAACAGGCAGGGCAATTTGTCTTGCACTTATCATTGTTCTGGACCTGGATATGATCCCCGTCGTCTACACCATACACACCGAACAGGCAGAAACTGAGGCACTGCATGCAATTGGTACATCGGTCATAATCGATCACGGGAAACCAGGGTTTCCAGTCTCCATGTTTGAAACTTGAAGTTGTTTCTCTTATCTCTTCAGCCAGAGCCAACACATCCTCAGTGTTCAAATGTCGACTGTCTTCAAATCGAACCTCTGTGTTTTCGCTCTGCAGGTCTGATGGCGGTTGATCCTTGTCAAACTGCCCCAGAACCAGAAGAGAGCTGCGGTCGGTTGGTGCCGTCGTGCCTGTGGGGGTAGCGCGTGTTACGGAGAACCCTTTCTCCAGCAAGGCCTGCATGTATTCAAAATGAGCACTGTCCCTGGCTTGGTTTTGATCTTCCAATTCCAATAGGACGATGCGTAATTTGGATGATTCCGTAAGTTTCATATGGGTTGATTATTGATTTTTACCTGGCTGCTCTGAAGCTTGTGGCGGTTTGTTGTCTTCTGGAAGATTAGGGTTTAGATCTTTCGCCTTGAGCCGTTTTAAAATGTTTTCAGGAGATTGTTCACGCATGTTCAATACTTCAGTTTGCTCCCTGTTCAATGGTGCGGATGCCCCCGAAAACAGCCATTTGACGGCTCTCGGAAAGCAGGCTGCGATTTTAACCGAACCTCCCTGGGTAAGACGCTGGAGTTCCGGATCCTTCCGCGCTGCCATTTCACAAAGATCGGCGACCGCATCAAATGCTTGATTCGTTTCGCACAATTGACTCAATACTTCTTTCTTCACCTCGGGAGAGATGATTTGTGCGTAGTTACAGTGACAATACAGTATGCGCGTTGATTCTTGATTCTGACTCATGGCTAAATTACCCAGACAAACTAGTTTAAAGTCATTCAGGAATCAACTGCTTCGGTCAAGCGGTGTGTAGGCTCAGGTTTCCCCGGACGGAAATGTTCGACGTGGTCCAGGGTTCCTTTTACCTCTGGATGGTCTGTTTTCATTTGCTGGATCGCTTCAATGACTGCCTGCTTCAGGAGGGTAGGGTTCGCTTCGGCGCGTAGGTTAATAATGAGCTGACCTTCCGTGATACCCTCTGGCAATTCTTGTGATAGTTCGGGAATGAAATCATTTCTTACCAGGTTGATCACGGCAATCTCGCCTAGTCCTTTATCGGGGCTCAAGGTCATTTTCAAATGTGCAACCTCCGCATTAGTTGACTTCAATTGTTGCTGAAGCTCGAGCGCTATGTTTTTGATCCATTCATTGCCATTGAATGCCGCCGAGGATTTGAGTTCCACCGTTGCATTGAGCCAGCCCAACAGCGCTTCCCCCTCAGCATAGAGTTCATAATCCACATCCATGGCAGTCTCATTGAGTGGCTCTGAATCCTGGATATGCCTGAGCCACGACTCAAGCCCCGTCCCTTCTCTGGCAGAAATGGTCATCACTTTTTTGCCTGGATATTCAGAATCTAACCGAGCGATCAAATGATTTAGATCTGCCTCAGAAATGGTTTCTATTTTGTTGATTACCACGACGTCAGCTTCTTCCAGTTGCTTGAGATAAATATAAACAACCTTATCAGAGAATTTTCTACCCGGTTTAATCCCGAGGATCCTCATCGCTCGAATCGGGTCAATGATGACGCTGAGAGGTGCAATTTCAAATTGATCACCATATATACGGCGCAGGGGGTAAGTCACCGTTGCCACCAAATCAGTGCAGCTACCCACCGGTTCTGCAATAAAAACATCCGGTCTTGATTCCTGGGTCAGCCCATCTGCGGCATCTACAAGGGAATTGAATCGGCAACAAAAGCATCCTCCAGGAATTTCTGCTGTTGCGAAGCCCTTTGATCGCAGCATGGCCGTGTCCACCAGACCTGATCCCTGATCGTTGGTAATAAGCCCGATACGCAGGCCTTGATCAGATAATTTTCTGGCCAGCCTGGAGATGCTTGTTGTCTTGCCGGCTCCAAGAAAACCGCCGACCATGATGTAGCGAGCCCTGTTGCTGTTTTTTTGAGTCACCCTGTCATTATGCAAGCATCCACACTTGAATGCCAATGCGAAATATCCCCGCTCTGAATCCCGGAGTTGAATTCATGTACCCAACTCATTAAGCTTCGTGGATGCGTTTCAACGCCGAGCCAACAGTGATGCCAACAGTAGACCCGACAACGGATCAAAAGACCCAGGAGGATGTTGACCCTGGATACCTGGTGATTTGTTGGGATGATCCAGTGAACCTCATGGATTACGTGACGCATGTTTTTCAAAAAGTTTTTGGATGGGAGCGAAGCAAGGCAGACAAGCACATGCTCGAGGTACACGAAAGCGGAAAAAGCATGCTCGTACGCGAATCAATGGAAATGGCTGAACATTATGTGCATCAATTGCATCGCTACAACCTGCATGCGACCATGGAGCGCTCCGAATGAATGTTACTCGTCAAGAGGATGGCAAATTCGAATTGAGAATGGAGGAGGAAGAGTGGAGAAGTCTTTGCCATCTGCTGTCTCAATACCCTTTAACGTCTGCAGATCACCACAGTCTGAATTCAAAAAAAAATCCTGATCCAGGGCTGAAGGAGTCAGATCAATGGTTGCGTGATTCCGTTTCAAAACATCAGACGGATCGAGAGGTTCAGATTAAACAATGGATTCAAAGTATAGAGCCCGTCGATAACGACGAGGGGCACCTGTATCCGGTTTTATTTGATGCAGAACGTGCGGATTGGCTGATTGAAATTCTCAATGACCTGCGCGTTGGAAGCTGGATGTCTCTCAATTGCCCGGCTCCGGAAACATTGTCCGATAAATCCCCGGATTCTGAGGAGTGGCCCAGGATATGGATCATGGAGGTAAGCGGGATGTACCAATCAATCCTGCTTCAGGCTCTTTCTTGATATAGCATTGGAGGTGGGACATGGTGGCATTTCTTGAAAATAAACTTTGGTTTCCTGATCCTCGTCATTACGGCGAATACATGGACAACGGCCTTTTGGCGGTTGGAGGGGAAATGAGCGTCGAGCGGCTCAAATTGGCCTATCGTATGGGGATTTTTCCTTGGACAGATCGACCGGTCACGTGGTGGTGCCCAGATCCGAGAGGGATTATTGATCTAAATAATGTGCGCATTTCACGAAGTTTGGCGAGGGCTAGACGAAAGGGAGTCTTTCGATGCACAATGAATCAGTCCTTTGAAGAAGTAGTTACCGCATGTGCCAAAACTCCACGGCCTGGTAGCTGGATTACCGAGCCCTTTATTCGCGGATACCTGAGGATGCACCAGGCGGGTTATGCCCACAGTGTGGAGTGTTGGCAGGAAGATGTACTGGTTGGGGGGAATATATGGCGTCGCGACGGCGGGGCTATTTGCCGGGGAATCGATGTTTTATCGAGCCAGCAACGCTTCCAAAATAGCCTTGCTGCATTTAGTGGATCACTTGCGTGCCAGGGGCTATCAACTTTTTGATATCCAAATGGTGACTCCTGTTACTCAATCCTTGGGAGCTATTCAAATTACCAGGGAACAATACCTGGACCGATTGCAGGATGCTGTTAAGTGCGCTTGCACATTCGCACCAGATGTTTCAGATTCTAACAAGTGAATCTTCAACGTAATAATTCAACTATCTGTCGGATGGTTTCGAGATCTCTGGTTATCTCACTATTCCGTTTGATCGCACTATGCCTCTTCTCATTGACACTTTCGGTAACAGCGAGGGCTCAGGAGAGTTTTGACGAACGATCTCTCACTCAAAAGGTAAAAGACGCAGTTGTCACCATCCGTCATATGGACAGAGCGGGTAATGAAAATGGTGTAGGCACAGGTTTTGTGATCGATTCCGATGGCCTTGTCGCCACCAGTTTACATGTCATTGGCGAAGCCCGCATGGTTGAAGTTTTATTTGCGGATGGATCCCGTCACGAACCGGTTGCAGTGCACGCATGGGATCGGGCCCTGGACCTGGCTGTATTGCGCCTGGACCGGAAGGGATTGCCGGCTCTTTCTCTTGGTGATTCAGATGCCCTCGCCTCAGGAGAGAAAGTGATTGCAGTTGGGAACCCCATGGGACTGGAGCGCAGTGTGGTCAGCGGGCTTATCTCAGGGTTCAGGCGGTTTGAGCATGCAAGGATGATCCAATTGGCCATTCCTATTGAACCTGGCAACAGTGGAGGGCCATTGTTCAATCCCCAGGCGGAGGTGCTTGGTCTGTTGAATATGAAATCCACCCTTACTGCCAATCTGGGTTTCGCAACTCCCATCAACGCTTTGAAGCCCCTTTTGGCAAGGCCGAATTCGATGACCATGAATAAGTGGTTGCGATTGGGAGCGCTGGATGAAGGACTGTGGACCTCCAGTATGGGAGCGCTGTGGAGTAGCAAAGTAGACCGTATTTCAGTGCAGGGGAAGGGGGCAGGTTTTGGTGGGAAATCCTTGTGCCATTTTCATCAGGAACCTTCAACATTTCCATATGAATTGAAAGTGAGGATCAAGCTGGGCGATGAATCAGGTGCGGCCGGTTTGATTTTTGGTTCGGACGGGTTGGAACGCCAATATGGTTTTTATCCGAGTAACGGGCAATTGAGGCTTACAAGGTTTGATGGTCCCTCGGTTTATTCGTGGAATATTCTCACTCAGGTTCAGACACCTCATTATCGATTGGGAGATTGGAATACCCTCTCCGTGCGCCACGAAGAAGATCGGATTTTGTGCTTTGTGAATGGTCAGTTGGTGATTGAATCGAAAGATCGTGCGTTGCGCTTGGGGCAGGTGGGTCTAGCCAAATTCCGCGATACGCAGGCTGATTATTCCAATTTCATGTTCAACCCAACTCCTGCCGAAAAGGTGTCTTTTGAGCCTGACTCGGATTTGACTCAGCTGTTAGAAAAAATACAAATAAATCTGGGAGGGAACCCTTCATCAATGCAGGCACTTTTAGCCTCTATTGGTGATCAATCGCCCTATCAATTGCAGGACTTGGCTGAACTGCTTGAGCGTCGCACGGATCAAATACGAAGATTGGCTTTGGAATCACACCGCATTCAAATTCAAAAGCAACTCAGGACTGAATTGAAACAAGCGGAACCCCAACGGAACCTTCTCAGAGCTGCACTGTTGGTTGCGAAGCACGATTATCCTGAACTG
Source organism: uncultured Verrucomicrobiae bacterium (assembly GCA_943788245.1). Lineage (GTDB taxonomy): Bacteria > Verrucomicrobiota > Verrucomicrobiia > Limisphaerales > AAA164-E04 > AAA164-E04. The sequence continues at coordinate 2,209 of CALSPN010000026.1, read as the reverse complement.
AATGTCAAAGCTTATGAAGATGCAGTGAATCGCATGGCAGAGGATATTCGAGATTACCATTCTACGGAGGCCGGAGAATCTGATTTAATCCAGTCACTTATTGATTTTTTGTTCAAGGAGAATGGATATCATGGGAGTTTTTCAGATTATGAAAATGCTGCGAACAGCTATCTCAACAAAGTCATCGATGATCGTGAAGGTTTACCGATTACCCTGTCAGTTTTATTCATCGAACTTGCTGATCGCCTCGGGATCAAGCACGTGACCGGATTGCCTCTGCCCGGACACTTTTTGGTCAAACACCAGCCTAAGGGGGGGGAAGTGGCATTGATTGATGTGTTTAATTCCGGAAAACAACTGACATTTGATGAAGCCGATGCCCTTGCTTCGCAATATCAGGTGAATAATGTCAGTTCTGAGGATATGGCATCCGCAACAAAAAAAGACATTATCATTCGGATGCTTTCGAATCTCCGTTATTTTACTCGAAGCAACAGCGGATTGGGAGACTCCCTTCCTTACCTGGACCTCATGATTGCAATTGATGAAGAGGATGCTGGCCTCCGTCTCGAGCGTGCCACGATCTGCCTCCGCATCGGTCGGCGTGACATGGCACGATCCGACTTCGAATGGCTTTTGGAAAGACGACCTGAGGGGCTGCAGCTGGATCGCATTCGCGAGGCACTCAGGTCGCTTTGAGTTTTCCCGCTCCTGTTTCTTAAATGCGAATGAATACTGTCACCGCATAACGCTCTGCTGCATTGATAAGTTGCCCCCCTGATCTCCACGTTGCCTTCAAGCAGGTAGCATGCATCCCAACCTTCAGGTTCCATTGTGGCAGCAACAGCGCGCGGTTTACCTCTGAATCATCCGCAGTCAGGATTTTTAAATTGTTTTTGATTATGTTGCTCTAAGACAAACTTATGTCTTCATCATAGGGTGCGTGATCGAGCTGGTGCTGGTTTTTCAATCCATCTTTAACATCCTCAACAAATGTGCGAACATCCTCCTCCCCTCGTATCCCACGAACACATCAACCGGCAGCCTCCTTCGCCAATGAATGTGTAGAATTGCCAACCCAGGTCGTGCATGTGGTCAATGAGTCGGCGAGGCATTTCAACAAACACAGAGTTTGCTTCCGGTTGAAACATGATGCGAATGCCTTCGACAGGTGCCAGGAGTTGATGCATCAGTGCGGCCATCTTATTGGCATGCGAGGCGTGTTTGATCCAGTTGCTGCTTTTGAGCATTCCAACCCAGGGGGCTGAAAGATAGCGCATCTTGGAAGCGAGTTGCCCGGATTGCTTGCAACGATAATCAAATTCATTCGCCAGATCATGATTGAAAAACACCACCGCTTCTCCGACAGGGCTTCCGTTTTTGGTCCCACCGAAACAAAGCACGTCCACACCTGCCTGCCAGGTAATTTGCTTGGGTTTGATTTTAAGCGAGGCAACCGCGTTCGCAAAACGGGCGCCGTCCATGTGCATTTTGAGCCCCAGATGTTTAGCTCGACAGCCAAGTGCTTCAAGCTCGTCGACCGTGTAGCAGGTGCCCATTTCTGTTGATTGAGTTACCGAGACCACTTTGGGTTTGGGATAATGAATGTCTTGGCGCCTTTTGACCATGTTCTCCACATCATCCGGATAGATTTTTCCATTGGCACCTGGGATTGTAAGGACTTTGGTGCCGTTGGAAAAGAACTCAGGGGCTCCACATTCATCTCGTTCCAAGTGAGAATAATCGTGGCATAAAATACTATGATAGGACTGAGAAAGTGATGCTAGTGAGAGACTGTTGGCTGCTGTTCCATTGAACACAAAGAAGACTTCACAATCTGTTTCAAATAGTTCTCGGATCATGTCCGAAGCATGGCGCGTCCATTTGTCTTCCCCATACGCAGGGAGGTGGCTGCCGTTAGCTTTCCTCCAAAGCCTGCCATGCTTCAGGGCAGACTCCGGAATAATTGTCGCTCGCGAACTGCCGTTCACGTGTCACTTTGTTTGTGTTTTCTGTCATCGGGTATGAGGCTTGTGAAAGGTCTGCCAGTCCTTACTCTGCATTTCTGCCTGAAACTTGACCAGTCCGAAATAACAAGACCACTTGCAGTTTTTTGAGAATTATCAGATGATTCCCGCGCAGTTAAACTGAAATCAATTGAGCAAAATAAATGAGGCGACGCAGCAGAACAATTAAAAGCGTTTCAACC
>CALSPN010000025.1 GCA_943788245.1 uncultured Verrucomicrobiae bacterium | reverse complement strand
GAGCATCCTCGGTCAGCGAGACACGAATGGTGTCTCCTAACCCGTCGCACAACAACGCCCCAATTCCAATGGCACTTTTTACACGGGCGTCTTCACCATCTCCAGCCTCAGTTACTCCAAGGTGAATCGGGTAATTCCAATCGTCACCAAGTTCATTCAATCGAGCAACCAGAAGGCGGTAGCACTCAATCATGACTTTGGGGTTACTGGATTTCATGGAGAACTTAAAATTATGAAAGTCCTTCTTGCGTGAGATACAGGCGAATTCCAGTGCGCTCTCGACCATGCCAAGAGGAGTGTCACCATAACGATTCATGATACGGTCACTCAATGAACCGTGATTCGTGCCTATTCTCAGAGTGCGATTGAGTAACTTGCACTGTTCAACAAGAGGTGCAAATTTTTCCTCAATACGTGCCAATTCGGATGCATATTCTACTTCAGTGTATTCGCGGGTTTTAAACTTCTTGGAATCGGCATAGTTCCCAGGATTCACGCGCACTACTTCCACCCATTTGACAGCTTCCATAGCCGCTTCGGGTTTGAAATGGATGTCAGCAACCAAAGGTACATGACACCCTTTTTCCCTCAGTGCATTTGCAATGTGTTCAAGGTTGGCAGCGTGCCTAACCGTTTGTGCAGTGATACGGACCAATTGACACCCTACAGCTGCAAGATCAAGCGTTTGTTTAACACACGCTTCGGTGTCGAGCGTGTCACTGGTGATCATGCTCTGGTAAACAATGGGGCTATCCGCCCCCAGTTTTACCTCCTGATGAGGGTTCGCAATAACGATTTCACGAGTGCGTCTTCTTTGATAACGGTAAGGAGAATCTTGAAACTGCATACAGCCTACTGATTGTTCCCCGTCTCATTGACTGCGACAGGTTCGAATTTAATCTGGTAAGTCTTTTCTTTAGCTCCGGGCCCAAGGTCCTGCACATCAAAAAAGCTGACGTAAAGCATATAACCAATAACCAGCAGAGCAAATCCCGTTTGAACGTAATTCAGGATGAAGAATGGGATGGGACGCCTGATGACGCCTTCGATACATGCCATGACGATGTGTCCTCCGTCCAGCACCGGGACGGGTAACAGATTCATCAAAGCCAGGTTGACGTTCAAGATGACACTGAACCACAAAGCCAGACGCCAGCCATAGTCGCTTTGAAACAGCATATAATAAATACGCATGATCCCGACGGGCCCGCTGAGATGCTGAGCACCAATATCAGAATCCTCTGCAAACAACGCCTCAAAAGTATTCACCATGGCCATGACACTTGCACGTATCTGGTCATTGGGTGATGGGTGACTGATCTTCATGTTTCCATTTAAGTCCCACTGTATCCCAACCATTCGGCGCTGATCTTCCACAGGTGGAGCATCGTCAACGTATGATGGAATCACAGGCCTTACAGAAAAGTCCATCATGCTACCATCCCGCTCAACTGTTACCACCAGCTCTTCCCCTGAAAGTTCCTCTATCGCCTGACTCAGGGCCCTTGGATGGTAAATGGCCAGATCGTTCACTTTTCTGACAATGTCATTGGACTGTATACCAGCCACGGCAGCAGGACTGTTTTCCTCCACGCTGGCTATCAATGGGGTTTGGAATGGGGCTATCTGTATCTGTCGCAAATTCCCTCTTTTATACCATTCTGCGTCCTGTTTTTCGGGCTTGGCATCTAAAATCAATGTCTGTCCTGCCCGATCAATTTCAATTGGAATGGAATCTCCAGTGCTGCTGACGATCTGCCAGGTAACCGCATCACCAATACCCGACCAACGTGTTACGAATTCTCCATTGATCTTTTTGATGATGTCACCAGAAAAGAGCCCTGCTTTTTCAGCAGGCGAGTCTGGAAACACATATCCGATTTGAGTTGTTGTGTCTCTCTCACTGACAGGTTTACCAATGCCCCAGATCAGCACTGCAAAAACATAGGCCAAGCCGAAACTGAACAAGGGACCGGCAAAAGCCACGATAATCTTGTCGATGACACCAATCGGAGGAAGTTCTTTTTGTTCAGAGTCACCCTTTCCTTCGATAGCCTCCATGGGAGCCATCTGCGGAAGCGCAACAAAGCCGCCTGCCGGAATGCTTCCAAGGCTATACTTTACTCCCTTGAACTCTTTTTCCCACAGCGGTTTACCAAACCATATCCCAAATCGTTCAACGACCAATCCTCGCCACTTTGCAGCCAAAAAATGACCAAGTTCGTGGACGATGATCAGTAGGTTGAATAAAACGATCACCTCCAACAAGATGAATAAAAAATTCAGCAATTCCATAGTTATCTAAAATCAAATCCGGTGATATCCGGAGCATTTGCATATCAAGAAGAAAACATAACGGGTTGAGCGGGATAATCAAATGTTGATTTCCATATGTTAACTGTTGATCTCAGCCGCCACTTCACTCGCAAAATAGGTAAGGATCAAATCTGCCCCTGCCCGCCGGATGGCCAAGAGTGACTCATCACGCGTACGCTTTAAATCAAGCCATCCTTTTTCTGCAGCGGCATGGATCTGTGCATATTCACCAGATACTTGATATGCCGCCACCGGCAGATCCGTCGATTGACGTAGTTTGGATATAATGTCCAAATAAGCTCCAGCTGGTTTCACCATCAGGATATCAGCTCCTTCTTCCTCATCAAGAAGGGCTTCTCGCAGCGCTTCGCGCGGATTTGCTGGGTTCAACTGATAGGAACCTTTGTCAAGGTAAGTCTTTCCAGCCGAGGCTTGACTCCCCACTGCGTCTCGAAAAGGGCCATAATAAGCTGAGTTGAACTTGGCGCTGTAGGCCATGATAGTAACGTTTGCATGCCCCGCATTATCCAAAACATCTCGAATAGCACCTATCCTGCCGTCCATCATATCAGATGGGGCTACCCAATCAGCGCCTGATTCCGCAAGAATACGCGCCATCTGGGTAAGAACATTAAGGGTGGAATCATTATCAACATCCGTCTGCTCTGCATTGAGGACCCCATCGTGACCATGACTTGTGTAAGGATCCAGGGCAACATCGGCAATCACCGTCATTTCAGGCACACTCTGCTTGATGGCATGGATAGCCCTAGGGGCTAAACCACTGGGATCCAGCGCACCACTACCAAACGGATCTTTTATTTCTTTCGGATTGCATGGGAAAAGCGCAATGGCTTGAATGCCTATATCCAGTAATCTGCGACATTCTTCGGTCAAATCTGGAACCGACAATCGATGAACTCCGGGCATCGAATCAACAGGTTCGGGATCGGGTATACCTTCTTTAACGAACAAAGGAGCAATCAGGTGATCCGTTCTCAAATGCGTTTCCTGAAGCATGCTACGAATGCGGGTACTTTTCCGCAATCGACGCATGCGAACAGGCAAATCGTAAACAAAAAGGTCCTCTTTATCTGACATGTCAATGATACTGCTGAGTTAAGGCGAGATGAATCATTCAGTCCCAATCAAATCAGGCCGTAGTCATTGATGACCGACCGCAATTGCTGGAGATTTGAATCAGTCATTGAAACCAGAGGGAGTCTGATTTCCGCTTCAATATGCCCCATCATGTGAAGAGCCTCCTTGACTGGAACCGGATTGGTCTCAATAAAGAGAGTCTTGAAAAGTTGATAATGCTGTTGATGAATGGAAAGCGCGTCGGCAATTTGTCCATTCGCAAAATAATTTACCATTGCTGAAATCCTCTCTGGTATGAGGTTAGAAGCCACACTGATCACACCCTGAGCACCAACTGACATGAATGGCAATGTCAGAGCATCATCTCCACTCAGGATGATGAATTCATTTCCCAGTTCCTGCCTTAGTTGACTGACCCGATCAGCATCACCACCTGCCTCTTTAATTCCCACGATGTTGGGACAATGATCGGCAAGTTTCTTCACTGTAGAGACCTCGATGGCAACCCCGCACCGACCGGGGATGCTGTAAAGAATGATAGGTAACTCCGTCGATTCAGCAATGGCCTTGAAATGTTGGAAAAGGCCTTCCTGCGATGGTTTATTGTAATACGGAGCAACCTGCAAGGAACCATCAACGCCTCGCTTCTCTGCTTCCTTCGTGAGGTAAATGGCCTCTTCGGTTGCATTCCCGCCCGTACCGGCAAGCACTTTGACTTTCCCTGCAGCTGCAGCAACCGTCAATTCAATGACTCGCAGATGCTCATCACAATTCAGAGTCGGTGATTCGCCTGTTGTCCCAACCGGAACAACCCCATCCACTCCCCCTTCAATCTGTTGATGAAGAAGCTTATTGAGTGCGTCTTCATCCAGTTTCCCCGATTTGAAAGGCGTTACAATCGCAGTAAAAGTGCCTGTTAACATGTTGTTCGTTCTTAATCCAAATTTATTTCACCCGTAAACACAAAATCCGCTGGTCCACTTAACCGGACCTTGGAAAATCCCCCATCCTCATGACCGAAAGATACCTTAAGCCAATCACCGCTTTTGACCTGTACTTCAACGGGTGTGTCAAAACCGTGTTTTCTGGCGGCCACCAGTGAGGCAGCGGTGACACCTGTGCCGCAAGCCAGAGTTTCTCCCTCCACGCCACGTTCGTAAGTCCGAACCCGAACGCGACCCGAACCCAGTATTTGCACGAAATTCACATTGGTTCCGTTAGGCGCAAAGTGTTCATGATATCTGACTGCCGCACCCAACTCATTCACCTTGCATTGCCCTGCATCTTCAACAAATACCACGGCATGAGGAACTCCAGTGTTCACCGAATGCACTTGTAATTCGCTCCCCTTGATTTGAATGCCTCGATCCAGCTCCATGGGGCCTGGCTCAGTAAGATTCACGGTCACACCGTTTGGCTCAAATGTCGCGCTGATTACCCCTGCCTGGGTATCAAAACTCAGGCCATCTTCTGAATGCGTTAACTGCTTGACGAAGGCAGCAAAACAGCGGGCTCCATTGCCACACATTTCCGCTTCACTGCCGTCGCTGTTGTAAAATTTCCAAGCCCAATCTGCATGACTGTTTTGGCTCTCTTCGAACAGTATCAAGCCATCTGCACCAATCCCTGCATGCCGATCGCAAAGCGCTGCAACCTGCTCGGAATCTGGCGTGAAGCTCAGGTTTCGGTTATCGATCAGTATAAAATCGTTCCCGGCGCCGTTCATTTTTGTGAAAAATATACGCATCTGACTGGGATAACCTAACGAGCCCCTCTTACAGAGGAAAGTCCAAATTTAATCTCGGGAGGATTAGGAGTCGACTCAATCATTGAGAGGCACTGTCCAAGACGAGCTCCTTGGGATGCTCAAAGAACCATTTAATCTCTTTTGGGGTCAAAGCCCGGTTGAAACAGCTGACCTCGTCGAGTAGTCCATTGTAGTTCAATCCGAGGTAAATTTTAATGGTTTCACTCGGTTTCCAGGAAAAAGTCTGATCCCAGCCCGCGATTTCGCCTTGGAATGCACCATTGAGATATAAACTGGCTACCCCGTCTTTCTTGCCTGTATTAAAATTTGACCAGGTAAATAGAACATGAGTCCAGCGATCCTTTGCGAAAGGGGGAGCTTTTACAGGAAATAATGGTCTTTGATCCTCAGAGATCTCCTTGTTTTCGGGATTCCATACTTTCAAGTCAGCGAAGGCGCCAAGCCTGAAATCTCGAGGATCACCGTCCTTGTTGAAATCGACAAAAAAAGAACCGTCGTTCCAAGCACGGGTTGTTAATTGAAGTGGATCAGCAAATCCGGGTGATAATTCTGTTTCAGGATCAAGTTTCAGCCAGAGGGATACACTCCCAGACCATTGATTCAAGCGATATCGAACGTTCTTTTCGCCTCGATAGAATATCCATGAGGCATTCCGTTGATTGAATCTCAACGCAGCTCCTCCATCGATCCCCAGCCCTGTGACCCATTCGGTTTGACCTTGAGCATGCAGACCTCGCCTAACTGTTTCCCGTGGTTGTTTCGAGGTAATGGTGTATAGACTCGGATCACCATGAGCTAATTCCGCTTCAATGCCTCTGTCGAAAGATGAGTAAAACGTCAGCGCCTCCTGTAAAGATGCCTGGGTGGATTGAGCCTGCCCGCGCGCGGACAGTATCGATATCAGGACAACAAAGACGATCACCATATATTCTAGCTTCGCTTGGCATTTCATGATGGTTGTTTTACCCTGCCGAGCACGGTTTGGAAATGGAAAACAAATGGATCAAAAACAGCGCAAAATCAAACTCAAGCTCATCATTGCCTATCATGGTGGCAATTATCAGGGGTGGCAGACTCAAAAAAGCGGAATAGGTGTGCAAAGCGTGATTGAAACGAAATTGAAAAAATTTTTTCGCGGTGCAGGACCATTGCACGGATCCAGTCGTACAGATACCGGAGTGCATGCCTTGGGGATGACGGCACATCTTGAAATGCCATTCGATTCCCTTATCATGGAGCCGAGGAAAATCCGGCTTGCTATGAACGCCCTCCTCCCATCTGATATACGCATTATTTCAGCTGTAAGAGTTCCCTTACGTTTCCATGCTCAATTCGATGCCAAGGGAAAACAATATCAGTATCGAATCTGGAATCACCCCTCCATGAATCCATTGCTCGATGGTTTAGCGTGGCATATGCCTGTGAAAATCAACCTGGAACACATGCAGAAAGCATCCCGATATTTTTTAGGTGAGCGCGATTTCCAATCGGTCGCATCCGCCAGAAAATACGCCTATGAAAACACGGTCCGTACATTGACTCGCTGCGATGTCCGTAAGCAAGGCAATGAATTCAAGGTCATCATCGAGGGAGACGCTTTTCTATACAAAATGTGCAGGGGCATCGTAGGGACCCTGACGGCCGTGGGAAAAGGTAAATGGCAGGCTGATGAAGTCCCTGGGTTATTGGTGACAAAAAAACGATCACTTACAGGCATGAATGCACCCGCCTGCGGTCTGACCTTACATAAGGTGTTTTACTGATTGGGATTCATCCAAGTCAAACGACTCGCTTCCTGCCCCAATGTATCTGTCAAGGCCCCACTGAATTCCTGAAGTGTCCGAGGACTGTTTTCCACAGTCACTTTGAACCGACGTGAAAGAGCAGCCAGGCTTTCATCGAGTCGTGTCATTTTCATCACATTCAAGTAGTCCGGGCCCTGCATATGCGAAGCTGGCAGATTGGATAAATGGAATGACAAGGTCTCAAGCGGAACATCATCCCCCTCGATCAAAAGACCTGCATAAATGGCATTGACCGCCATGGTTCCGTTTGCTTCCACCCTGAGATTACGATTTGAAATGTCTGATTTGCCCATCAGCGATTCCAAAGTTTGTTTTAGTTCCATGACACGGGTAGAATCCAGAGTTTGTCCAACCAGCATGTAACGCCTTCGGATCTGGTTTTTCTTGTGTTCTGAATTGCCTTTCAACCAGCCTGGTCGATCAAATATTTCAAGCCTCCGTTGTGCACCTTCACGAACGGTATATTCCCAGAATGGGTAACGCTTCGTATCAATCCTTGTATCCTGAGTATGGCGGGAATCCTCGAATGTATGACGCTTCAGTGCGCGTCTGAGTTTGTGCACTTCATGATCCCACTCTTCAATTGTCTTTGGAACTGGGCGTTTTTCGGACGCACTTACAAAGAACGTATCCACCGAGGTCACTTTTTCAGTTTTCGGCAATGTTTGAAAAACGCGAAGATCTGAAGGTTGAATTTCTTTCCTGGCAGCTGTCTCTATCAACACATTTGAGCCCTTGAGCCATTTTTGAAACCAACGGAATGCCGGTATCTGCAGATCCTGAGTATCCTTGTGAGGACCTTCGGTGACCAGTAAGCCAAGTTGATCCTCAAGACCAAATAACGAGTATATGTGTTGAACTTGACGGTGCGTTCGGAGAACCCCGTCCAAAGGGAAAATTGAATCCTTGTCCGTATTGGCAATCAGAAGGGCTCTGGGAGCAACAAGGGATGCAACCACAGGAAAATCCCATCGATAGGTATTCACCATGAACATGCAATCGCAATGACCTTCCACTGCGCCATCCAGCACGTAATCACGCAAGTCCGTGATACCGGCTACAGGAACCGCTGCTTTGACCCGTTTATCCAATGCTGCAATCCACCATGAATAACCGCCTCCACCAGATCGCCCAGTGATGCCAAGCCTCTCTGGATCAACCTCTGGTCGCGTTTGTAAATAATCCAGGGCACGCATCCCGTTCCATGCCTCAACTCCCGCAGGAGTATATCCCCGCGAATTCCACCACCAGCGACCTTCCCGGTAAGTGCCATGGTGCACCCCTTCGATTTCGCCCAATTGGATCGTGTCAATGGTCATGCAAACAAAACCGTGTTTGGCAAACCAGATACCGTGGTGCTGGTAGGCCGTTTTATTGCCATAACTCACATCGCCTTCTTTAGCGTGAGCATGCCCGCTGACGTAGAGGATGGCAGGCAGTGGTTTTTGAATCTCACGGGGAATATACAGATTGCCAGTGACATACAAGCCGGGCATGGATTGAAAGTGCATATTCTCAACCGTATAGAGCTCCTTCTGTATAGTTCGTGTGACCACAGGAGAAAGCGGGGTTTTCGCAGGCATGGGATCAAGCCCCAGCATTTCGGACAACTGTCGCCGCAATTCAGGTTCTTGCTGTTTCCATAGTTCAGCGCTTGCAGGATTCAACGATTGTTGTGACTGCTTTTCAATATCCTCGACTTCTGATTCAAAGTAATCTTTCAAATCAGGGTGAATAGACCAATCCGCGGCATTGATCCCAAGAACCAGTAGCATGGCACCTATGGAAGTGAGCATTCGAGGCATGGAGTACATTTGATTAAGTGGCGATATGATTTCTGGATTAAGGTAGGAATCTAAAGGTTCAGCGTCGAGAGGCAAGGACTGTTCATCGCAAGTTTATTCTATTATCGGGGATTGAAATGATTCTCAACTTATCCTTAGATCATTTCCATCGACAAAACCTGACCCATTTTATCCATGACCACTTTCAAGTTACGCAAGCAAACGACCATGGGCTTATTACTCCTCCTATCGACCCTCTTCACCCATGCGCAAGCGCAAAATGCCTCGATGCCTCCTGCTTATTCGATACCCACCATTGATCTCTCTGAGGAAATACATCGTCAGGTGATCATTGACCGTGAAAAAGGACAATATCTTGGACATCCGACAACTTGCCTGCTGGAAGATGGGAAAACCATGCTCTGCGTATACCCCAAGGGTCATGGTCGAGGCGCCATCGTTTACAAGCGCAGTTCGGATGGAGGAAAGACATGGTCGGAAAGATTGAATACTCCTGCCTCATGGGCAAGTTCGAAGGAAGTCCCTACTTTGCATAGGGTAATTGATGCAAACGGCACAAAGCGAATCATCATGTGGTCTGGACTTTATCCTGCCCGCATGGCTGTGTCCGAAAACGATGGCTTCACATGGAGCGAACTGAAACCCGCCGGTGACTGGGGAGGTATTGTAGTGATGGGGTATGTTGCTCCAATTCAAAAAAAGCCCGGGCACTACATGGCCATGTTCCACGATGACGGGCGTTTCTTCAAAGCAGGCGGAAAACGTGCAGCCACCATGACTCTCTATCAGACTTTTTCCAATGACGGCGGATTAAAATGGTCTCAGCCCAAGCGTATCTATGCCAATGATCAGATCCACCTTTGTGAACCGGGAATGGTAAGATCACCTGACGGCAAGCAAATGGCGGTGCTCCTCAGAGAAAATAGACGTCGACGAAATTCACATGTCATCTTCAGTTCAGATGAAGCGGAAAGCTGGTCAAAGCCCCGAGAGCTTCCCGCATCTTTGACAGGTGACCGCCACACCGGAGTGTATGCTCCAGACGGACGACTCTTCATTTCCTTCCGGGATACCACGCTGAAATCCCCTACCAAGGGTGATTGGGTCGCCTGGGTTGGCACTTACGATGATCGTTCTGAACAATCGAGAGGGTCAATACCGGGTGAGATTAATGGATAACACGAAAAATGCGGATTGCGCCTATCCTGGTGTTGAACTCCTTCCAGATGGTACCATTGTCACGACAACTTATGGTCATTGGGAAAAAGGAGAGGCTCCCTACATTGTGAGTGTCCGCTTGAAACTATCCGAGTTGGATTCCAAAGCCGAAAAGCTGGAATTCCTGAACTGACCTGTGAGGGGCATCGTCAGGCAAATCAGGTGGCGGGAATAAATCGCTGGAAAAACAAGGCTGCCAAAAATAGCGTTACCATGACTCCCACCCACACGGGATCCACTCCAACAATCGAAATCAAATCCACCAAAGGGATGCCTGCCAGCAGGCCTGAGACCGTTTTGAAAATGTGGACATTCTCGAGAACGCAGGATGAATTGAAGACACCAGGCAACCCAAGCCAGCAATACAAGCGAAACCATTAGCCCCATCCAGAAAAAAGCGACCGTTGTTCAACAGAAAAGAGAGCCCTATCGGGGCCGCGATGAATAAACATGGCCAAATAGCGATGCCCCCCCCAGTGGATTCTCTCCTGGCTACATAGGTAAGCCCCACAATGTAGGCAGCCATCGCGAAGGCAGTCCAGAGAGCAAAACCTTGCCATGGATTTCCTGATGAGTCGAAAGCGGCCAGGATGAGAAAAAACCGGCATGCCGCCATGATGACTGGAGAGCAGGAGCAAATGCTTGTGCAGTGCGTCGTAAAGCAGAATGGAAGCAACCAGAAGAAGCGCAATCACCAACGATACGTTTGCGCCCCAAACGAGGCATAAAAACCCTCCACTGATTGCCCCTGCCCCCTAGAACCCAGACCGTTTTTTCTTCAATATGACCTGCGGGGATAGGCCTCTCTTGCCGGAATCTTCGATCAAAGCCAACGTCGAAAGCATCATTTAGATACATGCCGCCAATATGCAACAGAGTCCCCCCAAGGCATAACCAAAGCAATACCACGTATTCAGCCATACCTCCTATCAACCAACCGGCCAGACAATTGGACCAAACGGTCGGAACATTGGATGCGCGACCGAGGATGAGTAATGTACGCCATTTCGGCGGTGTTTGTATGTGTGTCATACCCATATGGGACCGCAAGAAAACTGAATTCAGCACAAATTTGCAACCATTGAATCCTTTGGATCGGTTGGGCTCGGTCCGTTGAGATCCCCTTGACGACCAAAAAAAAACGCCCCCGCTCCTGAAAGAGGGAGGCATTTTCGCGAATCGTAATCAGTTGTTTTATCCCAGGGGTTCCGAACGAATCACGCGATAGTTACTGATACCCTTATACCAAATTCGCACAAGCGATTCTCCATCACCGAGCTGCATGCCATCCAAATCAGCCAGAGAGGCGACAGGTAATTGATTGATCTCGCGGATCACCGCTCCAGGGCGCACACCGGCTTGCCAGGCTGCCCCACCCTGTTTGACGCCGCTTACAAGAATGCCCTTGATGCGCGAAGGAATCTGAAACTGCCTTCGAAGATCAGGTGTCAATTCCTCAAGTTGCATGTCGCCGGGCCAGTAAGATTCAGCGTTGCGACCCGACTGACTTGCCCACTGCGAACCTTTGTCACTGAGTTCATCCAGCGAAACTTCGATCGCTGTCAGTTCACCGCCCCGATTGATCTCTAAACCGTAACCCTGGTTGGGTGCGCTTTGCCCCACCACCAGTTTCAAGTGTCGACTGTCCTTGATTTTCTTCCCACCAAACTCAACCACAACATCGCCAGCCTGTAGACCGGCCGCATCGGCAGGACTGCCTGGCACCACATCTGCAATCAATGCGCCCGTGCTGCCGTCCATACCGAAGTGTGATGCCATTGCAGGTTGAACGTCCTGAATATTGACCCCCAGATAGCCCCTCACAACATGGCCATGATTGATCAGGCTTTCCATGACACTACGGGCAAGATTGACAGGAATGGCAAAGCCAATGCCAAGATTGCCTCCCGATTGACTCAAAATGGCGGTATTCACACCGATCAAACGACCTTCAGCATCCACAAGAGCCCCCCCGGAATTACCTGGGTTGATGGCCGCGTCGGTTTGGATGAAGTCCTCGTAGTCCAGGCCCCATGTTCGACCTCCCCTTGGCGCTAACCATTCCCATGGTAACAGTCTGACCAACTCCAAATGGGTTCCCAATGGCAAGCACCAGGTCACCCACCAATGTCTGATCGCTGTTACCCAATTCAATAGGTTGTAAATCGAGGGCATCTATTTTCAAAACCGCAACGTCCGATTTCGGGTCTACTCCAACCACAGCAGCAGCGTATTCTTCATTGCCGGGGCTCAAGACGACCTTGACCGTATTGGCACCCTCAATAACGTGATTATTGGTAAGGATATAACCTTCGGGAGACACAATGACACCGGATCCCAATCCGCTTTTCGGTTTGGGACCCTGCATGTCAGGGAATTCAAAGCCCCGGAACTTTTCTCCAAAGAACTGTTCCAGACCAGGTCCACGACGTGATGCGTTCGGCTTCGCTTCAGTGCTTGTGAACACCTTGACGACGCTCGGCGCTACTTTTTGGATCACCGGAGCGAAACTCACGGTCATGCTTCCTTCGCGCTTCAACGGTTGATTGTCGATTTTTAATGTCGGCTCAGGATGAGCATCTGCACGACCATCTCCCTTCATCCACCCCGTTGCAACAGAAGCGAGGATCACGACAGTCATCGTACCAATTAATGCAAAGCGCATGTTGTTGCATAATACTGCAATTTGTTTTTTCATATGGTTCTCTTTCAATCAGGTTGTGTGCTTCTATACTTACTACTACAGGAGACCACATGAGATTCACTGCAACCTTTCCGTCCCGTTACAAAAATGTAATCTTCATCTGAACCATTTGGGTGCTCGAGTTCCCAGAGCATCCTGCGCTACAACAAACGCAAAGCCTGAAGGAAGACGTTTGTTGCGCTGCGTCCCTTCCCTTGGAGATGTATTTTTCACTTTTGAGGCAAGAAGAGTGTTCCGGCTTTCTGTGAACTCTTCGTCGTTGGGAACATGCAGGATGTGCTTGAGCTCAGATCGCTGAAAACGCTCTTCCCTATCGCTGTCTTGCTTTGTAAGGTCATTCGATGATTCCCATGAATATATTGCCGGCATTGCTTTCATTTGCGCTCCTGCTGCAATCCATTGAGACTGTCTTTGCAGAACCAGTCGCAGCATGGAGAACAGGTTTCAGTCGTGAGGACATCACGCCTTCTTCTTCAATGTGGATGAGTGGCTATGCCGCACGCGATCATGCTTCAGAAGGAACGCGCACCCATCTTTGGGCAAAGGCATTGGCACTGGAGGATGCGAGAAGGGAAGAGAGCGCTCTTGGTCACGCTGGATCTGGTGGGCGTGTCAAGGGATGTCACAGATCCCGTCAGACATGAGATAGCGGTCAATCATCAACTTGGATTCAAAGACGTCCTCATCAATTGCTCCCATACCCATACTGGACCTGTAGTCGGTGAAAACTTGAGAACGATGTATATTCTTGAAGAAAATGAATCTCAAAAATTGCTCAACTATACACGTCACTTGAAGGAGCGACTGGTCGAACTTGCAGATGCCGCATTTTCGAATTTGGAAGCATCCAGATTACGAGCAGGTCAATCTCAAGCCACTTTTGCCACTAACAGGCGAGAGAACCCTCAATCACACGTTCTCGCCTGGCGAGCATCAGGAAAATTGAAAGGCCCAGTGGACTATTCGGTACCCATCCTCGAAATCAGGGACATGGATCATCAGTTGAAAGGACTCGTATTCGGTTATGCATGTCATGCAACGGTCTTGAGTGATTACCAATGGTCGGGCGATTACCCGGGCTTCGCTCAAATACAACTTGAATCGCGATATGATGGAATTCAGGCCATGTTCTGGGCCGGGTGTGGCGCAGATATCAATCCGTTACCAAGGCGCACAGCCGCACTTGCTGAACAGTATGGCGGGGAACTTGCCCAGGCTGTGACTCAGGGAATCAAGGGGGTCATGGACGAGGTATCCCCGACCCTGAAAACCGATTATGCGGAAATACCGCTGCTCTTTGCCCCAATGCCTTCAAGAGAAGATCTTGAGTCCGAAGCCCAGTCTGACAATCCGCATGCCGCCTCACGTGCACAAAAATGGATGAATCATATGAATCAAGGCCACCCATTGCCGACGAGTTATCCCTACCCCATGGGCCTTTGGAGATTGGGGAACCAGGTCAAATGGCTCACGATGGGCGGTGAGGTAGTTGTGGACTTTGCGCTGACCTTCAAGCAAACCTACGGCAGGGACTTGTGGATCGCAGGTTACTCGCATGATGTCATGGCCTATATTCCCTTCGAGACGAGTCTGGAACGAAGGGGGCTATGAAGGTGGGGGGGCCATGGTCTATTACGGCCAACCCGCTCGATGGTCCCAAGATGTGGAACATCAAATATCACAAGCAGTTAAACGCCTAATGAGCAAATAAAACCTCAGGATCTTGACGTGATCTGGCCTCGAGTGAAGCTTCCATGGCCGTTTGGAATTTGCCTAATAGCCAAGACAGCGAAGCAACCCCACCTATGGTGAACAGAAGAATGAACCACCCGGCGGCATCGTGGTTTGAATCGACCGACTCGATACCATGATGATGTGCTTGATAACTCAAAAACAACACGCGCATCAGATTTCCGAAAACGGCAAGAGCGATACCAGCAAAAAACAGGAACATCCTCACCCCAAGCCCATTCAGCATCAGAAAACCAATGAACAACGTCGCCATGACGGTGCTTTGCAAGCTTCGTATACCACTGCACGCTTCGTCCACACCCACAGGTCCGCTTGAAAGATGAATCACACTTCCGGCCAAGTCCGCAGGTATCCCGATGACTTCAAGAATCTCTACTGTGGCAAAAGCAACCTGGTGCTGTAGTCCATTGACCACGAAACCGTGAACCACGGAAGGCATGGGCAAGGCGACGAGGATAAAAGCATATGGAAATAAAAATTTCATGATGCCCTTCCAGCCAAAGACGTAATGGAGATTGGCAGTGACAACCAGCATGACCGCCAGCGCTAAACCGACCAGTGCGGCAGGTTTCAAACCAAAGGCCGCCTGATATATTTGAAACGTAAAAAGCAACCCAATGCCTGCGACACCGCATGACACGGATGGCCAGCCCACTTTCAGGGTAGCAGAAGGTCGCACCTGCCAGGATTCCCGGAATAGAAATGCGCAGAGGAAAATCACGATCCAGCCAAAGGAAAGATCGGGCTGGTGATTCCAGAACCAGGATGCTTTGGCTGCCAGCCAGGCCAGCGCAATGAAGCTTGGTAGCAATTGCAGGCAAAGAGACCGTTCCGAATATGAGTCCGGAGGCGCCTGCATGGGAACTTTGGATTCACTTGCCACCAGGGTCTCCCTGTTCTGACGCTTTCGCATTTTCCCAGGCTTCAATCTCTTGCACGTAATCGTCACGAACAAGCCATTGACCCAAAAAATCTTTCAGCCGGTCATCCCCATTTTCCAATTGCCCGGCTTGAACGGTGGTAGAAACCCGGATGAATTGCTTGGGCCCCAGCAAGGGGCGTCTACTCCTGAAGCTATCCCATACCCTTCCCCAGAGCTTCGAATCAAGCATGCGATTTGACGTGCCGGTCGTGTTCTCCCGTTCTTTTTCGAACTGGTATTTCATGGCAACCGAAAGATTGTGATCCAATCGATAGGGCAAGGTTTGCCCTCCGACCATGCCAGTAAAATAAACAAGTTCAAAACGCGACCCTGCAATAAACAGCCGGCGCTCAAACCCTATCTTGTCGCCTTGAACCTCCACCTCCACGTAGTCTGGCTGGATAGGCTGGATCTTCCAGCCTCCCTCAGTCCAGCAACGATCAGGAGTGTGAACAAAAAGGCCTATTTCGTTGATTGATTCACTGTGGCGTTTGGCTATGAAAGCCAGGATGGCATTGTCGGAGGCATCCAGAAACTGGCCATTGAATGTTTCATCAGCCACGAGACGGCGTTCCATCGCGTCCCCAATAGGATGATCCACGAAGTCGTAACCAGCGACCTCACCCTTTGATGAAAACCAGAATCGCTCCCGACTTTGATCCACTTGTGTGTACCAGATATTTGGAAATCCCCATAATCCTATGAGAAGCAGAGAAATCCCAAAAAGCACAGAAAGATGAAAGCGCCAAACCCTGATGTTGAGATCTATTTTTAGTAGCATCCGCCATACAATACTGAGTATTCTGGCCAACTGCCTTCCCCAAATCAAGCCAGTGAAAAAAATTAACTGATCACGATCGTGATGCAGTGGATTTTCATTATGCAATGATTGACTGAACGACTTCCCCCGCTACATCCGTCAACCTGAAATCGCGACCATTCATGAAATACGTTAATTTCTCGTGATCAAAACCCATTAATCGCAAAATAGTTGCATGAAGATCATTAACACTCACTCGATCATCAACCGCCTTAAATCCAATTTCGTCCGTTGAGCCATGATGGACGCCCCCTTTGACACCGCCACCTGCAAACCAATAAGTAAAAGCATGGGGATTATGATCTCGGCCCGGGTTATTGCCTTTTTGAGAAATGGGTAACCTGCCAAATTCCCCGCCCCAAATAACCAGTGTTTCATCCAGTACCCCTCTCTGTTCAAGGTCCGACAATAAACCAGCTATGGGCTGATCGGTTTCCCTGGCAAATCCTTGGTGATTACCCGCTATGTCCTGGTGACCATCCCAACTTCGTTGATTCTCCATACCGCCGGAATAAATTTGAACGCACCTTACGCCGCGCTCAACCATACGGCGGGCCATCATGCACTGACCGGCAAAATGCTTACAATGGTCTTGATTCAAGCCCATAAAGTTTTTTGATATGGTCGGGCTCACTCTCGACATTAAAAGCTTCAGGTGCCGCCGACTGCATGCGAAAGGCTAACTCATAGCTTTCAATACGTGCATTCAGCTCTGCCTCAGCCGCCGAGCGCACATTTTGTGAACGATTCAGTTTTGCCAGCAAATCAAGCTGTGCACGTTGGCTATCTGGAGTTTAATTCCAGAGGTGGGTTTAAATTATCAATGGGATTCCCTTTAGGGACGAAGCCAAGTACCTTGGTGAACGCTTGGTAAGAACCCAGCCCCCCAGTTGCTCGCGTGTCCTTTGGGAAGGCCACGATCGAGTGGATCACTCATTACAACAAATGAGGGTAGATTACGGCTTTCACTCCCCAGACCGTAAGTCAGCCATGATCCAACACAAGGCCAACCCATCCGGGTGGAACCCGTGTTGATCATGAATAAGGCAGGGCTATGGTTGTTTGATTCAGTGTGGCACGAATGAACGAATGCCATTTTATCTGTATGCTCTGCCAGATGAGGGAATATTTCACTGACCCATGTCCCGCTTTGACCATGCTGTTTCCAGGTAAAAGGGGATTTCATCAAGGGGCCCACGGCGTTGGTGAAAAATCCAGTATTGTTGTCAAAACCGTTCAATTCCATGCCATCACGTTTTGCGAGTTCGGGCTTGTAATCCCAGGTATCGACCTGACTTGGCCCACCGTTGACAAACAACCAGATGACCGATTTGGCCTTCACCGGGAGTTGAGGGACTCGCGGAGCCAATGGATCTGGTCCATCAGCGATCAAGGAGGGCGCGATCCAAACCTCCATCCTTAAGCAAGGCAGCCAGACCAAGAAGCCCAGCACCAGCTCCGGATTTCCTGAACATTTCGCGTCGGTTCATAGAGAGAAAGTCATTCCACATAAATGAATTCATTGAGATTCATGACAACTTGAGCAAAATCCGTGAGCGCCAGCATCTCATAGTTTTTTGAGCCGGAGGAGCGATGTCTCTCTGCTTGGGCTGCAATGAATGCTGCACCCTCAGCTAACTCCAATCTGCCAGGCTTGCGATTAAGCGCTATTTCATAAGCTTTATCCACGGAATGCATCATTGTAGTCACCAGCTTCATTACTGTATGCGTTCGGCAAAAGCTTTGGCCCAGTTTCTCACAAATGGACTATTCATGAGAAGCAGAGCCTGCGGGGCCACCGTGGTGGTAGGCCGTGTACCCTGACTGACAAGAGGTTCGGGAGCATCAAAAGACTGCATGGCTGAGATGAGCCTGCTTCTCTTGACTGTGAGGTAAATACTACGCCTCAAACTTGCTGGATCTAGCGATCCCTGGCCAAACATGCTTTTGTCCAGTCGCCCGGAAACGGTCAAAAGGGAATCGCGAATCGCTTCGGCTTCTAATCTGCGATGGGCAGGAAAAAAACGGGGCATGATCGAATCCTGCCTGCTCTTCAACGGATGCGTTTCTGGTTGGTCGATGCGACGTTTGCTGATAGGTCGCGCTGGTCATGATGAGTTGATGCATGAGGTTTCAGACGCCATTGATTTTCGATCAATTTGACCGCAAGCCAATCAAGGAGCTCAGGATGTGCCGGTTGATTCCCGAAGCCTCCGAAATCATTTGGAGTCGAAACGAGCCCTGTTCCAAAATGGTGTTGCCAAAGTCTGTTGACAATCACTCTTGCAAGCAAACGACCCGCACCGTTTTCTACGTCAGTCATCCATTCAGCCAGAGCCCGTCTTTTGCCTGAGTATCTTCACTCCTTCAGGCGGGTCGTGCTTCCATGGATTGCCACTGTCACCTTCGGGGTGCAAGGCTTTGATAAATCCTTGATTCACCACTTTGCCCTTGGAGTTCGTACTCCCTCGTTTGAGAAAGTATGTTTTTTCAAAAAAATCAGCGCCTTGAGAATGCATTCGAACAGCAGGAAATCCTTCCGCACAAACCAGAACTTTCGTACGGTCTGGCTCAGGTTTTTGCAGCAAATGTTCTTGAAGTTTCCCTTGGACAGTTTGCCACCCGACATCAGTGCTTTTCCACCACTCCATGAGTAAGTGCCGATCTTCCGGGATGATAGCTCGTTTCACGCTTGATGACTTCTTCATTCCACGCAGCAACGTAGCGACTTCGGATGGAAGCGTTATCTCACGAAGCCCGGCATTCCGATCGCTTGCAAGAGAGATTCGCGGACGTCCAATGCTGTGTCGCTTATTCACGGAAAACTCAAGGTGCAATTCCAGTTTACCGCCAACAAAAGGAGTCAAAGGTTCATTGAACTCAAAAACAGCTGCATGATTATCACCGAATTGAGGATCCACAGCCCATCCAGAATTTGGATTTTCATCAAGAGCTGCGGCCACAGAGAGATTCTTGTCGTTTTGTTGAAAAGTAGCACGTGGACGGATCAAAGGAATCTCTTCACTCTCTGTTTCCCCTTTTCTGGTAATAAATACTCGAATCCTGCTGAGACCGAAATTACCATTATCCGCTCGTCCAGGCCCGTTTTGTTTGAGACTCGAATCAGCCAATGCTTCGACCCTCAAAGCTAGAACTCCTTTTTTTGAGAGGGTCGTCGTCATAGTGTAGACATCCGAATCACCACTTTTGCCCTCTACTATGTATGAGCCGTCCTCCAATTTCCTGAATGAAGCCCCAGCTTTGGAATGTAGCGTTTGAAAATCAATTTGTTCCCAAATAGGATGGAAGGCATCCAAAGAATCTTTCTTCAACCAATTTTCAAATTTTACAGGAATGACTCTCTTTTCGTAATTTTGTAAGGCTTCGAGATATGGAGCATGTTCTTTTTCAAATTGCTGCAGGGCCTCCTGATATTTTTCAGGTTCGAGGTCGATTTCAATTTCACTTCTCACGGTAGATGTGAATGTCGATAAGAGCCGATAATATTCCATACTGGAGATGGGGTCGGCTTTATGATCATGACATCGCGCACATCCGACAGTGAGCCCCAGCATAGCAGAGCCTGCTGTAGAAAGCATATCGTCCATGGCATCATAACGAACGCGCTCAACTTCATTGGCTGTAATTTGTGTAGGAAACACACCGGCGCCCAGAAATCCCGTCGCCATCATGGCCAGTGGGTTGTTCGGCTCATACTCATCACCAGCTAATTGCCAACGTACAAATTGATCATAAGGCATGTCTGCATTAAGGGACTTTATCACAAAATCACGGTAGTGATACGCACTCGGGCGATCATAATCATGCTCGAAGCCAGAGCTTTCAGCGTAACGCGCCAGATCCAGCCAATATCTTCCCCAACGTTCACCATAGCGCTCGCTCTCCAGCAGCCCTGATACAATATTGGACCACTTCGCTGGTGAGGCATCATCCATGAATCCCTGCACACTTTCATAACTTGGAGGAATTCCTTGAAGGTCAAATGAAGCTCGGCGCAGCAGCACACGATGATCTGCCTGCGGGTTGGGTTGAAGCCCCTTTTCATGCAGGTGGCTGAAAACCCATCGATCAATCGGGTGAAGACTTATCTGCCCTGCTTGATTCATCTCGGGAGGGGGATTAACGCTCAGTGGGCGAAATGCCCACCAATGCTCTGCCTTAGCTGTGACGAACTGATCTTTTGCTGCCACTTTATCGGCGAGCGCCTGAGTCCAGAACATCAATCCAACCATCAACAACTGCGACAAGCTGGCCATATTGATCTTTTTAAAACATTGCATCACACAAAGTTGCCTTGGATTTCTTACTCTATATTGTTCAATAATACAAAATCACGACACTGAAAAAGTCATTTTTAACGGGACCTATTTACCATTGGGCTGCAGGTATCAGCGCCAAGCACAATAGTGCACCTTCCGATGGATGAAGCAGTAGTTGCAGTCATTGTTCAAATAAACCAGCTGTGCCGTGAGTCGGTTCAGTGTGTGACTCATCGACAATAACCCCGAGTCACCATGCAGTGGAAGGAAACATTCTCACATATACAGGCGACACCAAAGGTGATTTACTTTTGTTGATGGCTGGGCGCTAGGAATCATACCGCGCAAGGTGACTATATCTCAGATTACTTCTAGTGGTTCTGACTATCATAGGTCCACTGCTCGCAAACATAATGAAAATATTGCCCAGGAAGACTCGCTTCTATGATCTTCCCATAAGCTGATTTCAATGCATGCCATCGAGAGGGTATAATCAAAAGAGGGGACTTTCTTTACCATGCCGAAACAACCGTCGTGACTGACGGCTATGAAAAATGCCGGATGTTTTGACTCATTTGAGTTGTCACGAGGTCAAGCCGTTTCGCTTCATTTACGAAACCGATGGCTCGCTTATTTTTGTCAATGCGTCTGTGATGGAAGGCATCGCTGTAGGTTGTGCATTCATTCCTCGTGAGGCGGCACGTAACTGCCCAATGGCCAGACCATTGTCATTCAATGGGATTTGATCGGGCAGCTGTGATCTGAATCCGTGCTGTGTGAGTGTCCCCATCAGGTGCTCGGTCCAAATGCGATTTTCAAATGCTGACCCACTGAGTATGATGCATTGTGGATGAAGGGTTGCGGCGATTTTGAGTATCCATTGTGAAAAGGTGCAGAAGACGCGTCTCAGGATGTACTGCGCATGCCTGCCTTGCTGCATGTCTGTCACAATTCCTTGAAGCATGGGTTTCCAAGCCAAAATGCTCATTTGTTTGGCTGCCCCTGCCTGATTGATGGGATGTGGATAAGGCTTGACCCCACGCCTCAAATCCAATTCCCGATCCATCACAGCCTCTAGCTCAGAAAAAGTATGTCCCTGATATCGATTACGATGAGTCCCCAGCAACAAAGCGGCCAGACCAAACCACCATTGAGTGACACTGCGGGTCTGCCGGCATTGAAGCTTGCGATCAAAAACCTGATCCCATTGCTCAATTTCCTGAGGGTTCAATTGAGCTCTTAACTTCAAAGGCAATACGTCCCACATCTTTTTCCCAAATGTCTCGTGGAGCATACCGAATAAACAAGCTCGATTGTCATCGATTGAGGAATCTCCGCCAGGCAAGCAGAAGGATTCAAATTGAATGATGCGCTGCCATTCGTTACCTTCAAGCCATAGACATTCCCCCCCACTTAACTCGTCCAGCTTACCCCGCCCAATTCCCTCGTCGAAACACAACGCCATCACATGCGATATTTCAAAATCGCATGGGAGACCTACCATGACGTGAGCAAGATCGTGTTCAATTTGCTGCACTTTTGTTTCCGGTGGATAGAGCATATTGGGCTGTCAATGCCTGAGGATCCATGTCTGCCTGAAGCTGCTGCGGACGATGGTCGAACAGGGCTTTGGAATCATTCAGGTTGTCAAAAAAGAAATCGAGACTGTTACCCTGGCCCAAAGACCCTATGGGTCCGAGCAAAAAGGAGCGGTCTTCAACGCTCAGCCCCAAGGATGTTAAGTGCTTACCACCCAATGCAATGACTTCCTTTTCACTTTCACCCGTCTTAACTTCCAAGGGAACGATCCCTTTACCATGACGCAAAACCTGCATTTGATCCCCTAATCGCTGAACCAGACTATCAGGCATCGTTCTCAATATGGGTAAATCCGATACCAACATGGAATCAACATGTCCATCGAATGCTTGCAATGCCTCCCCTTCGGTGCAGGCATAGGGCAGTCGTCGCTCAACTCCGGAAATAACAGCAAGAGGAAGATGAAGTAAGTTCATCAGAAGGTGGAGAATACCCGAGCCAGGGAGACCGATGTCAAAGTGCGACCCGAAGGGTGCGATCTGACCTGACAGACTCGATGCATTGTTTCGTTTTTTGATCCTCAGCAGCGGCGCACTGGATTGCATCAACCAATCGCGCTCCTTGACGCCCGCTAACACAAAGGCATCTATCGCATCAACGGAATGCAGTATACATGGAATCGGCTGGTGTGCTGAATCAAGCAAAGCGCGTATGCGCCGGACAGGTTCGTTGACTGTTGCCAGGCTTACCAAAGAGAAACCGGAGATTTCCTTGACCGCCAATACGCCCCCCTCTTCGATCACTGCAGCAGATTGGATCAATGCATCACGCTGACGACCTTTGACAACTCCACAATGATCCCAAAGTTCAACTGATGGACCACAAATAGGGCATGTATTCACCAAATGCAAAAAACGTCGGTCTCTTGAATTACCAACTTCCGACAAGCATTGCTCGCAAAGCGGGTATTTACCGAGTGATGTATCTCCTCTTCTGAGCAGTCCTTTACGTGCAATCGAATATCTGGGACCGCAGTCGGCACAAAAGGTGTAAGGGTAAAAGAACCTCCGATTATCTGGGTTGAGCATTTCCGCAACACATTCGGAGCATTGTCCCCTGTCTGGCAAAACCCACCTACCACCGGATTGTCTATTCTCAGCATCACGAAGTCTGAAAGAC
This sequence comes from uncultured Verrucomicrobiae bacterium, assembly GCA_943788245.1. GTDB lineage: Bacteria > Verrucomicrobiota > Verrucomicrobiia > Limisphaerales > AAA164-E04 > AAA164-E04. Next base: position 18,979 of record CALSPN010000025.1, on the reverse strand, counting down.
ATATCTCCTTTGGGATTGATTCGATTGATGCTGACCAATTCAAAACGGTAGTCAGCCTGTTGAAATCTCGAAAGAAATTGATTTTCAAAAGCTTTCAGAGTCCCTTCATCCCCTTCGAGTTGGATCTCATAGCCATGCGAAAACGGTCGCAGCCATCCTCGTAAATTCAAAGACCTGACCAAAAGAAAAACGGCAGCAGCAAATCGGCTGCCATGCAGGTTACCTCTTACCAAAAATTGTTTACGAACAAACCCTGGAGATGCATCCTTCATAAAATCGAAAATCTATCACGTTTACCATCCAGTCTGTCTTTAATCGAAATCTCGCAGTCAAATTAAATAAACATGGACCTGATTGACCTCGTAAACATCTTATCCATCTGCCTCTATTTGACTAAACAAGTTTGATCAAAAGGGTTTCTCAATTTTCGACCTGCGTTCATGGAAGATTAAACCCGTTAGATGAAGCTCCGTCCTGATGAGAAAAAAATATTAGCTAATTGAACCAGTTCTTTGAAATGGAAATGAATTTTGATGCAGGTATTTTCACGGAGAGACAGTGATTAATCATGAAAAACCTTGAATTGACCGCGACAACTCTCATGCGTAATCCAGCGGCGATCATGAACCTTTCTGGATACATCTAAGAATCAAAACGATTTTTCAACAGCCGAATGGCATTCATGCATTTTTTCATCTCTTGATTAGATCCAATCGAAATGCGAATTCGATCATTGAATTGACCTGTTGTAAACCAGCGAACCAGTATTTTTTGACGGCGCAATCCATTAAACCATTCGCGGGCAGGAGCCAGGGGAGGTTTAACAAAAAGGAAGTTGGCTTGACTCGGCAGGACATTGAAACCGAGCCCTTCGAGTTCTTGAGCAGTCTGGTTTCTGCATTTTTTGATACGCTGAAAATTGGAACGGTAATAGGACAGGCTTCTCAAGGTTTGCAGTGCGGCTATTTGTCCCATTCCATTCACATTATAACTATCGCGAATGCAATCGATAGCGTGAATTAAATCAGGATGCCCAACAAAGTAACCTACCCGCTGAAAACACAAGGAATAGGATTTTGAAAAGGTCCGTGAAACGAGAACATTGCTTAAGGTGGAAGCAAGTTCCATGGCGTTTTCCTCAGCAAAATCGGCATAGGCCTCATCCAAAATGACAATACCATTTTGAGCTCGGCACAGAGCGAGCAGTTCCCGGGTGGAATACCCTCTGCCTGTGGGCGCATTAGGAGTTGTCACGAATGAAAGTGCAGCATCAAAATTCCATTGTTGTTCTTTTTTCAGTTGCCGCAAAGAAGGCATACTGAAATCAGGGTTCAGCGGAACCTCATGACGTATGGCTCCTTGAATGTCCGTCAGCACAGGATAGAGCGAATAACTTGGGGTCCAATATTGAACAAGAGACTTTTCCCTTGTGCGTCCAGCCCGCTTTCCTTGCCATGGCTCAACAAACGCACGAGTGGCCAATGCAAGAAGCTCATCCGAACCATTTCCGACCGTAATCTGATTTTCCTCTACATCGTGAAGTTTCGCGATACGCTGACGCAAAGGCTGCGCCGTAGGGTTTGGATATAATCGCAAGCGTTCATCCACTGATCCCCTCAGTGCCTTGAGCACGCTTGGCGAAGGAGGGTAAGGGTTTTCGTTGGTGTTGAGCTTGGTCAACCCCTTCACCTTAGGTTGTTCACCGGGAGTGTAAGGGTGTAGTTCATGAACAAGTGGTCGTATCCAGTCAGGATTAGATTTTAAATTTCGAGCCATGGCATCATTGCTTAAAGATCACTGAGCACTCAACTTTTACGTATTTCTGCTGAGTTTCCATGTCCGTCCAAACCTTCCATATTCGCAAAGGCACGCACCGCGGGCAATGCCCTTTCAAGCGATGACTTCTGATATTCAACAATACTCGTGCGGCGTTGGAATTGATCCACTGTCAAACCTGGAAAAGAAGCCCCAGCTCCTCCAGTAGGCAATACGTGACTGGGACCAGCCACATAATCTCCGAGCGCAGTTGGTGAATCATTACCGAGGAAAATGGCGCCTGCCGTAACAATTCCCTTCGAAAGCTTACGAGCATTCTGTGTCATGATTTCACAATGCTCAGGTGCAAACTCGTTGGCCAATGCCACAGCCTGATCCAAATCCCTGACGTGAATCAACCACGCATTTTTACTCAAAGCTTTTCCTATGAATTCTGAACGCGTCAACTTTCCAACTTGCTTTTTTACCTCTGCCTGAACACGACTGATCAATCTTTTGGAGGTTGTCAGAAAGCAGACACGTTCTTTACCTGAGCCGTGTTCAGCTTGAGCGAGCATGTCAGCAGCAACGTAGGAGGCATCAGCTGTTTGGTCCGCAATGATGAGCACCTCACTCGGACCCGGAAGCAAATCAATGGACACATGACCAAATGCTAGCCTTTTTGCTGCAACAACATAGGCATTTCCCGGACCAAAAATTTTATCTGCTTTGGGAATGGTTCTAGTACCGAATGCCATGGCGGCTACAGCCTGTGCCCCACCTACTTTGAAAACCCTGGAAGCTCCTGCGTGTTTTAATGCATACAATAAGTCTGGATTTACTTTGCCCTCTGGATTGCATGGAGTGCAGACGTTGATTTCAGGGCAACCTGCTACTTTGGCAAGCCCTACCGTCATTAATGCTGTCGAGGCTAATGGAGCCGTGCCCCCGGGCACATAAAGTCCTACCCTGCGGAAAGGATCATATTTTTCTCCGACGCGAGCTCCATGCGAGTTGCGCCCACTCCAACCCCTTCTTTTGGACATTTTCCCAAAATTTTGAATGTTTGAAAAAGACTCTTTTATTGCCGCTTTTGTCGCAGAGTCGACTTGTCGTGAGGCATGTTTGAATTCAGTTTCAGAAACAATCAACTCTCGTGCTTTTAATATGGCACCATCAAATTGTTCCGTAAAATGCAAAACTGCTTTATCTCCTTTACTGGCTACTTCGTGCATGATGGAACGAACTTTTTCATCCACCTCTTCATCAAACAGACTCGATGTAGCTAGGACCTTGTTCCATTTCCGCTGAAAGGACTTTTCTGAGAAGACCGCAATGTTCATACGAGTTACACATACGTGCAATATAGCCCTCTTGGCAAATGGCAAATTCCACTCTTGTGAAGAAAATTAAAAAAAAGGACGCTATTCCCTTTTTTTTCCTTCGAACCCTCGGCATGTCCTCTTGCTTAGCATGAGGCAATCTTGGCTATCTTCCCACTCCCTCGATCCAGGCAAGACGTGCATTGAGGTAGACAAATAAGTTCCAAAAACATATTTGTTCATTTGTAGAATTCCTCAGAGGAGGAAAGGTAATGAGGGAACAAACAGCAGCTCCTGATAAGCAAAGATCAATAACCTTGCTTGCGCTGAAGCGGGTCCCAGAACTCCAGATTTACATCGCTGCCTGTGCGGGCAGGATCTGAAGGTGGATTGATTTGATCTCCCTTACGAAACTCAGCATGTCCGTCGTTGAAACCAATATTTCCGCCTCCCTGGTGCCGATTTGGATCGATGCCCTCAAGTGCGTCACCATTACCGAAGCCCGACGTAGGCCACCAGAGACTACTACTCCACGAACCATTCGGCTTGGGCATGGTATCCCCGACTGCTAGATTCATGGACGGACTTCGAACAGCAGTGCGCTTAAAGTTCGGTTTGGATTCTACTTTGATACCGTTGATGGTGACAGACCCGCCCCCGTAAGGATGAATACCAAGAAAAAACGCATTGTAACCATAGCCCACTTTGTGAGCGTCAAAGGCCCATTCCCATTTCACGTTGTTGTCCTGTCGGCTTCGTTTGAGGGAAAGGCAGTGAAAAAGATTCGACATATTGCCCTCAGGAATGATGGTGGTTCCCCACCAATTGGTCAGGTTTTGTGCAGTGGATGATGTCCCGTTGTTTCGGTGAGGTGGAAATGTATCGTTGTTATCATCCGTATAAAACTGCATGAAAAGATTTATTTGGCGCAAATTATTCAGGCAGGCAATGCGTTGACCTTTCTCTTTAGCTTTACCAAGTGCCGGTAAAAGCATCCCTGCTAGAATGGCAATGATGGCTATCACAACCAACAGTTCGATCAATGTAAAAGCACCTTGTTTTCTGAAAGATTGAAACGGCCCACCCAATTTCGGGTAAGCTTTTTTATCTCGGATCATATGTCAGGGATAGATTAAAACTGTAATTAATCAATCTAATTCCATCGATTTAGTTTGAGTTTTCCCCCGGGTTCTTCCATCAAATTGATATTAACAAAACAGCATTGGAATGGAATGGGCTCCTACCTGCAGAGGGCTGTAGCGAGAGGTAAAGAGCAGAGGACAGAATTTTAACTATTAAGTCTGAACTTTCAGTCGAACAGCCCAATAATCGTCATTTCTTGAAAGCGGTGGCCAGCAGGGTTTGAAAATGAGGAGGCTCAGCCTCCTTGGCGACAGCTTCTATTTCAATTTGCGCAAAACCCGCCTTCTCCAGCCATTTTTGAAGCAGGCTTTCTTCAAAACCCATCCAGACATCACCATACAACGCCTTTGCTTCTTCGAAATCATGTTGAAGTAAATCCAAGACCATCAGATTTCCTCCCGGTCGTAGGATCCTGAAGGCGGATTTAAGTGCCACCGCTGGATCCTTAGCGTGATGCAGGGCTTGACTCAAAATAACCACATCGACGCTCTCTTCATCAATGGGTGGCTGCATGATATCGCCCTGACGGAAATCCAAGTTACGAATTTTATTTTCTTTCGCCTTGCGTGCACCAAAATCAACCATGCTTTGAGAGTTATCAACGGCAATCACCGATTTTGCACTCATTGCGAGTAATTCCGAAAGTAGTCCTTCACCTGACCCGAGATCTGCAATGTCCAGCTTGGGGATAAGCCTCAAGAGCAGATGTCCAAAGGCTTGCCATGACCTGCCGGGACCATAACTGCGGTCAAAACGACCGGCCACCTGATTGAAATAAACCTTGGCCTGATCTTCTCGTCTTTCGAGAATCCGTTTCAAATTGATGCGATCGGATTCAAACTCTTCCAAGCCTCTGGCTCCTTCAAGTGTAATATCGAGAAGAGATTTATCGGTGCCCTTTTTCAGGTCCAGCAATTTGTAAAACACTCGCTTCCCTTCCCGACGTGATGAAAGCAAGCCATGTTTTTGCAGCAGTCCTAAATGCGTACTGATGCGCGATTGTCCCATGTGAGTGATCTCTTGCATTTCATTGACAGAGAGTTCATCCCGAGACAGCAACGCAACGAGCCGTATGCGCGTGGCGTCTGCAAGCACTCTTAGTGATGCGACTATATCAGCCATTCTATCTCCATGTTTAACGAGGGGTTCATTTAAATTTCGACTGCCATAAATTCAGGAATAATCCATTGACGTCGAGTAAATAGATTATATCATCCTATCAAGATACGTCAATATGTGTTAGGACGTAATGAACTTGAGTCACATTAATCATGAGTAATAACTACATCTTTTCATCTGAATCCGTCGGCGAAGGGCATCCTGATAAAGTCTGCGACACCATATCGGACGCAATACTGGACGCCTGCCTGGCACAGGACAAAAAAAGTCGTGTCGCATGTGAAACCTTTGTCAAAAGTAATGTGGTCGTCATAGGCGGTGAAATAACCACCAAAGCCAAATTCGACTACAATGAGGTCGTTCGCGAGGCAATACGAGGTATCGGATACGTGAATGACGACGATGTTTTCCATGCAGATCATGTGTTCATAAACAATTATCTCACGACGCAGAGCACCGACATTGCACAAGGTGTAGACGCCAAAGCTGCCAAGGGAAAGGCTACTGATGAACAAGGCGCAGGTGACCAGGGGTTGATGTTTGGCTACGCCTGTGACGAGACAGACGAGCTCATGCCTGCTCCAGTGATGTTCGCTCACCGCGTAGGGCGTGAGTTGACACGCATACGGAAGAGTGGCAAGGCTAAATGGCTGCGTCCTGACGCCAAATCGCAGTGCTCTGTACGATACGAAAACGGCAAGCCTGTAGAAATAACAAGCGTTGTGGTAAGCACACAGCACACCGACGGAGTCACCCACAAACAAATCCATGATTTCATTGTGAAGAATGTCATTCGAAAAGTGCTGCCGAAAAAATTACTGAACAAAAAGACCCAGTATCTTATCAATCCCACCGGCCGGTTCGTCGTGGGCGGGCCACAAGGTGATGCGGGGTTGACAGGTAGAAAAATCATTGTCGACACATACGGTGGTATGGGACGTCATGGCGGAGGAGCATTCTCCGGAAAAGATCCAAGCAAAGTCGATCGGAGTGCTGCCTACATGGGACGTTATGTAGCCAAGAACGTTGTCGCCGCTGGTCTGGCTACAAGATGTGAAGTCCAGTTTGCCTACGCGATAGGCTATCCTGATCCGGTTTCAGTTGCTGTGGATACTTTCGGCACAGGAACCGTCAGTGAAGCCAAGATCACAGAAGCCGTTGAGAAGGTCTTCAGCTTCAAGCCGGCTGACATCGTCAAGCAGCTGAAACTGTTGCGTCCTGTCTTCTCTGCCACCACTAACTACGGCCACTTTGGCAAAGTAGACGATACAAAGACCATTACCTGGGAACGCACCGACAAGGCTGCCGCCCTGAAGAGAGCAGTGAAATCCTGATCGATAACATTTTTTGAATACGAAATAACTTGAAAATATGAGCGAAACATTAGAACAAGCCAAAACTGGAGACTTCAAAGTCGCCGACCTTTCACTAGCAGAATGGGGTCGAAAAGAAATCACCATTGCCGAAAAGGAAATGCCCGGCTTAATGGCTATCCGCGAGAAATACGCATCCAGCAAACCTTTGAAGGATGTGCGTATCACAGGATCGCTGCACATGACCATTCAAACGGCTGTGTTGATTGAAACACTTTCTGATCTTGGCGCCCTCCGTCCGTTGGGCAAGTTGTAACATCTTCTCAACTCAAGACCACGCCGCCGCAGCCATTGCTGAGGCGGGCTTCCCTGTATTTGCCTGGAAAGGCGAGACAACTCGAAGAATACTGGTGGTGTACTTACCAGGCACTGACTCATCCCGATGGCAAAGGCCCTCAGTTGATCGTAGACGATGGTGGTGACGCCACACTTTTGATTCACAAAGGCTACGAGTTGGAAAACGGCAGCGACTGGGTCAACGGCCCTTCTGAAAGCGCCGAAGAACAGGTCATAAAGGATCTGTTGAAGAAAGTCCATGCCGAGGACCCGCTCAGGTGGCATACAGTTGTCAAGGATTGGAAAGGTGTTTCAGAAGAGACAACCACAGGGGTGCATCGTCTGGTTAAGATGCATCAAGAAGGCTCTCTTCTAATACCAGCCGTTAATGTCAATGATTCTGTTACCAAATCCAAATTCGACAATTTGTACGGTTGCCGCGAATCTCTTGCCGACGGAATCAAACGAGCCACAGACGTTATGGTCGCCGGCAAGTTAGTCTGCGTCATTGGTTATGGTGATGTCGGTAAAGGCTGTGCACAATCGATGCGTGGCTTTGGTGCCCGAGTGATTGTTACGGAAATTGACCCCATCAATGCGCTCCAAGCCGTGATGGAGGGTTTCGAGGTGACCACGGTAGAAGAAACATTGGGACGAGCAGACATTTATGTGACCACAACTGGTAACAAAGATGTGATTACCTTGGACCATATGCTGAGCATGAAAGATCAAGCCATCGTCTGTAACATTGGACATTTTGATAATGAGATACAGGTAGATAAATTGAACAATCATCCAGACGTGAAAATGGTCACCGTCAAACCCCAGGTTGATCAGTATTTCATGAAAGATGGTCGATCCATTTTCATGTTGGCAGAAGGCCGTCTTGTGAATCTTGGCTGTGCCACAGGGCACCCGTCATTCGTCATGTCAGCTAGTTTTGCGAATCAAACGCTGGCACAAATTGATTTATGGGAAAAACGAGAAACCAACGAGCCCAGCGTTTACGTTTTGCCCAAGGCACTTGACGAAGAAGTTGCACGACTGCACTTATCCAAACTAGGCGTGAACCTGACCACTCTGAGCAAGAATCAAGCCGATTACATCGGAGTTTCTGTTGAAGGCCCTTACAAGCCAGACCACTATCGCTACTAAAATTGGTTTTAAGCATAATATTCTAGAAGGCGGCAAATTTATTTGCCGCCTTTTTTGCGTGATACTGGATCTCAATCATTTACCAACCTGATCGACAGGAATGCATCCATGAAAATGAAAGAGAAAAGCAAAATTTACCCTGCCCCTTGCTTTCCTAAAAGTATCGTGCGCTCCCGAGTCACCGCACATCAGGAATTCATTCGTTCAGACGTGTCATCGATACAGGCAAATCAAGGATAAGGACGCAGACTCTTGGTGAAAAAATGATCTCTTTGAGGACAACAACGCCATTAAAATTGGCCAGAACGGACAACGCATCTGTTTTTTTGACATCTCTACAAGGGAGCAGCGTAAACAGGGATTTCAATTTTAACCCAATTCATGAAAAAGGGTTAAAAGATTTAAGAATAACTGATCACTTGCAATTTCACGGAACCAAAACCACAGAATCTGGGAATACTCGTCTTGTTGTTGCCCTGGTCAGACTTGGAAGTTAATTCAGCTCAAGTGCTGTCCATGGATCAATCCGCCCATGCGTCAGCAAGCGCACGTTGCGGACTGAGTCGGCGCTGATCTCGGCGGCATCATTGCCAAAAGACTCCCGCAGAAACGTCAGCAGAGATGCGATTTGTTCGTCTTTCAAGCCACCGAATGAAGGCATGGGAATATCAGTCTCACTTTGGAAAAGCTTACCTTTTACTTCGATGGGACCTGAGAGACCATGCAGCACAATGCGAATCAAACGGTCTGGATCACCGTTGATCCAGTCGCTTTCTGCAAGAGAGGGATAAACACCGGCCAAACCTTTCCCTTCTGGTTGATGACATGGAAGGCATGCCTGTTCGTAAAGTATCGCACCTTGACTCGGGGCAACACGCGGATTTCCGACAAGGTCCTTTAGGTATGCCTGGGGTTCAGTGGAAGTGAATCTTAATTCACCTTTATTCCAGGGAGATTCCCATAAAGGTTGAAGGGCACGAACACTCTGCCGAAGTGCGTAATCCAGAAACCGATCCATTGGATGTAGCAAAGCCAAAGTCGCGATTGTGACGGAATCAGGTGATGGAAGATAACTACAGGCTACTACCCCTTCCAGACGTACTCTTGGATGTGAGTCTTCAACAGCCTTCCTGAGCCAGTCCCGAGTTTGTGGCAATCGTTCTGCCCAACCACCTACGGCGCGAGCGGCGTAGGCACGAACGCGGTAATCAGATGCTTCCAGCATACGCTCAAGCAATGCCGGCCTGGGCGTTTCATGAGCCTGGTAAAGGCCTAGCAATTCAATCATCCAGGATTCAGGCTCCGATAAATCATCCAAATGAATATTTACCCAGGCATCTGCCGCCATCAGGACCTCGGAGGTAGGTCGATAATAAAGTAAACGCTTGGCTTGATACCGTGTCCATCGTTCAGGTGATTTCAACTGGTTAAGCAACTCTGACAGATCCATGTCTGCCAGATCAGGTGCTTGCACTGGGGTATTGCCTGTAGAAGCTATCCGCCAAATGCGTCCGTGGTGTTTATCGCGCTTGGGATCAGCATAACTTGCCTGATAGTGCCCGATCACCGGGTTGTACCAATCAGCAAGATACATGGCCCCGTCGGGCCCCATGCTGACGTCAACCGGCCTGAAGGCATTGTTCGAGGCACGCATGACTTTGGGTAATTGAGTGGTTCTGAATCCCGCTCCATCATCGTTGAATTGATGCAGTTCCACGACCGATCCGAAATAGCCTCCGATCAATGCGGCACCCTGTATGTGCTCTGGCATGGCCTTCGTACCGACAATATCGATCGACGTGGTCTTGGGCGATGTCTCGAACATGGCGCCGACCGAATGGTATTGTTCAGGTGAGTTGGAATAAGATTGATTGGCGGACTCCCGTGAACCGCTCCCAATGGGGCTGGCACCACGGACCATGCCAGGGACGGTCCAATACCCGTGAGGACGATCACCTGTCTTGTGAAAGACCTGGCCAAAATCATCAAACGTAACCCCCCAACAGTTCGCACCAGCCATCCCTCCACCAAAGAATCCTTCCAAGCGAAGTGTTCTGGGCTGCAACCTCCAAACAGCCGCACGATCAAGGCGTGTAAGCCCCCAAGGAGTTTCTACCACAGACATAGCATGCAATCCTTGAGTAAACCAAAGACTTCCATCAGGCCCGTGAGAAATGGAATTCACCAATTGATGTGTATCTCCGATACCAAAACCAGAAAAAAGAATCTCGCGTGAATCTGCCCTTAGATCACCATCTTCATCCCGAAGGTAAATCAACTGGTCAAAATCACAGACGTAAAGTCCATCTCGACCAGACTCTAGTCCCTGAATCATATTGAGTCCACTGGCAAACCTCCAATGATGATCTGCTTTACCATCGCGATCCTTATCCTCAAGAACAAGTATGTAGTCTGAGGGGGGGCGACTTGCCAGGCTCTGTGGATAAGACGGCGAACATGCAACGTATAGTCTCCCCTTTTCATCCCATGCGATTTGGACAGGGTTCACGACGCCATCGCGTTCCGAGGCGTAAAGATTAACCTGAAAACCCTCAGCCATTTCAAATGTTGCCAATTGTTCTTCCGGAGTCATCGCCTCCGTTGAGAAAACTTTTTCTGTTCCATTGAGGATGGTAGGAACAGGAGATGCACTGCCATTGGAAACCTGATGTATAAAATCATCCAGAGCCATAATCATTGGACGACGTTGTTCGAAACTTTCTCTCAACGAGGGTCTGCCAGCAGCTCCTCTCCCAAACATCTGCGACACACGATCACCATAGGAAAAAGACCAGTTCGCAGGACGCCAGGAATCAAACCAATATTTATTTTTGGCGATCACCGATTCCCTCAGCACTCCCTCATCAATGACGGCATCTGATTTAGCACCAAGCGCATTGGCGATCAATTTCCCGACCACTTCAAGTCCCTCGGTCGTCAGGTGAATCCCATCCGATGTCAATTTCGGAATGCGTCCCATCGCTTTTCCCTGGTTTATAGCAGTCAACAAATCCACAAAAATCAGACCACGTTCCGTAGCAATGCCCTGAATAACACCTGCATAAGAAGCAACATCTTGATTGCGTTCTCTCAAATCAGGAGCATGACTCGCAAGCGGTTTTTCAAACGGCATGGGAGAAACCAGGATCACTCGACGCGTCTGCTGTGCGAATTGATCAAGCAGACGATGATAGGCAGTTTTGAATTCGGTTAACCGTCCCACGCCATCAAAGGCCTCCATCTGCCCAAATTGAAGAATGAGCATGCCTGCTTTCACGGTTTCCAACTGATCTGCCCAGCTACCAAAATTCAGTTCACGCCATTGTTCGTAAACCGTGTCTCCCTCCCATGCCATGGAACGAAAACGCAGGTTTAATTTAGGGAATCCAGCAATCATTCGTGATTCAAAAGCACCGGATTTTTGTTCCCTGACGAAGTTTTCCTGACCAATCATGACTACTATTTCATTTTCGATGGGCGAAAATTCACCATCTGAAAACGGTTGTTTTGAATCCATCGGTTGTCCACTTCCAAAGCGATTGAGAATCACGCCTTCTGTTGGACCTTCTGGTAAATGCAAGGATTCGATCTTGATATTTCGAAAAGAAATCTCAGCCTTGCATCCTCCATGAATCTGCAAAGCGACGAGTCCATTTTGTTCTATCGCCTGATCTGATTCCACGTAGGTAATCATGTGTGAACCGTTCAGAAAAAGTTTCACCTGATTTCCCTGAGCAAGGATCTCGTAGCGATTCCATTCACCAGGTTTCTCAATGCGCGCCATCCGTTTTTTATCGGCCTCGGCGAGCATTATCTTTCTTCGAGACTCGTCATAAAGACTTCCTGACCATCCCGCACCAATATCAGCTTGGTAACCAACCATTTCATTTTGGGAACCACTGATGCGACGACTACGAAACTGAACACCTCCATTCACAAAGCCTTCAGTACCAATTAATTTATATTCAAGAGTTAATCGGAAATGATCATACGATTGCTTCGTTGAGAGGAATTCATTCCGGGAGTTACCGTCCAGCGAACCTCCCACAATGGTTTGATTTTCAACGCGCCACACATTCTGAGTATCTCCCTCCCAGCCATCGAGAGAATAACCATCAAACAAAGATACCGAGCCGGCCTGATGCGTGCATGCACCAACTAACAGGCCTGACAACAAAACTAAAAAAAAGTGATTCCTAAAACTTCCCCAACCAAACAGACATGCCTTCATGAACTTTAAATACGTGAACAAACTTACGGTATTCATAAAAACCCTCATTTCCTTTCAGACGCTTCAGGGTGACTCGCGAGAATGCTTCTCAATTCGGCTAGAGCCTCCGGTCTGGCTTGTGCTAGATTTCGCGTTTCACCTGGATCTTCCGCATAATCATAAAGTTCATAGACTGCTGTTTCCGACGATGCATCAGGCTGCTTCCACTCGACCATTCGGTAGCGCGCCGTTCGAATGGCTCGTCCCATACGTTTTCCCCTGGGGTAACAATGGTATGAGTGATCGCGAACGGAAATTGAGGGGTTTTTAAGAACCGGAACCAGACTCACTCCATCAAGAGGCTGAGGGCCCTGAGGACGCATCAGACCTGCAAGTTCTGCCAAGGTCGGGTAGATATCCACGGTTTCAGCCAACTGCTGTGTTGAGCTGCCGGGGATCGTCAAACCCGGCGCACGTACAATAATGGGGATACGATTGGCTTGCTCGTAATTGGTGTGCTTGGTCCAGTATCCATGATCCCCTAAATGCCACCCATGATCTCCCCAAAGAACCACAATGGTGTTATCACTAAGCTTCAGTTCATCCAAAGCATTCAACACCTTACCTATCTGTGCATCGGCATAACTAGCCGCTGCATAGTAACCGTGCATTAATTTTCGCTGGATGGTGATTTCATGGATATTCTCAACGGTCAAAGGCGCATAGTTGACAATTTCACCACCCCGTTTCCCAGCAAATACTGGAGCCCTTTCAGGAGCTGTTTGAGAAGCCATGACAGAGAAATAAGCGGGATCATGCATGTCCCAGTATTTTTGTGGAGCAGTGAAAGGAAGATGCGGTTTCACAAAGCCCGCCATGATAAAAAAAGGAGAGTTTGTCTCAGATTGATGTGATTTCAGGCGCTCTATAACTTTGGCGGCTATGCGGCCGTCGGCATAAGCTTCGTCTCCCACATCAGCGCTTTCCCATGCATAACCTTTGGGTAGCGATCGAATTTGCCCCAGTTTCTGGTTTGTGAAATATGCCTCTTCACGAGTCAATTGTCCCCCTTCGGTGCTCTCGGGTTTGAGGTATTCTACGACTTTGTCGAGATAGGCAGGATGATCCCAGGAATGAACATCATCATGATTTCCGTGGCCAGTGTGCAGCACTTTTCCCATGCAAGCAGAGATCCACCCATGCTGACTGAAATACTGAGGCATTGTCACAGCCTCGGGGAATACATCCCGGAAATGCCGTCCCAAACCATAAATGCCGATTGAAGTGGAACGGCTTCCCAGCATGAGGTTATTTCGGGAGGGCGCACACACGGATTGATTGCAGTAGGCCGACTCAAACCGCAGGCCACTTGCGGCAAGACGATCTATGTTTGGAGTCATTGCCAGAGGATCACCATAACAACCTAGAGCAGGCTTGAGGTCGTCTACCAGAATGAGCAAAATGTTGGGATGATCTTTCGCTGATGCCTGGATCATCAATGCGAATGAGGCCATTAAACAAGGGAAAATATGATGTCGTTTCATCGTCTAAAACATTTTCAAGAATTCTTTTAACCACAATAACGAAATCGGACGAGAGGATTTCAACAAGAATCGGTTTTATTATCCGCTAAATTACGAGCACGGGTGTGGAGCGCATTCGAACTCAAGCTTATTCCTGTCCAGAAAACTATTTTTAAGACACGAGCAAACGCAATAGCTGATCTTATTTGCCTTAACCGGCAAGAAAGCCAAAAACGACCAAATCCTAAGATAAACAAACCATTTACAACTCAACGATTCTCAATTAATTTTTAAGTGAACTCATACTAATGAACAAAACACCCCACGCCATGGGTGATTTGTATAAGAACACTTATTGAAACCATGAACGGATTTAATCGACGTCAGTTTTTGAAACAAACTTCACTTGCCGCAGGGGCCACCGTGCTTTTAAGCGGAACAAAAGCCTCTGGAAGGGCTATTGGCGCAAATAATCGTCTGCGAATCGCAGTAGCAGGACTCAACGGCCGAGGACGAAGCCATATAGGTGGTTGGCTTGGGCAGGACAATGTAGAAATTGCATATCTGGCTGATGTGGATGAGCGAGTCCGTGGCACTGTGGTCGATTATGTCAATGACAAGGTACAAGGAAAATACAAGTGCAAGGGCATTAAGGATATTCGCCAAGCACTGGATGATCCAACAGTCGATGCCATTTCAATTGCAACCCCTAATCACTGGCATTCCTTGATGACCATCTGGGGTGCACAAGCGGGAAAACATGTCTATGTTGAAAAACCATTGAGCCATGACGTTGAGGAAGGCCGAGTAGCGGTAGAGGCCCAAAAACGTTATGGAGTTGTCATTCAACATGGAACCCAGAGACGCAGTGATGCCAAAATCGCCGGTTTACATGAACAGATTCAGGCAGGCAAATATGGTAAACTTAAAATCTCATACGGATATTGTTGCAAACCTCGGGGTGGCATTGGTTTTGAACTCCCCAGCCCCGCTCCATCCAATGTTGATTGGAATTTATGGCGCGGCCCGGCTGTCATTCATCAATTTCACAATAACTATGTGCACTACGATTGGCATTGGTTTTGGTCTACAGGGAACGGTGATTTAAACAATCAGGGAACTCATCAGTTGGATGTTGCAAGATGGGCTCTTGACCAGGATCAAACCCACCCTGTTCGAGCCATGGCTATTGGCGGACGCTTCCAGTGGAATGACCAGGGAGAAACCCCGAACACGATGTTCGGTTTGGCTGAGTATCCCAACGGACAGCAGGTTTTCTTTAATGTTCGAAATGTCAACTATGATGGTTACCAGCGTCAGGTTGAAAATGAATACTACTTCGAAGACGGTGGAAAAATCATTCGCAATAAATATTACTCTGCTGGAAGTTCAGAAGGTCAAGATCTGGAGATACCCGATGGAGATGTCACGCCTGGTGGTAACTGGGGGAGTTTTATAAAAGCATGTCGCAGCGGGGATCCAGATATGGCAAATGGCAATGTCATCGATGCGCATTATGCGTGTGTCATGGGGCATTTGATCAATAATTCATACCGTCTTGGGTCAAAAGTTCCATTCAATGAGAAAGCCGGAAAATTCGGTGATAACTCAGATGCCGCTGAACATTTCCTGAAACTGCATGATGTCATGAAAAATGGCGTTGGCCTGCCTGAGGATCAAAACGAATACGTTGTCGGCCCCTGGCTCACATTCGATCCCCTTACTGAAAAACACGTTGGAGCACATGCTGCGGAAGCCAACAGGCTCCTGAAAGATCCGAACAACCCTGAATTCCAGGTACCTTCGGTGAGAGACGTTTAATTTTCAAACCCGCCAAGAGCCCGGCCATCGTTGGTCGGGCTCTTTTTTCTAACAAACAACTCCTTAAATTGATACGAAGCAGCCCCCATCCAGAAGCTAGTAACCATTTGATTCGGCAAAATACCGCGTTGAAAATTCAAGCAACATTCGTTTTTTGGGTTTTGATGACCTGGTTGAGTTGTGTGGACGCTTCAGATAGTCATCAGAACAACTCATGGTGGAGTCAATTGTATGAGGATATTGAAGGTAAGAAACATCTGCACAGTTCTCCCTCTACCAAAGCCATAGTATGGATTTTCATCATGGAGGATTGCCCGATTTCCAATGCCTATACACCAGAAATAAACCGACTTGTCGATGCTTACCACTCCAGAGACGTTTCGTTCGTGCTGATTCACAGTGACCCCAAACTTGAGCTTGATGATGCAAGAAATCACCGAAGGGCTTACAAATTGAAGCCAGCAGTCGTTGTGGACCGTGATCATGTGTGGGTTAAATATGCCGGAGCAAAAGTTACTCCAGAAGCGTTTGTCTTTGATCCTTGCGGGAAGCGTCTTTACCACGGCAGGATCGATGACCGTTTCCCCAGACTGGGAAAACGGCGAATTCAACCTACGAAGACCGAACTCAGAAATGCCCTTGATTCTTTGTTAAACCAAAAACCCATTTTGACACCAAAAACCAAGGCTGTAGGTTGCTACATAACTGAATTACCGCCTGCTCATAGAGACTAAAAGCATGATCCGTCGTTTTTTTTTTCAGTAGTTTCACCCTCGTTTTTTGGGCTTTTCAAATCGAGTCCACCCTCTCCGATGACGCACCAGAAACAGTAACTTTCAACCAGCATATTGCCCCAATCCTTTTGGAGCATTGTGCTCCTTGCCATCGAGAGGGAATGTCTGCTCCGTTTCAATTGTTGACGTATGAAGATACCAAAAGAAGAGCAAAACAAATCAAAGAAGTAACGGAATCAAAATACATGCCTCCCTGGCTTCCTGAACCCGTCGATGGAGGTTTCAAACATGAAAGGGGCTTATCTGACCAACAAATCCGCCTGATCAAAAGCTGGTTGGATACAGGCAGCAAAGAAGGAGATGATATCGTGCCTCCTTCAATACCTGATTGGCCCGGAGATTGGCAGCTGGGCGAACCTGACCTTATTGCCTCCATGCCCAATGATTACTCCCTTCAAGCCGAAGGGCGGGATATTTACAGGAACTTTGTCCTGAAAGTCCCCATCACCAAGCCGTTGTATGTTAAGGAACTGGAATTCCATCCAGAAAACGCGCGCGTGGTTCACCACGCCCTCATCTACATCGATAGCACCCGGCAATCACAACGTAGAGATAATGCAGATCCAAAACCAGGATTCGGGGGAATGAGAGTACCGATGAGTGCTGGAATGCCGGAGGGGCAGTTTCTGAGTTGGCAGCCTGGTAAGATTTATTCGAAATCGGACAACAGTATTCCCTGGATGCTACAACCTGGAACAGATTTGGTAATTCAGGTGCACATGAACCCAACCGGAAAAGTTGAGGATTTCTCGTGTTCAGTCGGATTGCATTTTACAGAAACCCCTCCCTCAAGCATTCCTTACAAGATAAAACTTACTTCCCTGGCCATAGACATTCCCAGTGAAACTTCCTTTTATCGTGTTAAGGACAGCATGCAATTACCCGTGGATGTGCAGTTAACCCGCATCCTTCCCCATGCTCACTATCTTTGCAAACGCATGGAGGGCTACGCCATCTTTCCTGATGGGAGCAAGAAAAGGCTGATCCTCATAAAAAATTGGGATTTCAACTGGCAGGGAGACTACATTTACGAAACACCGATCAAGCTTCCGAAAGGAACCGTTCTGCATATGGATTATACATATGACAATTCTACCGGCAACCTTGCCAATCCGCATTCTCCTCCAAAGACGGTCACATATGGTCCGGAATCCTCGGACGAGATGGCTGAACTTTGGTTTCAATTCATATTGAATAGTCTTGAGGACCGAAAAAAATTCAAGGAAAAGGTCCGACTCAAAAACAAACAGGTTTTAATACAATTTGGGAAAAGCGCTTTGGGGAGTGAAACAAACGACCCTGATTTATTACTGATTACCGCGCAGGCACACCTGGCAGCGGGTGATCAAAAGGCGGCTTTCAGAGCCTTCAGCAGAGTGGTTCGCCTGGACCCGAAAAGATTTAATGCCTGGTTCAACATCGGAACCATGCTGAGGAGCTCAGGGCAAGATGATGCAGCAAAGCAAGCCTTTGGGAATGTCATCCGCATTGATCCGAATGATGCTGAAGCATATGGCAGTCTTGGAATCATTTTTCAGGAGGAAGGAAAACTCGAACCTGCTGAGAAATGTTTCAGGGCTGCGTTACGACTCAACCCGACCGACCAAATTGCAGCCAACGCTTTGCTACAAATACTTGAGAAACGGCGTAATCAAGTCAACGAACCTTGAACACCATTGTTAGATCTGACTTTTTCGGGGTTATTAAAACCTTTCA
Source organism: uncultured Verrucomicrobiae bacterium (assembly GCA_943788245.1). Taxonomy (GTDB): domain Bacteria; phylum Verrucomicrobiota; class Verrucomicrobiia; order Limisphaerales; family AAA164-E04; genus AAA164-E04. The sequence goes on along the minus strand of CALSPN010000025.1, from coordinate 772 downwards.
CCGGTCAGAGCAAATGATTATTGTGAGTTATCAAATTGATCCATGAAGGCCATTAAATTAATTGCTTACATTCTTCTTTCGGTCTGCCTGCTGTTTTCTGGTAAGGCCTTCCTTACAGATTTCAACAGAGTTACAGAAAAAAGTGCTACAATAGGTGCCGCTCGAAACATGGATGATATTGATCATTCTGGGTACGCTAACGCTGTCATTGTAAACGAGGACCCCTTGAGCGAACAGGTAGAACCTACAGCGCCTGATGAGAAAGCCGATCCAGAGTCTGACCTTCCAGATATCTCTGAAGAGGTTGAAGTAGTGAACGCACCAGACGCTCAAGTAGCATCTTCCAACGCGGAGAAAACATCTCATTCAACGACGGAGAGTTCCAACCGAATGGGATATTATGGGGGAATCTTTGTCATCACTTTGATCGCTCTGGGATTGCTTGCAGGTTACGATTTTTCGCAATATTCTGCCAATCGTGTCTTAGATTCCCTTTACAACGATGATGGAGGCGGAACGGAAGACGACGGGGATCTGTATGAATCAGCGGAGCAGGAATGGGCCCGAGGCGATTTTCTCGAGGCAATTAGAATTCTACGTGAATACCTTGCCGCAAACCCCAAGCAGCAGCACGCGGCAATCCGCATTGCTGAAATTTACGAAAAAGACCTCAAAAACCCACTAGCGGCCGCACTTGAATACGAGGAAATACTGACTCAAAAGCTAACACCAAATCGTTGGGGATGGTCTGCAATTCATTTGGCCAACCTAT
>CALSPN010000024.1 GCA_943788245.1 uncultured Verrucomicrobiae bacterium | reverse complement strand
AAGGAGGATTGTGAGCAGGAGCGATGAGGTTCCCCCCCTCCATGTCTTCGAGAACAGCTTCATTTAACTCGACACAACCCGTGACGGTTTGTGCCAGCACCGTTTTGAATCCTACGGCGCTCAATTCGGATTCATCCTGGATGGCGCCAGCTTGCTTCAGCTGACCAAGACACTCGTTTATCCCGGCAGGATAATCGGTCACGCGCTCCAGACCTCCCTTGTGCAACAGACTAAACTGCGTGCCTTCAAAAGCGAATAAACGCCATTTGAGGGAAGTCGAACCTAAGTTTGCGACCAATATTTTCATTGTATGCAATCACCAGGAACAAGACGCCAAAGAGGCTACCGGTTACTGCTTCAACCACGGCCCCAATGCACTCAGGTCTTCATGCGGCCGAGGAATAACCTGGACACTAATCACTTCACCTACTTGCGAAGCGGCAGCTGCTCCGGCGTCGGTGGCTGCTTTGACGGCTGCCACATCGCCACGGAAAAAGCTCGTAACGAATCCTGAACCAATCTTTTCCCAGCCGACCATGCTGACGTTGGCGGATTTGAGAGCCGCGTCACAGGCTTCGAGCATGGCACACATGCCACGCGTTTCGATCATGCCAATTGCTTGATTTGCCATAATATTTATTTGTTAAATTGTATTGATTGATGAATTACTTCCTGGATTTGGGCGCGTCCACAAATGCCTTCAGCAGGTCGTCGTGCGGGCGAGCTAACAAGTGTGAACTGATCAATTCACCGACACGAGCTGCTGCGTTGGCACCCGCATCAACGGCTGCCTTCACACTGCCCACATCGCCTTGGGCAAGGACGGTGATCATTCCCCCACCAATGGGGATGGTTTTGACAAGCCGGACGTTCGCGGCCTTGACCATGGCGTCACTGGCTTCCACCGCGCCGACATAGCCTTTTGTTTCAATCATGCCTAATGCTTCACTCATAATGGTTTTGTTTTGCGTTGTTCGATTTCTGGAAAGTTAAAATATGATTCAGTGGATGCGTTACTTCAGGATTTCACAGGTGGTGGAGGGCAATAGATTACAGGCATTGCCTTCGTCTGTATCGATGTGAACCTCAAGTTTAAAACTGGGATCAACTCTTACCAGCATTTCATCAAAGGTAATACCACAGGGCCCTCCCACTTTCATCTTCATGAAATCGCCTTGAGTCACTTCATAAAATGTTGCGTCATCCGGATGCATGTGCACGTGACGTAACGCGCGGATGACTCCCTTGTCCATTTCAAAGAATCCTTTGGGCCCCATCAGCATCCCGCCCGGAGTTCCCTCGATGTCACCCGAACTTTTCAGAGGGATATCGAAACCAAGCGCAACCGCGTCGGTGTAGGCCAGCTCCACCTGATTGATATTTCGACAAGGACCGAGTATGCGGAGGTTGGAGATCACGCGGCTCCGCGGCCCCACCAGAGTCACAGTCTCTTTGGCAGCAAACTGGCCGTCCTGATAGAGCGACTTGTGAACCGAAAGTTGATGACCTGGACCAAACAAGGCCTCCACGGCCTCCTGCGTCAGGTGACAATGACGTGCACTGATGTTTACCAGGAGCGGATTGGGTGCCTGAGCTGTTCGTGGCGCCGATTGACCAAGCCTTTGGTAAACAGCTTGACGCACCCAGTGCTCTACGACAGCTCGATGCGGAATGGACGTTGGACTGGACATATGAAGTTTGTAGAACTCAAAATCTTCCAAATCCAGACAAATGTCAAGTGCTATCTATCATTTTCTACCATTAGCTTTCACAATCTATCCTGTTTTGGAAGCTTTTGGCGCTTATTACGGCTGAAAACCTTGGTCTTTTAGTTGTTTGATAGATTTTGACCGTTTTGAGGTGACCTCGACGCAATCGTGTGGCAAGTTGATATGGGTTGGCCGCCCGCTGTCCCGATGAGCGACGGGAGTTCCCACTCTGTAACCAATATCACAAGCAAATACATGCAAGCGGAAGAACGTCAAAAACGAATCACAGATTACCTTCAGGATGTGGAGTTTTCATCACTCGATGAGATTTCTGAGTTGGTCGACGCCTCCGTCTCCACCGTTCGGCGGGACCTCACTTTGCTGGAATCTCGGGGACAGCTCAAACGAACCCATGGAGGTGCTCGTTTGATCCAACCCAAATCACAGGAGTTCATCTTCACAGAGCGCGATACACGGGAAATTGATGAAAAGGAATATATAGGGAAAGCTTGCGCGGACTGCATACCACCGAACCAAAGCATCATTATCGACGCAGGAACAACCGCCTATCATGTAGCGAAACACATAGAAGGCAAATCGCCTCAAATCATCACCAACTCACTTCCCGTCGCCAATCTTTACGCATCCAACGGCATGGTGGAAGTCATTCTCTCCGGCGGAGTCATCTATCCTCGCCTGGGTGTACTGGTAGGCCCACTGGCCATCGAATCATTCTCGCGCATGAATACAGATATCGCTGTCATGGGTTCCGGCGGAATCACAGAAGAGGGCATTACGAACTCGCACAATCTGCTGATCGATATACAAAAAGAAATGATACGCGCAGCTCGAAAGGTAATCTTTTGCCTCGACCATACCAAATTTGGCAGGAAATCCGTGTCTTTTCTGTGTGAGCTCGATCAAGTGGACACCATCATCACCGACCGCAAAGCACCGGTTCAATATCTGGAGACATTGAGAAAAAAAGGTATTGAGATCATTCAAACCTCCTGAGTCCGCCCTGTATTGGACCCAATCTTAAAATTTTTGATAAAAACCACTAAAAGCTATTGACGAAGCCTTCGGTGATTCATAAATTCACGACCTCTTATGAGTTCCAGAGTAGCTCAATGGTAGAGCAATCGGCTGTTAACCGATCGGTTGTTGGTTCAAGTCCAACCTCTGGAGCCATTTTCTTTTGTGCTTTCGTGAAAAGTACAGAACGCTTCGTCCGTCAAGGAATCGACTGTTATCCCCGAATCTACAATCCGAAACCAGGCACCCAAGGTCGATCCAATGCAGTAAGGTTTACAAAGCAGTCTTGTTTTTGTAGTGTGAAAGGGTCGAAGTCTCTGGTTTAGAATTCGATTAGATATGGAACCTGTCGTGGCTGCTCACTTGACTCAAATGCACAATGCATCTCTGAAATGCGTTCTTTTCCTTTGCCTCCTGCTTGGGTTGCCTGAGATATCGCGAGCACAAATCCGCTTCCCCGAAAAACCCGCCGAAAAGCAATTCATCACGGATGAAGCCAGCCTCTTGTCGGCGACCGCCTCTGAAGAGCTCAAAAAGCAGCTGGGGGAGGTTCTCAGGAAAAAGGCTGTCCCGATCATCATTGCAAGCATTGGCAGCATCGGTGATTATGGTGCGGGGGATATGTCCATCGATACCTATGCACGCATCCTTTATGACGATTGGGGCATCGGTCATAAAAAGGTCAGGGTTGAGGGAGCTGGGATTGGCAGATCCGAAGAGGTCGAGTGGAACAAGGGCATCCTGTTCCTGATCGCAGTCGATGACAGAAAAGCGCGCATCGAGCTAGGGGCTGGATTTGGAAGACAAAAAGATGCCCTCTGCAGGGACATAATGAGTCAGCACATCATCCCACGCTTCAAGGCTGGCGATTTTGAGGGGGGGATCACGGCCGGCACACAAGCTCTTGCACAAATGGCTCTTGGAGAGAAAATTGAGCCTCCCCCGAGGCCTCTCTGGCATTATGGCCTGGTTGTTTTGGGTGTCATCTTGACCATATTCACGGTGGTTTCCCTGAGTAGAAAAGGGAGTTCCGGCTGGGCATGGCTTTTCTGGGCGGCTGTTTTGGGACTGATGTGGTGGATTATTTATCAATCATTCAACTCCAGAGGAAGCGGGTTTGGTGGCGGAAGTTTTGGTGGCGGGTTTTCCGGTGGTGGCGGTGCAACAGGTTCCTGGTAATGAAATCATGAATATCGAAACATTCTTTAATTCTGAAGAAAAAGAACTGATCAAGCAGACCATCTCGAGGGCCGAATCGCATACCTCGGCAGAAATCGTACCGGTCGTGACGGAAAGTAGTGGTCGATACGATCGAGCTGAGGATCTAGCAGGTTGCACAATCGCCTTAGCTGCCTTGAGCTTGTTATGGTTCGGTTTTCAGGATGTTTCGTTTGACGGGGACTGGCAAAATACGAGTACACCCGAGCTTGCAGTCGGTCTGGGCTCCACCATCTTTACGCTAATCGCGGCCTTCGTTGCCGGGGTTTTTCTGGCCAACAGATTCTGGGGATTGAGACGGCTTTTCTGCCGTCGTTCGGAAATGGAAGCTTGCCTCAAAGAACGCGCCATACAGGCATTTCAAATGCATCGGGTCGGAAGCACCCAGCAAGCCACTGGCGTCTTAATTTTCATTTCCGCTTTTGAGCGCATGGTCTACGTGATGGGAGACTCTTCAATCAGCAAGCAATTCAGCAATGCAGACTTTGAGGAGGTCAAAGATGCCATTATCGATGGGTTCAAGGACAGGAAATATGGTAAAGGACTGGCTGAGGGCATCCAGCTCTGCGGACAGAAGCTGAAGGGATACTTCCCTCGTGATGAGGATGACAAGGATGAGCTTTCAAACGATCTTATTCTTTGGAAGCAAGACCTGTAGGGCAATTCACTGCCTGATTCTCAAGTTCCCCCTGTATCCAGCTCAGCCTGGCGTTTCCGCAACATCCCGAACCAAAATTCGATCAAGCCGCCAGCTTGAGTTTTGAGGGTGCCTGTAAATCTGCGATTCCCGGTGGCCAGTCCCTTGAGCTGGAATACAAGGTATCGATGGCTGCGAAAAGCAGCCAGATCCTGCCGCCACTTCAATCCAAGCAACATCCAGGGATAGTGAATGTCACGAAATCCGGACATTCAAAGGAACGAAAAAGAATGCCTCATGGATCTTTACAACGATGGATGTGTGGTCTCGGTTTTAGCCGGGAACAGTCGTTGGATCAAGGAACTATGAGAACACCAAATCCGTCATACGATCGATATCCAAACTAACAGATTCACAATGTGTTCCACTAATCACAAACAATGGATACAAATTCTATGAGCGTGCCATTCGCAAGTGCTTCGGCAAATGTCTCTATGACCAAGTCATCAAAACTCGAAGGAATGATCGCATCATCAAAGTGGAACGTAGAATGATCATAGGAGACAAAAGGGATTTTGAAAAATTACTCCTCAATTCAGAAGATTCCGAAACCCTTAACACCTCCTTCACCGAACGCCTTAATTTAACGATCGGGCAATCCACTTTATATCTAACCAGACGAACAACCAGCTTCGCTCGGTTTGAGGAATTCCTGGAAAAGCAATTGAACATTCTTCGATGTCATTACAACTTTCTTCGACCCCACCGGGCTTTGAAATTCGGCCCTGTGTTACGCACACCAGCCATGCAAGCCGGACTGGCAAAACGGAGGTTCCCATTCCGTGATGTGTTCGCCTAGTTCTTGTCGCATTAATCTGGATGGGAAAACTCGACTCAATACCGCAAACAGCAATGGATTGATCGGGCTCACCTACCCGAATTCACAGTTGATGACGGAAGCACCGATCAGTGTACGCATCAACCTGTTTGCCATGATGGACAGGCACATAGGTTGGTTCGTGGTGAATGGGAAGGAAACTAACGACTAGTATATCCTAATGCACGAGCCTATGGCTCAGGTAGGGCCCTGCTGCTGCAGGGCCGAGGGCGTGTTGTGGATGTAGGGGAAATTGTGATGGTGTGCGAATGTGTTGGCGGACGCGCGGCAGCGCATCCCTACCTGTTGTTGAATGGCTGCATATACCAGACCTTGAAGCGTTGCCAAGCAAGGGCTAAATCTTCAGCGGTTAAGAGTGCGCAGGGAATCAGGAAGAGGGTGATGGTGGTGGCGAAAACCACACCGAAGCCCAGGGAGACCGCCATTGGGATCAGGAATTGCGCCTGTAAGGAGCGTTCCAGCATTAAAGGAAGCAATCCTGCGAAGGTTGTCAATGATGTCAACATGATGGGTCGAAACCGGCGTGCCCCTGCCTTGAGCGCGGCATCCGGCAGGCTTAATCCCTCCTTACGGCATCGATTGATATAGTCCACCAGAACCAGTGAATCGTTTACCGTCACCCCTGCCAGCGCGAGCATGCCAAAGACGGATAGGTAAGACGGCGTCAGTCCCATGATGATATGGCCGAGCAATGCCCCGATCACACCGAAGGGAACTGCAATCATAACAAAGAAAGGTTGAACCACTGATCTAAAAGGAATTGCGAGCAAGGCATAAAGGGTGAAAAACAATCCAACGGCACCGATCAGCGTACGCTTTTTAGCCTCCTCAGCTTCGGCCACGTATCCGATGAACAGAAAGGACAGATCTTCGCCTTCACTGCAGAGTTCTTTGATCCGAGGTTTTAATTCCTTCGCGATGCGTACCACATCAACCGTTTCGTCGACGGGTTGGGCTCCGATACGGATGATTTCCGCACCGTCATTGCGTTCGACGAAGGAGGGTTCCTTTTTGAATTGAATATCTGCCACTGTGAACAAAGGCACGTCTGCACCTCGTGGGGTTCGGATGGTTAATTGATCCAGTGTATGCAAGGATTCACGTGCCTGCTTGGGAAGACGAACCATCACACGAACGTCATCGATACCGCGTTGAACACGTTGAGCTTCTTCCCCGTAAAACGCCTGGCGGATCTGACGAGCGAGCATGACCTGGGTGAGACCCAGTTCACCAGCTCTGGGTTTGAGGGTGACTTCCAATTCATTCTGACCTCGATTCACACGAGCCCAGGCGGTGGTGATTCCATTGTATCCCTCCAGCAGTTCCTTGATCCGTTCGGCGACGTCCGCTTTTTCCTCCGACATCGGGCCTCGCAATTCGAGGTTTAAATATTCGTCATCATATTCGCGTCTGCTTTTCATGGTTTGCTCCGAGAATACTCGAAAGGTCTCCGCTTCAGGAATGGGACCCACCACTTCGGTCCACCGATTGGCAATTTCACTGTTGCGTGGACCGGGCTCGCTGCGTTCCTCCGGTGCCATGACTTCCAGAGATATGTAACAGCGCGATTTATTAAAAGAACCACCCGAACCATAAGCACCCGTGACGCGCGTTACATTTTTGATCAACGATTTGTTGTTGCCAGGATCAATGAATTCACCTTTGACCTGGTCCAGTGCGGCCGACAGGCGTTCCATGTACTTGGCAGTGATTTCAATGGGTGTGTCATCGGGCAAATCCAGAATAGCGGTGATGCGTTGTCGATCCACGGATGGGAAGGAGGTGAAACTCATTCGACCTCCCATGCAATATCCGGTCATTAATAATCCCATGGCAGCAAAAGAGGCCAGCACCGACACACGATGTCGGACCGCCCATTTCAGCGTGGGTTGATAGACACGTTCCACAAACCGCTCCAGTCCATCGGCAATACGACTTTGAAATCTTGAAAAGGCATTCGTGCTAGGCTTGATACGCAGGTGCTTGAGATGGGCTGGTAGAATCAACTTGGATTCTAACAGCGAGAATAGAAGCACGGGGGCGACAACCGGCGGAATTTGTCTGGCGAAATCACCCCAGGTGCCTTCGAAATAGAGCAGAGGAATGAACGCAACGATGGTCGTCAAAATCCCAAATGTGACAGGAACGGTGACTTCCTCGGTTCCCTTGACCGAGGCTTCCAGGGGAGATAAACCGGACTGCATTTTTTGAAAGACGTTTTCACCGGTGACGATTGCGTCATCGACGACCACACCGACCACAATGATATAGCCAAACAGACTCATCACGTTGGCGGTGACTCCGAACCAGGGCATTAATAAAACTCCACCTGCGAAGGATACTGGAATGCCGAGGATGATCCAAAAAGCCAGTGCAGGTCTTAGAAACAAACCCAGTGTCAAGACGACCAGCAGGCTTCCTTGCAGAAGCGACGAAACGAGTGTGTTGAGCCTGCCCCGAATGGCGTAGGATTCATCATCCCAGACAAACATATCGATGCCCTCAGGAAATCGGGTTAACGCGGTGTCGACGTAATCGCGTACTTTGTTGGAAATATCGATGGCGCTTTCATTCCCCGTGCGCATGACTTCAATAAACAGTGCCGGTTTGCCATTGAATTCGACACGCTTGTCACCTTCTTCGAAACCGTCAATGACTTTGGCAACATCCCCCAGCATGACCTCCGCACCATTGATGGATCGCACCGGAATCTGTGAGAAATCAGCACCCGTGTAGGCTTGACCTCGCGTGCGCATGGTCAACGTACCACTGGCACTATCGATGGCACCCGCCGGGAGATCGATGGAAAAGCGGCGGACGGCATCTGCGAGATCCTGAAACGTTAGATCATAGGCGAGTAGTTTTTCAGGCTCCGCTTCGATGGCGATTTCAAATCGGCGGCCGCCCTCAATATTGGCGCGACTGATACCGGGTAATTCCAAAAGATCTTCCTGAACGCGACGGGCCACCTTGCTGAGTTCGGTGGGAGTCAGATTGCCCGTCACCGCAACACTCAATACTTCGTAATAATTTCCAGACTCTGGAATGAACACCCGTGGACGTTCCGTTTCTGAGGGAAAGGTTGTGATGGCATCCACACGGGCTTTCACATCATCCATCAACACGCGGACATCCACACCTTGTTTGGCTTGGAGGTAAAAGCGTGCTCTGCCCCTGGATCCGTCGGCGTGCAGATGTTCGATGCCTTGCACCCCTTCCAGAGATTCTTCGACTGGGATCAGAATAGCTCTTTCCACATCCTTGGCGGTGGCACCCCGGTAAGGCATGTCAATCATGACCGTTTCCCAGCTCAGTGCAGGGGTGACTTCAAGCGGGATGCGGTAGAAGGCTGTGTAAAATCCGGCCAGCAAAATGCCAATCATGAGAAAATTGGCAGCAATACCGTTGTTGGTGAACCATCGAATCATATCTTGAGCCTACTCATGGTTTTCCGTCCGAGTTGGAAGATTTTTTCTGGGTATCGGTTCCAGCTTTCTCGTTTTCATTGGGTTCGGCAGCCGACATTGTGGTGTCATTCATATCCGGAATGATCTCCACCTTCGTGCCATCTGGGGCATATACCAAATGCGTTGTTGCCAGCCATGCTCCGTTCTCAATCGAAGCATCCTGTACCACAATGTGTTCTTCATCTGACCAAAGTTTTTCAATGGTCTTTCGAAAAAGAGTGAGTTCTGCGGCATTTACCAGGTTAATCTGATCTAGTTCGTGGACTGCGACACGCGGTAGAGCGTATACGTCTTTGAGAACACGTCCCTGAATGACGCCGGTGACAGGTTGTCCGATGCGTAATGGAGTGTCTCCAGACAAACGTGCAAAAGGATCATCCACACGCGCGATGGCAAAGAGTTCGAGTGAATCCTCGTTCAAAGCACCTTCGGTTCGGATGATGCGGGCCTGCCATGTTTTTCCGGAATACATGTCCAAAGCATCGTGAAGGACAACCGGAACGGGAGGATCTTCAAGTAAGCTGGGAAGATCGACAAAAGGCAGTTCCCTGCTGGATATGGGTAATCTTACTTCCGCATAGTCGACGGCAAAGATTGATCCCAGGGATGTGCCAGCACCAACTAGTTGGCCCAACCCAACCAGACGTTGTCGTACCCTTCCATCAAACGGTGCCAGAATACGGGTGCGTTCCAGGTCACGCTTTGCCCGAGCGACCTGGGCGCCCGCGGACTGAACATCTGCTTCAGCTTGCTTCAAATTGGCAGCACTCAAGTCGGCCTCGGTCTGTGGAATCAGGTTTTCTTTGACGACTTCTTCATTGCGCGCGTGATTTGCCTTGGCGAGTTCCAGGCTCGCTTTGGCTCCCATTAGCCGGGCTTCGGCGCTCTGCAAGGCAGTTTCATAATCGGCAGCATCCAATCGAATGAGCACATCACCCTGGGAGAAGAATGCTCCATCCTCGAAGGAGGGGGAGAGCTCGATGATCAATCCAGATACCTGTGGTTGAATGGTTATTTCAATGTGCGGCTGAACGTTCCCATGTGTTTTCAAGGAAACCGGGTAGTCTCTTAATTCCAGTTCAACAATGCGGGTTCTCAGAACCTGTTTCTTGGGAGGAGGTGGTTTCTCCTTGTCCATTTTTTTGGCTAGAAGGAAGAAGCCACCCACGGCCGTGATCAAGATGACGACTGGAATGGACGCGCGTAGCAATAGCCCTGCCGGTCCCACCTGGGAACCTGGTTTATCCTGTTTTTCCTGCTGCGATGATGACATGGTGCAAGTAGAATTTGTGAAACGTCGCTCGTGGTAGAATCCTGACCATTAATATGGAAAAAGCATTGAGCACTACTAACAAGATGTCAATGGTTTGAAACCTCTCCTGTTTCAGGAAAATGCCAGTCTACGACGCCGTGTTCGGAAATTAGATCAGTTTGAAAACAAGCTGCTTGCCGATAGTAATAATTGGGTTTTCCTTCCATGCTTTTGTCTCGATAGACTTTGCAGGGTGGAGGCATTTCCAATGTTCTTGTAGTGATGATTTAGTTGCTTAATCCCTGATGCACTCGCCTGATCCCGCGGTTAAGGGCTACTCGGGGGATTCACCCTCCAAGTCAACACGGCATTGCCAGTGCGCCCTCGGAAACTAAGGGTAAAGAAACCATTGACCCGAAAAGCAGCGCCACTCATTGTTGATAGAAACCACCCAACAGCCAACAACTATGTCCATCAATAGAAGAGATTTCACCAAAGTTAGTGGTATGACAGGCTTGGCCCTGGCATTCCCCGCCAGCCTTTGCAAACTATTCGCAGCTCATCCCGGCAACGAGCTGCCCTACAAAATCTCACTGGCACAGTGGTCGCTACATAGAGCCTTTCGAAACAACGACAAGGATTCGAGGGACTTTGCTAAGATAGCCAAGGAGAGTTTCAACATCGAAGCTATCGAATACAGCAGCCAATTCCTGGCGGATCATGTGAGCGATAAAGATTATATGAACGACCTCAACAAACGCGCCAATGATCATGGAGTAAAACAGCTTCTCATCATGTGCGACAACGAGGGCATGATCGGTGATCCCTCCGCCAGGAAAAGGACTCAGGCTATCGAAAATCACTATAAGTGGATCGAAGCAGCAAAGACGTTTGGATGCCACTCGATCCGTGTGAACGCTGGTTCTAGTGGCGACTACGGAGAGCAAATCAAACTCGCCGCCGATGGTCTTGCACGCCTCTCCACCTATGCAGCCGACCATGGTCTAAACGTGATTGTGGAAAATCACGGGGGACTCTCGTCGAACGGAGCCTGGCTTGCTTCAGTGATGCGCAGGGTAAACCTCCGAAACTGTGGAACTCTGCCAGACTTCGGAAACTTCAGGATTTCAAATGACGAAGTTTACGACCATTACAAGGGAGTTGAAGAGCTAATGCCCTTCGCATTCGCCGTGAGCGCCAAGTCTTACGACTTTAACAAACACGGCAATGATACCCACACAGACTATTACAAGATGATGAAGATCGTCATCAATTCTGGATACCGCGGTTATGTCGGTATCGAGTATGAGGGCAGAGAGATCCCTGAAATGGAGGGCATCAAAAGGACACAGGCCCTGCTCGTCAATGTTCGCAAAGTCCTTTCCTGAATCGGGGATTTGCTGAGTCGGGTTTGCTATACTGGCGAAAAATGTGGTGATTCCGTTCTCAACTGCAAAACGGCTGATCAGCCTGGGTATATAAGTTGGTTTCTAATTCATATTACCCCTCAGCTTCCCACAATAGAATCATGGGCAAACGGGAGGTGAAAATATCCCGGAATGAATACGGACTATCAACCAATCCTGTTCACATTACGCCACGCCAGCACCTTCCTCTTCGCAGTAATCTGGATCGGACAACGGAAAGCATAATCAATTACCAAAGTGGAATCATTGGGGCAACTCATCTCACATTGGCAGGTGATGATGAAATTACCTCCCGCTTTGTGCGTCTGATAACATTTGCTTCCACTAATGATTGGCTGTGTTGATCGGTTTTCAAAAACGCTCTAATTCTTAACAACAACACCAGGTGTTTGAGAATGCGCATGCTGCGGGAAGTCGAAGGTCAACACGAGCGGTTCGGTTCCCGTGTTCTCGATTTCGACACCGCCGCTGTCAAGTGCGGCCTGAGTAATGAATCCAATCTCAGGATAGATTTCGCCAAGCTTCATATCCTGATGATATCGCACTTCGAGCTTTCCAACACGAGCCGCATCCGCCATTCGTGTGGAACAGCGCGGGACTCTCCGGGCAGAAATTCGTCTTGCCGCCGGGCTCGCATAGTGAGACGGAGGATTGAGCACTTCTGGTCGCCAAGAAAATCACCGTAAACAATCCACTTTGCGTCCACTCCGTCGCCTGTGAATTCTTCAGCGGTGATTGCCGGACGCGCATTTTTCCGCACGAAATCGGGATCCTGGTTCGCTTCGAAGTCGAACGTATCAACCAGGAACTCCCAGTCTTGGTGCCTGTCCTTCGGATAGTCCTCTTCCCGGCATGCGTAAAACGCATCGGCTGCTCCGATACGTCCGTCAAGCGTCAGATCCTCGGCAAGGAAATGCTCGTCCATCGTGACGTGCAGCTCGTGTGTGCAGAGGTCCGTCGGCGAGTGCAGCACGCCGTTCGGCATCACGAAGCCATTATCAATGTGCATCATCGTGTGCGGCGACAAATGCCGGACCCCGTTATACTCGCCCTGTCCGAAGCGCTTCATGCAGGCAAGAAACTGATCCTTCGTCACAAACGGGTAGAGCCCCATTGCCGTGGTGTGATAATGCGACGGACTGACTCCGGGGTTGTCGAATGAATTGATGTCGTAGACTTCCCACTTTGCCCAGTGAAGATGATGTGGAATCGGATTCAGATTGTCGAATTTCTTCGACACAATCGGCCAGGTCGGATCGCCGAACATGGATTTCGAAAAGGCCGTCATCTTCTCACCCATGACAGCTTCCGGTTTGGCGACGATCAAATCCTGCAGCGAGATGAACTGGCCGTTCGGTGTGAGGACGTGCGATTCCCCTTCACGAAATGGTGCCTTGTTCGTGCGGGTATCGATGACTCCCGTCACGATGGGAACGGTGCAGCACATCCAGAGCTCATCGAGCCCAGTCCCGTTCATGTAGTCCGGATAGTAGGACTGCGCATCCAGGCGAATTCGTTTCCCTGGCGTACAAAATGTCCGGCCGGCGTAACGATGCAGAAGTTGCAACACTCCACCGTGTTTGTTGAGGCAATCATCGAGAATCGAATCCGATCCTGCGCCGGATCCGTCGATCACATCTTGTTGAGGGTACTCGTGCAGTTTATCCGGGAGAATTGACGTCGAAGCAGCCATGGGCAATTAATCTTGGGTAAGTGGGAGAAATTACGAGATTTTCAATCTGGTAAAACACAACGAGGCAGGCCAGGGACCGCATAAGCTCGATTGGGATTTGCAACTGTAAAGATTGAGAAAGGGAGTGGCAAGAGTGAATGGCTCTGATTTGCAAGTCACCTTTTGACTCAAAAAGAATGCGCTCGGCAAGATGAAGGGAAATCAATAAGTCAAAAGATTCGAGAAGAGATCTTTCCCAGGCTCCGACAACGTTATTGAGGAGTGGAAAAAAAGGGGAAAAGCCGATTAATCGATGAGCTGGTTGAGCAGTTTGGCTATCACCCACTGCACTGTTGGAAGGTCATTCACAAAGCAAAGCGAGAAGACGCGGGAGGCATCGATGTCGGGAGTTGTCGCACCACATTTTCTTCCACGACCGGCACTCCCCATTACCGGATTCACGACCGCATATCCGAGTTCGATCATTGGGTCCGCATGAGTGCAAAAGGTGTCAACAAATCAGCCACCTCCCGAATCTCATCCATCTGTTGAAACACCACCCATCACTGGCTGGAAAAACAGCTGAATGATGCCATCCATTGAATCGAAACAACCCTGGAGACACTATCTCCAGGGGTTCCAGACTAATAAAATCATAATGTACAAGGGTAACAAAAACAATAGCTCATGGTTTTGTGCCACCGTAAATGCTGGATCGCGGTTTTGGTCAGTTTTTCGCGCGGTGCCTCCTGCATTGGCGGCAGGACTATGCAACTGAAATGGAAAGAAGCTGCGAAGTAAATTCCATGAAGCGCGCAACTTGTATTCACAGCAAAAAAAGAAAGCGGCATGAGTTGATTCATTTTTCTGAACTTGCTGGTTTTATTGATTGGACCTGACTGCAGATGCTTTGCAGCAGTGATGTGGTAGCGTCGAACGAATCCTGCCCAATCTCCCAGATCATGATGCCTTGGAGTTTGGCCTGAAGCGCATAGTTCATTTTTTGAGTGAGTGTATCGCGGCCATTGAAGGCATAACCATGGATTTCATTGAGGGCAGGATCCAAATCTGCATTGGCAGCCAGCTCGCGATAGGTCATTGCCTGGCGGTTTCTGTCGCGTCCATAGAAGGGTATTCCCAATGCAATTTTTTCGGGAGGGCACCCATTTATTATCAGATCTTTCACGTCTGAAACAGATTTTTCAAAGGTAGCCTGTGGATAATTGTGATCGTAAGACATCAGATGCACTCTATCCACAGCTTCGTAGGCCTTGTTTCCCAAATCCTGCCAGGACGCTAGGGCAAGGGTCACCTTCAGACCCTGCGCGTGAAATGAGGCTCTTGTCTCTTTTAACAAGGCGGCATACGCATCCATTGCCTTGTTGCCTTTGGGATGTTCCCAATCGAAGTCGACACCTGAAAAGTGATGGGAAAGGCAAAGGTTTTTTAATGATCTGATAAAACGCTTCCGCGCGGAGACATTCGATACCAGCGCGGGAAAATGCTGAGATCGTCCCCAACCGCCGACTGAAAGGAGCATGGGACATCCGGATTTTTCTTGCAGTTGATGGAGCTTCGCCAATGTCTCAGGTTGGATCGGTTGATGGGGTAGTATGCCGTCCGCCGGGGGCTCCACGCCAAAATAGATGAGTTCAGTGACGCATTCCAGTTGATTGGGCTGCAGATTACTGATGCGATATTCAGGTAGATAGGCAATGACAGAGAAAGGTTGACCAACTTCCTGAGACAAAGAAGGAGAGTGACATAGGAAAAGCCCACCCCAAAAAAATAAAACAACACTTTTCCAATTCAATAAGCGGGGTTTTCCACATGTTGGTTTGAAGGGATGCTCACACGTGAGATGGTGGATTTGAGTTTGATTTATTTTTTTCACTTCAAGAGACTGTTGGAAACCATCGAGGTTACCTTGGAGAAGGAACCGGATATCCTGTAGAGTTGGCACGCGTTTTTTACCGTTGATTGTTAAAAATAGCTCATTAAGTAATGACTTTTACTCTGCTTGCGTATTATTTACTGTGTATCGAGCCACCAACAAATTTGAATGACGAACCAGACTTTGTCGAGCATGTGGCTCGAATGCACAATTGATAAATCAGTCCCTTATTTTCGAGAGATGCCGTGTTTGTGTTCTTGACAAGTAGCTCGAAAAAGAAAGGATCGAATTTTCCTGCACCACAGCGAGTCAATGATAAATGAAATGAGAAGCTTTTTGAAAAAAACAACCACTGCAGGCATTGAGCCATGGACGCGTCCTGTCATGGTCAGGGCTGCTGCCTTCATCCCGTTCATGCTCATCCTCACTGCAACACTGCATACCCAACACGTCTCAGCAGAGGATATTCAAAAAGCGCAAGACAAACCCAAAGACGAATCGACGGCAGAAACAGGCGCTGCCGAGGGAGTTATCGAAGGACACTCGTTTCACGGCGAGGCTTTCAACGAAGGTCCCCGCCAGAAGGCGTATCTGATGGGAGGCACAGCCAACGTGACTTTTGATGTCTCCACGGATGACGCACTTGCCCAGCAATTCTTCAATCAAGGCATCGGTCAGTTGCACGGTTTCTGGTATTTCGAGGCCGAAAGATCTTTCCGACAGGTGGCCATGCTGGATCCAGAATGTGCGATGGCTTACTGGGGGATGGCGATGGCAAATTTCGAGAACGAAAAACGGGCGATCGGTTTCATCAAGGAGGCTGTAAAACGAAAAGAGAGTATTAGCAAACGTGAACAACTCTGGATAGCCGGTCTGGACGAGTATTTGAAATCAAAGAAAAAAGACGCCAAGACTGCCAAGCAAAAATATATCCGCAACCTGGAGAAAATTATTCACGAGCATCCCGATGACATCGAGGCAAAAGCGTTCTTGGTCGTGCGGCTATATCAGTTCAAGGGGGATCTTCCCATTGCCAGTCACCAGGCGGTCGATGCGATTCTGGATCAGGTATTTGCCCTGAACCCAATACACCCTGCGCATCATTACCGAATTCACCTATGGGACCGTGAAAAACCCGAGCGCGCACTGGAATCCGCTGCGCGAGGCGGGCAGTCAGGCCCCAGCATCGCTCATCTGTGGCACATGCCCGGGCATATCTATTCCCGATTGAAGAGATACAGTGACGCCGTCTGGCAACAGGAAGCATCCTCACGAGCCGATCACGCTCACATGATGCGTGATCGCGTGATGCCCGACCAGATCCACAACTATGCGCACAATCAGGAATGGATGACGCGCAATCTGATCAACATCGGCCGATCACGTGACGCACTGGCGATCGCCGCCAATCTGATCGAACATCCACGGCACCCAAAATACAATACTGCTTCAAGGCGGGGACGCAGCGCCTCGTATGGACGGACCCGAATGTTCCAAGTGCTCCAGCGTTTCGAAATGTGGGACGAGCTGATTCATCTCAGCGAGACCATGTATCTGGAACCGACGAATCTGAAACCGGAACAGGACAAACGCATCCGCGCTTTGGGTGTCGCTTACTTCGAAAAAGGCGACTCACCCCAGCTTCTGGCCCAGCTTGTGGAGTTGCAGGGACGATTGGTCCAAGCGCAAAATGAACAAACTGAGACCCAAAACGAAGCAGCAAAAAAAGCCAAGGAAGCTAAGAAACCGGCGGCCGAGATCGATAAGGCCAAAGCTGCCGCTGGAAAAAAGTTCAACAACCGGATCAAGTCGCTCAACAACGCGGTCGCTGAACTGAACGCATACGCAGGGTTATTGGTGGGAACGACCGAAACGTCCAAGACTCTGCTCGGTCAAGTCAGCGGCGTCGCAAAGGATCGACTCGCCAGACTCTACCTGCGCGCGGGAGATCACGAGGAAGCAGAGCGTCTGGCTGGAGAAGCGGTCGAGTCGGCAAAGAACGAGGTCATACCATTGGCCAACCAGATCGACGTTCTCTTCCGCATTGGTAAGGAAAAAGAAGCGAGCGAAGCATTCGCCAAATTGCGCGAAATTTCCGGGGACATCGACGACTTGACGCATGCCCCGTTTCAGCGACTTTCGGAGATAGCCTCCGCTATTGATTTCCCATCCGATTGGCGAATCGATAGGCAGCTTTCCCATGACGTCGGCATACGTCCATCGCTGGACAGCATTGGTCCGCTGGGCTACACACCTACATCAGCGCCAGATTGGAACTTACCAAATGCCAGCGGGGAATCGATAGGCCTGAAGCAATTCCGAGGCCGACCCGTCGTGGTGATCTTTTACCTTGGCCAAAGTTGCCTGCATTGCGTCGAGCAGCTCACCAATTTCGCCCCCAGAACAAAAGACTTCATCGACGCCGGAATTTCACTGGTCGCCATCAGCACCGACGAAGTCAAGAAACTGAAGAGGTCGGTTGACAGTTTTAAGCTGGAAGACCTGGCAGAGATTCCGGTGGTAAAGGACTTGAAGCATTTCCTCGAAAACACACAAGTTCAAGGTGAATTCCCATTCCCGCTTGTTTCTGGCGCCGATCTAAGAATCTTCAAGACCTACCGGGCGTTCGACGATTTTGAAAATCAACCATTGCATGGCACGTTTTTGATCGATGGTGACGGCTTGGTCCGTTGGCAGGACATCAGTTACGAACCTTTCAACAATCCCGATTTTCTTTTGAAGGAAGCAAAGCGCTTGCTCCAACTTCCAGTCACATCGGCAGACAGACTCGCCAGCAGCCATGGTGGCCGGCCGGAATTAGAGAGATAGGAAGTAGATCAGACTTGACGAGGGACTTCTACCCGTGCCTTTTCCCATATCCAAGGTGCTTCGGTATTTATGCCACGCACCGAGAGAAAAATGACCAAATCCAGCTAGGCCCCCTGCTCGGTTTATGGAGGCAGGGTATTGTTCAAACAAAAAACAAACCCATTACCCAACACCCGAGCAATGGATCAAAATTCAGACCAGGGATACGCACTCCTGCGAAGCGAGCGAAGCTGGCAAGAAGACTTTCATTCCGCAAGTTGTTCACCTTCCTTTTCACAAATTTTTGGATGGATCAACTTGAGCTAAAACCAAAACATGAATTGACTTTGCGGATCAAATTGACCTGAATTCATGGACAATTACGGATGCACCCTTGTTACTGCCCAGCCTATCATGGAAAGGAAAGCGATCGCTTCGATCCAAGGGGCTCACAGGTCAAGTGCGATCGATTGTCGGGAACAAAAGGTCTCTAGTTCTAGTCTCGTCGCGGGCTCCCTTTCCTGTCATTCTATACCGGCAAAGAGGCGATATTACTTATGAAATCTTATTTTCAATCCCTACTTTTACTCCTGATAACAGGCGTCCCGTTTCTGACGACAGCTGCAACCAGTCAAACAGGAGATGGCGGTCAATCCTCCGGCTCCATTCCTAATCCGATACCTCTCTCTCAGTTCGACCTTCCTGAATTACAGGGCATAAGCATCAACCTTGAGGAGTGGTGCGTGGACGTTGATGCCTACATCTGTTTAAAAAAAGGAGTGCTCGAGTTGATCGCCTGTACAAAAGCCTCCAAGGAGCATGAATCGATTGTTGCCGTTGACAGCACAGCTAAACATATTCATACGGCACTTCTCCTTCTGGGCGCCGAGGCGGGCTCCCCGGCACAAAGAAAACCAGTCGACGATGAGGAAAATGTTTGGATGGATGTGCCTCCATCCGGAGCCCCTGTTGATGTGTTTCTTGTGTTCGATAATGAGGACTCTGCCAAACCGGTTGAGAAACCAATCAACGAGTTTATAACGCAGGAGGATGGAGAAATATTCTCAACGAATACATTCCTGTTCGCTGGTTCGATTTTACGTTCCACTGACAATAACAGCCCTAACCATTACATGGCTGACAGGAGTGGAAACGTGATATCAATTTCAACCTTCGGCGATGAAGTGCTTTGCCTGCCCGGCCTCCACAGCCAGGTGAATACGGAACTGTATTGGAACGTCGCAGGTGACAAACTGCCCGATGTCGGAACTCCTGTCATTCTGCGACTTCGGCCCCAAACCGATCCCGGGCATCCATCTGAACTCAGCACGAACCCTGCTTCGTCTGTCTCGGACATACCCCACGGAAAAAGTGTCCGCAAGGTTCCAACCAAGGTCTTTATCCTCGCAGGGCAATCCAACATGGAAGGTCAGGGCGTTGTCACGATGAACCATCCTGAGTTTTACAACGGTGGCAAGGGTAATCTGGAATGGTCCATGAAGCATTCCAGCAGCGCCGAAAAAATGCGACATCTGAAAGACGAAAAAAGAAACTGGACCTCTCGAGAGGACGTCCAGATATCCTTCAAATCCCAGGGAAAGCAGCGTAAGGGAAACCTGACCATCGGCTACACAGGATACGGCGGTAATAGTCACATCGGCCCGGAGCTTCAGTTTGGCCATGTTGTTGGAGACTATTTCGATGAACCGGTTTTGCTGATCAAAACGGCATGGGGAGGCAAGAGTCTGCATGCTGATTTCCGCCCGCCGAGTTCGGGAGGACCTGTCGGTCCGTATTACACAAAAATGATTAAAGAAATCCATGCGGCACTTGAAGACCTCAAACATGACGATTACGAGCTTGCAGGCTTTATCTGGATGCAGGGTTGGAATGACATGGTGGCAAGCGACGCCATCACTCATTATGCAGATCATCTGGTCAACCTTGCCTTGGATCTTCGCTCTGAGTTGGGTATGCCGCAACTACCGTTTATTGTCGGAGAACTCGGCAACGGCGGCCCTGTCCAAAGGGACGGGAATATGGCTGATTTCCGACAAGCCCAACGCAACGGAACAGCACGCATAGAAAATGCCGTTTTTGTAAAAACAACCGCCTTTGCGCGCCCCAAGGAACGGTCACCCAATACCACACACGGACACCACTGGTTCGGGAACGCCGAAAGTTATTTTCTGATCGGTGACGCACTGGCAAGGGCTACAATAGAACTCATTGAGAATTAGTGTCCCTGAACCTCCAGCAACAGCTCAACTGATTCCTTCGATTGATATCCTTGTTTGTCATCCTGAGTGGCTTAGGATTGCAATCAGAGACTAGAAAACAAACCCCTCTCAGATAATGAATTTAAAGCAATTAGCCAGCATGATCTTCGCTGCTGCGGCATGGTTCCTATCCGTCTCAATATTTCCGATTAGCGGAGCGAATGCAAAAACAGTCATCCCGGATTTCACCCATGGTGGCAAGCCCGATGGCAGTCATGACTGGACACTTGGTCCTACCGGCGCGCGGGGGTGGATGCATGCATGGAAACACACCGCAGATGCTCGCCAGATCCTGATCACCACAGTGGCAAAGGGTTCGCCTGCCGATGGAATCCTTGAAGTGGATGACGTGATCGTGGGTGTCGGAGAAACGCCATTCAAAGGGGATGCAAGGATACAGTTTGCAAGCGCCGTGATGCAGGCAGAGCAGGAAAGTTCAGAAGGCATGCTCCAACTCACCCGATGGCGGGCAGGTGAAACCGAACAGGTCAGCCTCAAGATTCCCGTTCTGGGAACCTACAGTTCCACGGCCCCTTATCACTGCCGGAAATCTGCGAAGATCTTCGAGCGCGGGTGCGAGTCAATCGCGCGAATGGGATTGGACAAGGTATCGATTCCCAACAGTATCAATGCACTTGCCCTGCTGGCCAGTGGCAGGCCGGAGTACCGCAGCTTACTTTCTGACTATGCCAAAAAGGTAGCCAATTATCGAGTCGGTGCCTTTGCGACCTGGCACTATGGGTATGCGATCATGTTCCTCGCTGAGTATGCCATGTCAACCAAGGATCCATCAGTCATGCCCGGGCTCGAGCGTCTGGCTCTGGAATCTGCCCGCGGTCAGAGTCTGGTGGGCACATGGGGACACCGCTTCGCAATGCCCGACGGCAGAGTTGGCGGATACGGTTGCATGAACTCACCCGGTATTCCTTTGACGATCTCCATGGTCCTGGCACGTGAAGCCGGGGTCCACCACCCCGACCTGAATATTGCGATCACCAGGTCGGCCGGTTTCCTGCGTTGGTATGTGAACAAGGGTGCCATTCCTTACGGCGACCACATCCCCTGGCCAGGTCATGAGGACAATGGCAAATGTTCCATGGCAGCCATACTCTTCGATCTGCTCGGCGATCGCGAGGCAGCAACCTTCTTCACCAGAATGAGCATGGCGGCCTACGACGAGCGGGAACGAGGGCATACCGGTAATTTCTTCAATATCCTGTGGGCGATGCCCGCTGTGGCACGATGTGGTCCCCTGAGCACCGGCGCTTACTGGTGCGAACAGGCATGGTATTACGACCTCGCCCGCGGATGGGACGGAAGCTTCCGGTATCAGGGATCCCCCGTCGGAGAAGAAGAGCATGATAAATACACACACTGGGATAATACCGGAACCTACCTCCTGACGTATGCCTTACCCATGAAAAGCCTTTACATCACCGGCAAGAAACCGTCCGCGGTCCCGGCCTTGACGGCATCCGAATCCGAGGAGGTGATTACGGCTGGGAGGGATTACTTTTCGACACGCAGCGGACTTTCAGGCAGGGAAATGGATCGCTACCGTTATGAGCACCGGAGCAAGAAGGAATTGCTCGCAGGTCTGTCCAGCTGGTCGCCCGCGGTTCGCAAGCGTTCGGCCCGGGAGCTGGGAAGGCGAGACGGTGACTTCATACCAATTCTCCTGAAACTATTGAAATCCTCCACTCTTGATTCCCGATATGGAGCCGTTGAAGCACTTGGGAGCCTTACCTCAAAAACGAATGAAACTGCGCGAGTGTCGGTCCTATTGAACGCGCTGCAGGCAGATGACCTCTGGCTGCGCATCCTTGCGGCCGAGGCCCTCGCTGGAATCGGTGACTCCGCAAAGATTGCCATTCCGGACATGCTCAAACGTTTTGCGATGAGAGATCCTGAAAAGGACCCAAGGGGGATGGAACACCGCTATCTTGCCTTTGCTCTTTTCAACCGGCGCGGTGGACTGGTCGGACGATCACTCAAAGGGGTCGATCGAGAATTACTCATGCAAGCCGTTCGTGTCGGTTTACAAAATCAGGATGGTCGCGCACGAGGGAGTTTTGCATCGGTTTACCAGAACCTCGGCTTTGATGAAATCAAACCCTTACTCCCGGCTATCCACCAGGCAATTGCCGAAAAGGCACCCAGCGGCATCATGTTCGCAAGCGAAATCCGCATGAGCGGGCTTGAACTCTTTGCGAAGCACAGAATCAACGAGGGGATTGAACTGCTGGTAGATTACGCCCTCAATCAAAAAGCGCATGCCAGCGAAAAACGCATCGTCAAAGTAATGGAAATGCTCAAATCCTATGGCACACACGGAAGACGTATTCTGCCCCAATTAAAGGCCGCCGCCATTCATTTTGATCAAGGGGAAAAGAACTACCCACGCCACCTGAGTCGAGGAAAGGCAAAGCTTGTCAGGGAAACCATCAAGACAATCGAGACCTCGACGGATAAGCCTGCACTGATCTCTTTGAACGAGTAACTGGATACGAGAATGATCACACAGGAAAGAATCATTGCGTCAACCAGCGCGTGAGGAGTCGGCTTGAGGCATCGGTGTTATTGTTTATTCCAGAACCTTGCCTTATGATGCTCACATGCAATATCGAAAATTCATTTGCTTGTCTGCCTGCTGTATTGCACTCATCAGTTTCAGTGTCACCGCGTCCGATGCTGTCCTCACGCAACATGGCCCGGTGCAGGGAACAGAGTCGCGCGATGAATCGGTGGAAGTTTTCAAGGGAATCCCTTACGCAGCGCCTCCGGTAGGAGATCTGCGCTGGCATCCCCCACAGCCACCCGCTAAATGGTCTTCTGTCCGTGTTTGTGATCAATTTGCTCCTCAATCATTGCAGCGTGGCAAACGAAAAAATGCTAATCAAAGCGAGGATTGCTTGTATTTAAACGTGTGGACGCCACGTAAGCGTGACGTTGAAAAATACCCGGTCATGTTTTGGATACATGGAGGAGGTTTCACACAGGGGTCTGGGCACAAGGCTGGCTACAACGGGACACAACTTGCCCAAAGGGGTGTCGTCGTGGTCACGATCAATTACCGGCTGGGAGCCCTCGGATTCATGACGCATCCGGAATTATCAGCGGAGTCACCACACGATTCATCAGGTAATTATGCGATTCTGGACCAGATCGAGGCATTGAAGTGGGTAAGGGACAATATTTCAAACTTTGGCGGGAACCCTGACAATGTCACCATTTTCGGTGAATCGGCGGGTGGAACCAGTGTTTATCTACTGACAGCAACACCACTTTCCAAAGGACTGTTTCATCGCGCGATCCTGCAAAGCCCCTGGCTCGATCCGAGTATTTTTCGCGATCTGAAAAATGAAAACGAAAACGGGCCTCCCGCTGAATCCATGGGGAATCAGGAAGTTCAAAAGTTATTCAAAACGCCAGTCCCAAATGTGTTAGCAAAGCTGCGAGCCATACCGGGGGAAGAAATTTCAGCGAAGATGAAGAAGCGCTGGCCCGTAGTGATGGATGGTTGGGTATTCCCCAAGGCACCCCATTTGATCTACGCCGCCGGCGAGCAACACGATATCCCCATCATTATTGGAACCAATCGAGATGAAGGAACGATGTTTGGGCCCAGCAAACCCTTTGGAGGCACCTTGGACAATTACCAGATCACGATGTTGGAACAGTTTGGCGAGTCTGGTAAAAAAATCGCTGAGTTTTATGCCCCAGCATCCAAAGACGAACTCTATAAGGTGGGTGTTCAAATGATCACGGACACCTGGTTTGTGCAACCATCACGGGAATTTGCAAGAGCAATGAGTCAACATGGCAATCCGGTATGGATGTATCACTTCACCAAACCTGTGTGGGGTTGGATGGGGGCAGCTCATGCTGCCGAAATTGGATATGTATTTGGCAATTTGGAAGAGCCAAAACCTGAGGACAGAAGGCTTTCAGAAGCATTCATGGATTACTGGGTGCAATTCGCCAAATCCGGCAATCCAAATATTGATCATCAGCCGGCATGGCCCTCTTACACGCGCAGCACAGACCAACATCTGGTGATGGATCAAAGGATCACGGTAGAGAGTGCTTTACGCAAAGAAGCCTGCGATTTGATCGATCAGGTTCTGAAAGAGCGACGGAAGTGAGAGGCGTCAACAAAACGCTGCCCCCACTGAAGACGGCTATGATATGGCAACGAGTCGACCAGCTTGCAGGCCAACCTGTGGGTATCAACCAAACAAGTGCCGTGGTAACTGAGTTATAAAGATTTGACTGACGATCGGACAGCGAAACATAGCTTACAGATTTAGAAAGTTTATGAATCGATTGAGATATATTCCCTTTATCACATGGTTTTCACTTCTGGCATTGGCAAATGCACAGAACAGCAATGAATCACTCGCTGCAGAGCGACAACCATCCCGCCTGTCTGAAAATTTGCGAAGCACAGTTGCAGAACCGACGCCAGAGGAGAGATCAGCTTTCATTGAAAATCATCAGAAGATGTTGACCTCCGGCAAGTATTTTGTCACCCAATCGTGGTCGCAGGAAAAAAAATATCGACGCCCATACCATGTAAATGTCCCCGAGTCCCGAACTTTGGAATCCCCAGACAAACACAAGAGATTTCCTGTGTTCATTTTCCTGCATGGTAATGGTGGAAACGCAATGTCTGCAATGCAGGGTTCATGCGACGTCATGAAAAAATGGTCATGCATTATATCCTGGTGTTCGCCCAGGGCTACCGGGAGAGTTGGAATATAGTTTCTGAACGTTCAAAGGCGGATGACCTGGGGTTTATCGAATCCATAGTGCAGAGGCTGGCTACATTTAAGAACGTGGCTCCTGACGACTTCAGCATCATGGGAAATTCGAACGGAGCTGCTCTGGTCAACCAGATAGCAATCGAAACCAGTTTACCTCACATTCGAAACTACATCACAGGGGTCAGCCAGCTGAATGCATGGCAGTATGATGGTAAACATTTCAAAGCCAAGGGTGATCAAAATCAATACCACGCAGTGGCCACACCCATGAAAGGCAAACGTTTGATGAATATTTCAGGCACCGAGGACAAGCTAGTCCCCTACCATGGTGGCCCTTCAAAATTTATTCCAGCCAATGACGGTAAATTGAAGTTCGTTGCTGCCGAGGAATCAATATACCTCTGGGCCAGGGAAATGGGTTACATGGGAGAAAAAAAGACGCATCCAAGCAGCAAGACTGGTGGTCTTGAAATCTTCAGCTACCTGAATGGGGACGTGGTTCATTATAAAGTGAATCAGGAAGGTCACGGAGCCACGCGAACAGTCACTGAGGATCAACTAATGAGATTTTTAAAGACTGAAAAAACCGTAGTGCCGCAATAAAATCCGTGAGGTTTACATGCGCTCAAAGAGCCCCAGGGCAAGGATTTCAATCCCATGTTCATGAATGATTTCCCCTTATTAATGAATGCAAATTTACAGTAATTTGGAAAACCATCAACTTTTCGACTCCCAATCCTGCCCGTCATATGTATAAAGATCTCATGAACAGACAGATTGCAGCGATCACCCTTGTAGCTCTCTTTCTCTGCAGAGCCACCCATGTAGAGGCCAAAACGGATCAACCCAACGTCGTATTCATCCTGATTGATGATCTTGGTGGAAGGGATTTGCCTGTTTATGGCAATCGATTTAATGAGGCGCCGAATATTGATCGTCTGGCAACAGAAGGGATGTTGTTTCATAACGCATACGCAGCACCCGTCTGTTCTGCTACACGAGCAAGCATTCAGTCAGGCCAATACCCAGCCAGAGTGGGGATTTTCGATTTTATACCAGGACACTGGCGTCCTCATGAAGAGGTGATCGTGCCAAAGCACCGAGTACAATTCATGCCGAATCACATCACCACACTGGGAAATGTGATGCATTCTGCCGGCTACAAGACTGGATATTTCGGAAAATGGCATCTGGGGAACAGTAAGGAGCATTCACCCAACGCTCGTGGTTACGATGAAGCACATGTTTATGCAGGCGGCGGATTCTACAAACCGAAATTCAGACCGGGATATAAAACACAGCAAGGAGAGCGTCTGAGTGACGCGCTGACAAGAATGGGCGTGGAGTTTATCAAGGCACATCGTGATGAACCGTTTTTCCTTTTTATTTCACACTATGACGTACACGTGCAATTGGATGCTGACCACGATCTGATTGACAAATACATGGAAAAGAAAAGGGATCCAGATTATACCTGCAATGCCGTCTACGCCGCGATGATCGAGCATGTGGATCGAAGTGTGGGCAGACTGATGGAGGTTTTGGATGCAGAAGGCCTCCAGGAGGAAACGCTGTTCATTTTTTACTCTGACAATGGAGGTGTCGATAATCGATTCGACAACATTCCATTGCTGGGAGGCAATAGTCGGAATGCATACCCAGATGGACATCCACTGAGATACATTGCCACTACGAACACCCCTTTAAGAGCGGGTAAAGGCACCCTTTATGAAGGCGGTATTCGGGTACCATTAATCGTTCGATGGCCAAACGAGATCCGTACGGGTTCCACGTCCAAGGCCCTTGTTTCAAGTGTCGATTTTTTCCCAACTTTTCTGGACTTGGTTCAGGGAGCCAAACCCGGGCAGCAAACACTGGATGGAATCTCCATGCTCCCTGCCCTGACCCAGAACAAATCCGATCTCGAACGCGAAATTTTCACCCATTATCCAGTATACCATCACGAGCAGCCGATGTCGGCCCTTCGAAAAGGTGATTGGAAGATCGTTGAAAATCTGGTGAACGGCAACTTCGAGCTTTATAATCTCAAATATGATGTCAATGAAATGACCGATCTCAAATTTAGCTACCCAGTGAAATTCGACGCATTAAAAAGAGCTCTGAGAAAATGGCAGGCGGATACCAAGGCACAAATGCCAACACCAAATCCAGACTTTGATCCCAGCAGAAGATATGAGTGGGGTAAGCATCCAGATCGTTGATTGTCCGCCACGAAAAAAAAGAAGTCAAACCTTGAGAAAATTTGCGAACGATCAATCGGTGCATGCTGATTTGCCTTGAGAAAGTTGGCAGGGAATTAAGCTGAACTCGTGCCAGGAAGATAAATCTCCTGACGTGTTTGCTCGACTACCATCTGCAAACCAACGAGTCACGGGATCTGCAACAGACAGACTGAAATGGTCATCAAAATCTCCCACGCTCGCGGCAACCAGCCGGGCTTGCGTTGTGTGCGGATAAGCAAAGCGGTCAAGGGATCGAAGACTTGGACTTTTGGTGCCATTGATTGAAGGAGTCAACAATCTATGAAAAGGCAGATACGAACATGGATGGCAGCAGGAATTGCGATGCTGCACCTGTGCCTCAGCGGTTGCTTCCATTTCATTCAAAAAGGAATTCATATCCCAATTGAAGAAGCAAGTGCGATCACGGCAACACGTTACAATCGTCCGGACAAAGGGGCGGATATCCCTGCCTTCGAACTACCGCCCTCCTTTCATTCGAGACTACTTACTCTTCTCGAAAAACCCACACCGCATCGATCTGAAATCGACTGGGCCGTCCTTGGGGAACTTCGAATCACAGTCAATGCAGAAATCGTATCACTACAGTTATTTTCCGCAGGAAACAAAGTGGTGTTTCACATAGACGGAGGCGCTTACGAAATGAATGGGCTCAAAAAGCTTATTCTGCTCATTGAGGAAGCCATGCGAGCAGAAAACTGATCTGCAGCCATTCGCCCTTTTACCCCATAACATTCACACAGTGGCATTTCTGTCATTCAAACTCATGAAGGTTGACTACCACCCTTCCCCGCATGCAGATTCATCAACCATCGCAGATGATCTCACAGGGCACCGCGATCTTGAATAAGGATCATTGAAGGAAAACCATGGCATCATGGGTAACGCACGTCCGGGAGAGCAGCTTTCAAGGATACAATGAGAGTTCAAAAAACAGTATTGCCCGAAGTGGAATGTAGTCTGGGACCAATAGCGGTCATCAGGATATTTTAACTTCCCTTCCTTCGTTTGCTGATATTTGAGCAGCATCAATTATTCGTGCAATATTGCAGGCAGTCTCAATATCAAGAGGCAATTCAGTGCCACAATCAAGGGCATCGGCAAAGGCATCCATGAGAAGAAAATCATTATCATTATCAATCCTTATATTTTTGAATTCATTTTTTGGCTGGTCTTTGTAGTATAGACCAACCTCAGGTCGGGCCTCACTTACCACCAAGGCTCCCTTTGTCCCGATCAGGTGCAGCTTGATTTCTCCAATATCAGGATGACTGGCAGCCCCGATACGACCAATGGCGAGAGAACCGATTACTCCATTTTCCAAAACAAAAGACAGGGCAGCCAGATCATCAACTTGGTTATCAACATTGGCCTGATGAAAATGGGTCGCCGTGCTGGCAGTAACACGCTCGAAGGGCGATGAACATAAGGAGTAAATATAAGCCAGGGGGTATATGCCTTCAATCTGAAGTTCACCCATGGGCTGAGTGCCGACACCACCGTCGGAACCATCGGCATGAGCTTCCAATTGGCGATCTAGCCAATCGATGGGAGGGCTGCCCATCGTTTCAGTCTCTTTGGGAGGTCCTGCGTCTTTTGAAAAATAAAAATCACAATGAACCGCTACCAAATCTCCGATCGCCCCTTCGCGCAGGGCCAATCGAGCTTCAATCAATGCGGGAAGGAAGTTCCGATTCCATACCAATCCCTTCATTCCGCTTTGCTTCATAAGTTCGGATAGGGATTCGCACTCTTGCACATCGGGTGAAAGAGGTTTATCGACAATGATGTGTAGGCCTGCCTTGACGGCGCGCATGGCCAAGTCACAATGCCGTTCAGCTTCAGAACTGATGACGGCGATGTCACAATCAAAATTTTTGAGACCCTGCTCTACGTCCCTGCAATAAGGAATCCCATGCAGATCGGCGTAATTCTGATTACGTTCATGCGTCCATTCGGGCCTGAGGGCATCATCCGCTACCGCCACCAATGCAAACCTGGGGTGTGCAGCGACTGCGTCAGGCAGATAAGCGTGCTTGATCACACTCAAGACCAATACTCGATATGTTTTTTTTCCTGGATCAGCCATCAACAAGCTCCTCCAGCAGCTCATGAATCCGTAATGTATCTTTCAAAGAAACATTCCATTCCCTGGCGTTTAAAATTCCATCTACAAACTCACTAACAAGCCCCATCAATCCATGCATGATGTTATTATGTTGTATACGTGCGGAAACGCTGTTTTTCCGGAAATGCAGATGGGTATTGTGATGATCATCTCCATAGGCAGCACCGGTTGACCCAATCAATTGGACACTTTCGTAAGCGACTTCCCCTTCAAAAGGATTTGAAACATTCATGAGAGCCATTCCGTCGCTGGGGAATTGAAGATGGCAGAGGAGCGAATGCTTCGCCTCAACCCATTGGCGCATGCTGGGTTCATCTTGGAAAAACCAGCGAGCCAGATCTATTGGCCCAAACATGGCTTGCCTCAACGAGACATCTTCTGTTGTCCAGTAGTGAAGCCGCATCAACCCTGGTTTCCCCAACTTACCGGCACGCAACGCTTCGTCAATGGGTTTAACCCTGGAGCTGAATCGCAAAGCATGAGCAGGCATTATGTGACTGTCTGATTTCATCAAAGACGCTAACATATGAATGTCGATCTTTTCCGGTTGATCAACCAGGCAGGGAACACCCAGATTTGAAATCGCATTCTCTGGCCCAACGATTCTTGCATCAGGGACAGTATCAGCGTCGTTGCACACATCAATGCATCGAAGGCGGCGTATCGCTTCTTCATAGAGGGATTTACGCTTCGGTTCCAGTTGTATTTCAATTTTGAACATCATTCGCTAGTGCATCATATCACGTCGACTCGTGTCTGGTGCAAACGATACCAAAACCATGCCAAATAGGAATATCAGACTGGTGATACGGCCAATACGAGCATAATCGCTTTCAAAAGCAGTCATCAATGCTCCAGTGGCAAAGATGGTCAGTGCGGTCAAGATACGACCAAAATTGAAGCTGACACCAATTCCAGTGGAACGAATGCTGGTAGGAAAAAGTTCCGGTAAAAAAAACGGGAGCCATCCGAAATAAAACCCGTTGAACAATCCCAGAAAAGCCGCACCGACGAGAAAGCTAAAATCGCCGGGAACTGTCATCCAAAACGCATATTGAGCAGTGAGCAAGGCGCCAAGACTGATGAGGAAATACATGCGTCGCCTTCCCATCCAAACCGCCAACATCCCTGCAAAAAAACTTCCAAAGATGCTCGTCAGGGAACGGGCCATCCCAATGTGGGCTTTGAGATCCTCTTTCCCAATCTGAGAACCGATTTCATCTGCCCATGGCATCATCCAATTGGCGCTGCCCCATCCTCCGATAAGTGGAATAGTGGCTAATCCGATTCCAATGAAAACGCATCTCAAATGTTCTCCCTTGAAAACAGAAGGAGAAGATTCGGATTGCACTCCAGTTTGCTGTGATGATTGCTTCTTCCAGGCGGGTGATTCGGGAAGCAACAAAAGAACGCCCAGCCCAAGCAGGACTGGAACCGTATTTACCAGCATCACCCAACGCCAGGAGTCTGGGGTAACAGCATGGATGGCAGCCATGGAAGACATGGCAAAGATCCCGAGATTACCCGCCATGCCAATGGCGCTTGCCAATGCTGGTCGAAACTTGTTGGGCCACACCTCTGAAACAAGTGCAACACCATTTGGCCAGGCTCCTCCAATCCCCAGACATGCAAGAAATCTGAGGAAAAGGAGTTGGTGCGGACTTTGAGCAAACCAGGCGAGGCCGGTAAAACCTGCAAACCAGAGGATAGATATTCCCAGTAATTTAGTTCTTCCATAACGATCTCCAAGTTTCCCAAAAAGATAACCGCCAACCGCGGCACCGAACAGGAAAGCACATTGGAACCAGGCATACCATTGAGACGCCATAGCATTCCATGCGTTGAGCTGCGCCAGTTCGGATCCAACAAGTTCACCAGCGCGTCGATTCAGATCCGTGAAGGAACCAAAATCCAGCATGCCTTGGCGCCCCATTAAATCCAATGAGGCGGCCCGCATGCCGAGGTTAGTCAACAAAATCTGCATACCCCCAAAAAACCACGCTGAAAAAGCAGCCAATGTAACACCTATTTGCGCCCGGCGAGATAAAGAATCAGATAATTCTTGTGTGGAAATGTGGTTGGACATGTCAAAAGTCTGATCAAAGAAATCATGTGTGGCCAGTCAAAAGGAAACTCACTTTCTGGCCCAAGAGAATTGCGTAAATCGCTTTACTTTCTTATGATGTCTTGATGCCTGAAACCATATTTAAGGTCGGTGTCCTGGGGGCGACAGGATTTATCGGAACACCTTATCGCGAGGAAATCAAAGCCTGTAAAGAGGCTCGAATCATTGCACTGTGCGCGCGACGGAGGGATTTACTGGAAGCGGCGGCAAAGAAAGACGGAGCTTCCTGCATCACTCACAACTGGCGGGAGGTCGTCACTCATCCGGATGTCAATATGGTCATTGTAGCCACACCCGACGTGCTACATCACGAAGCGATCATCGCTTGTGCAAAAGAAGGCAAGCATGTGCTTTGTGAAAAACCAATTGGCATGCATACAGGAGAAGCAGAGAAAATGTGGGAAGCCTATCGTGAATCGACACCTCCACTCGGACATTTCGTTCCATTCTGGACGCGGTATGTCGATGTATTCAGGCTGGCCAGGGAAATCGTCAATGCTGGTGAATTAGGTGAAATACGATCGACGGTTTTCCGCTGGCATAATCCGCGGCCTGATGACATGCCACTGACCTGGCGGGATGATCCCAAAATTTCTTCAGCAGGCACCATTGCAGACGTCGGATCGCATGCCTATGATGTGGTTCGCTGGATTATCAATGCAGAAGCCACGAAGGTCCTTGCGCATGGTGAAACATTGACTCCTGACAAACCTGACCTGGGAGCTATCAACCTCAGAGAAGCGATCGAAAAAGGTCAATCGGCCAGGGAAAATGAAGTAGCGCGCAAGCGGGGAGGAAATTTTGATTATGCTTCCATTAGTTGTGAGTTTTCAAATCGAGCAACTGGTCTTTTTGTTTTATCACACACCAGCCATATGCGGAAATTCCTTGCTCCCGAACTGGAACTGCACGGAACCATTGCTTCCCTGAGTGCAGATCGCTATTCAGGAAAACTCATCATGACAAAAGCAAATAATCAACTGGAAACACGCCATGAATTACCTCCGTCTTTTGGTTTTAAAAATCGATTCAGTTCATATGTCTTCCCTGCATTGAAGCCGATTCTTGAAGGAAGCAAGAGCGATAAGAAATACCCCAATCTGGAAGACGGGTTACTCGCTCAACAATTTACTGATGCCGCCAATCTTTCTGCCCTTGAGGGGAAATGGAAACAAGTGTGAATCTGCTATGTTCCTTCGCGTCTTATCAAGGTCAGTAAAGCTCGCCGGCGCTTGCGGGTAAACATTCGGGATATTAATCTCTCTTATGACCTGCCCATGTTAATGGCATGATCATGATCTCAGCGAGGGGAACGGCAAAAGATAACGCCGATAATTGTTACCCATGAATGGGCCTGGTCTTTCAGTGCGACGACACATCACTGATGTTGGAACGATGAGAAAAACCGAAGGAATCATGAGAGAGCTTAGCCTCTCATGACAAATAACATCCAGAAAACCTTCTTGAAATATACCATTGAAAAAAATCAGCAAATGAGTAAGTTGTACTCTAATTGAGTCGATTTGAATTTTTTGATTCCGACTGTTTTTTGACAAACCAAACATAATTGAAAAAACTTAAAAACCATTAAGATAAGATGAGCGAAAATATCATTACCAAACTTTTTGACGAATGGAATAGTGCCCTGCAAACAGGGAACCCGAAAAATGTATCCGCACTTTATGAGACCAACGCCATTCTTTTGCCAACAGTCTCCAATAAAGTACGACACAACCATGAGGAAATTGAGGACTATTTTGTCCATTTCCTGGCTAAAGGTCCGCAGGGAAAAATAGATGAGTCGAACGTACGTACCTTTGGTGATATTGCAATCAATTCAGGTGTCTACACTTTTACTTTCAAGGACGGCAACTCCGTGCAGGCGAGGTTTACATATGTGTATCGCTGGACCGGTCAACGCTGGCTCATTATAGAACACCATTCCTCAGCAATGCCGGAGTAACTCAATACCATATTTCTTCCATAGCTAAAATTATGAAAAAAAGCTTAAGGCAGCTTCTAATCGCCGGAGTGGCACTTGGGTGCATTGTTGTTGGAAATGCTCAAGACGCAAAAAAAATCGGCTGGTTATCTTTGTTCAATGGCAAGGATCTCGCAGGCTGGGAAATCAAGAGCGGCAAAGCGGATTACCGTGTCGAAGATGGCATGATCGTCGGCAAGACCGAAAAAGGCAGTCCGAATACCTTTCTTTGCACGAAGAATCTCTACGGCGATTTCGAACTCGAGTTCGAAGTGAACTGCGACGCCGATTTGAACTCTGGCTGCCAGATCCGTTCAAAGCTGAGGGGAACGGAGTTTGGCGGGCGCGTAAACGGCCCGCAGGTGGAAATCGAACACAGTGGCCCAAAAGGCGCCGAATCTGGCTACATCTATGGAGAGGCCGCCGGAGGATGGCGCACACCCAAGATAGATCTCAAGCCGCACAAACACTACAAGGACGGCGAATGGAACCACTACCGAATCGTCGCCAAAGGCCCCGTGATAGAGACCTGGATCAACGGCCAAAAGATCACCAGGTTAGTCGACGAGGAAATCTACAGGACGCATCCAGAAGGCATCATCGGTCTTCAGGTCCACGGAGTGGGTAATCGCGGCCCTTTCGAAGTTCGCTGGCGTAATCTGCGTATCAAGACACTTTAAGTAAAAGACATTATTGTTAATCGCCGGGACAGAAACTTATCTGTCCCGGCGTTTTTTTTAGACTTTCAATGCATCGCAATATTTCAAAGATCTACCAGATGGAGAAAGCCTTTATCCAGGCGAAGTAAAATGAAGAAATAAACCTTGAAAAAAATGCGGTTTAAACCATGATTTTAAAATCCCATGAAGAATTCCTTGAGCCCCATTCGTTTTGGTATGCGATCAGGAACCCAATGGTTCTTGCGCGCTTTCACTTTGATTGAGCTTCTGGTGGTGATTGCCATCATCGCTATTCTTGCCGGCATGCTGCTACCCGCTTTGAGCAAAGCCAAGGAAAAGGCGCATCGAACCAAATGCCTCAGCAATCAAAAACAGATTCTCCTCGCTACCCACATGTATGTCACCGATGCCGAAGATTACCTGCCATACAGCTCGTGGAGTAGCGGCACCTACGACGTCGCCAATTGGCTTTACACCCGCAAGCGAGGGCAGAACCCGGAGCACGATGTGCGCTTGGGGCAGCTATGGAACTACATTCCAACAGGACAGATCTACTGGTGCCCGTTGGACCGCACAAATACCACTCTGTTCAAACAACGTGAAATGCAAGTTTCCAGCTATGTGATGAATGGAGCGGTCACCGCGTATGGCACCTCCCCCAATGGCGTGAAGTGGGGAAGCTTCAAGATGGATCAATTCAATGGAGAAAATTTACTGTATTGGGAGGCGGATGAGAAATTACCTTCCAACTGGGACAATGTAGCTAGTCGCCCGAACGAGGGCGTCACGGAAAGACACAACAGTGGTGCCAATCTGGCGATGTTTGGCGGTCATGTGGAATATTGGAAATTCAGCAATTATTACGAGGAAGCCGGTATCGGCGGATTTCGCGGCAATAGGCCTGGTCGTTTCTGGTGCAATCCTGCCTCCTCGAACGGTGACTGACCGCAATTCAACAAAGCATACGATTTCATAAACCCAGCATATGAAAAGAGCAGAGACACTTAAGGCAATCAACTTTTATATACTGACCGGTGTGTGCGTCTTGTGGATGGGGTGCGGCATGGGGGAGAAGGATGAGGGATGGCGCACAAGCGACAGCGTGGATGGCGCTGCAGATCATTTGAGCGACGCTTTTGACGAGTCCAGCAATAATTTGAAAAAGCACGCCAAGGAAGCTTCAAATGCGATGCACAAAAAGAAGTATCGTACGGCCTTGATTTCGCTTCAGGAGATCAAGCTTTCCGGTGAAGTTGGATCGGCAAAAGAAGGCATGGCGGTTCGGGATTCCCTTGTGAATCTGGAGGAAGAGTTGATTTATGCGATTGAGAATGGCGATAAGAATGCTCAAAAGACCTACGACTTATTGAAGCGAGTCAATCGTAATTGATGCCTTGGACGGGAGGAATAAAGGTGTTGATAGATACTCTTTTGGATGACACCTCCTTCTCATGAATAGCGGGGTCTCCTTTCCTGATCCATGACCTACTCGGAAAGATCTCGTTCCAGTTCAATGAATGCAGACGACTACCAGTAGTCTCCCTTTGTGCTGTTTTCTCAGTTATGCACAGGGCTCTGATTGCCTGCCCCCTATGAATATTGAAAGCATGCATCAATCAACTGAGCGAGGCATCCAACCCCAGAATTAGGGGAGGATTCAACGTCGAGTGAAACACACAACTGCATCCTTTGGACAATTCAATTGTAAAAATACCTGTGAAACAGGTATCTGTAACATCCAGAAAGTTGGTGCAAGCATCTTCAAGAAACGACAAAATTAAAACCTTGTGAATACATGACCTCGCTTATGGGCAGGAATCAATCTTGCTTGTGCGCACTGCTCGAGAAACAGAGGTGTACTTGGAGCTACCCTTGCTGCTACTGGCGAATCCAACGAGTGTTTAAATTCGTTTTGTGTATTCGTAATCATGCCATGCAGAACGGATGGAAAAACAACTCTTTTTACTCAAAAAAATGTATATCTTTCTTCTCAGAAAGATCCGGATCAGACACGCAGAATCGAAATTGAATGAGTAATCGCATTTTTGAGCAATGGAACCCATATTCACACATGGTAGCGTCAATACTCAGGACGCAGGTAAACGGCGAGATCATATGAAAACCAAAACGGGAAAACGCATCGCCCCTCTGAAGTCCAGCCTGCTGGCATGGATGAGGATGAGTATCACCTGTCTCTGTTTTGCAGTATCGATGCATCGTGCGATGGCTTCGGCGGATTCGGTCGTCGTCTTTAACGAAGTGCAATATCATCCTGCTGCTGAAGGAGTCGAGTGGATTGAATTACGGAATCTCATGGGCGTAAAGGTCGATCTGTCCGGCTGGAAATTGGCAGGAGGAATTGAGCTCCTATTTGAAGAAGGAACTGGCATTGAGGGCCGCGGATTGCTCCTGGTGGCCGCTGTCCCCCTGCATCCAGACCTGAAAGGAAAAGATGTCCACCCAACAGCTTTTACCGGCCGTCTGGATAATGGTGGCGACTCGATTCGCCTGGAAAACAACAGTGGACGCATCATGGATCGCATCGATTATCAGGACGACGGCGACTGGCCGGTCGGAGCGGACGGTTCCGGCGCAACTCTGGCAAAAAGAAAAGAGAACACAGCTGAAGGAGGTCCACGGAACTGGCGGGCGAGTCTGGAACTGGGCGGCACACCCGGACAGCCAAATGTTCGAACACTCGAATCTTCTCCCTCAGAGTTCAATCTGGTTTCGCTGGACTCCAGATGGAGATTCCTCACGGAATCGGATCCGCCACCAACTCGCTGGCGGGAGTCCGATTTTGATGATCAGGATTGGACAGAAGGAGCTGGTGCCTTTCATGCAGGAAAAGAATGGACAGGTTCTGTGGGTGGAGGCCCATCCGCGTATTGGCCCCTCGACGCAAGCAGCGGAATCCGGGCCCGAAATCTGGCGGGTGATATCGACGGTCGCTTGCGCAACGGACCCAGTTGGGTCACGGACTCAGAGCGTGGACCTGTGCTGGAATTTGACGGCATCAATGATTACGTAACCACCGGAATCAGTGTTCCACAGATTACCCTGGAAAATGATTTCACCTGGTCATTCTGGGCCTATTCCATGAAACCGGGAAACGTCAATGTGATCATCGGCAACCGATACAATCCAGATGGAGCGGATTTTTCCCCCAGAGAGTTCATCAAATTCACGAGCGCCGCATTCGAATTTCATCGCTCCTCATCCAGTGAAGATATTGACTACCCCGATTTCCCTGTGAATGTCTGGGCGCACCATGCGGTGACGAAACAAGGACCTCGATTGACTTATTTTCGAAACGGCATTTCCATGGGAGTGCAAGTTATTTCCAGCGGCTTGAACCATCCTCAGCCCTTGTATTTTGGTGGAGATCAGGACCGAGAATCATGGAAAGGACGACTGGACGATGTGGCAATCTGGAAAACAGCCCTGCCCTCGGAATCGATCCAGGGCCTGGCAGATGAGACGCTCAAACCCAATACCGCACCGACGACCACGGGAGGCGTAGGAGGCCTCGGCACAAAACTGACCGGCGACAGTTCCACCGCCTACTTCCGAAAACGATTCACATTCACCGGAGCCCCGGATCGAACGACGGCTTCATTCCGTGTCTTGGCTGCAGACGGTGTTGTACTCTATCTGAATGGAATTGAAATCCATCGTGCCAATTTACCGACGGAGGAAATCAATCACGCAACGAGGGCAAACGAAGTGGTGCTCCAGCCCGCATTCAGTCAGACGTATTTTCTTACTGAAGGTGCACTGCGTGTTGGTGAAAACATCCTCTCCGCCGAAATCCATATGTCGGAAGCAAACCTTGAAAATCTGATATTCGGCCTTTCGCTGAACACAATCACAGCACCGGTGAACACCAGCGAAGCAGTGAGCATCGCTTTCAACGAAATCAGCGCTGCATCTGACCCCTCTTTCCAAGCAGAGATGGTCAATCGATCCAGCATAACGGGTGAATTCAAGGGCCTGGAGATTCGTTCATCGAGTGGAAGCATCAAGGAACTCTCGAACATTTCGAGTCTGTCTTCAGATGCCTGGCATTCTCTTTCCGAACAAGAGCTGAATTTTCGTCCGACGCTCGGTGACCGGCTTTTTCTAGTGGATACTGTTCGCGGCTTGTTACTGGATTCCGTCAAAGTCACAGACCGACTTCGAGGACGATCCTCCCAGCATGACGGACGATGGCTCTACCCCTCTGAGGCAACATTCGGAAGTGCAAATATTTTCGAGTTTCATTCGAATATTGTGATCAATGAAATCATGTACCATCCTCGGCCACTGGTAGCAACCCCGGGCGTCCCGGAAACGGTAGATATCACACCACTTGTGGGATGGGGGGCAGACTGGCTGGTCAACGAATCTGGCCGTGACCC
Source organism: uncultured Verrucomicrobiae bacterium (assembly GCA_943788245.1). GTDB lineage: Bacteria > Verrucomicrobiota > Verrucomicrobiia > Limisphaerales > AAA164-E04 > AAA164-E04. The sequence goes on along the minus strand of CALSPN010000024.1, from coordinate 27,032 downwards.
AGGCTCTGATTGGGCATCCCGCAGGCATTCCTTGAGCGGCGACTGGAAAAAAGGGAGAGGATTGATCGCCTGGGAGACGGGATCGTTGCCATATCCCGTGGACACCTTGCTCACTCGCCCATCACTGAATGATCCATTCGTTGTCACCCACTATTTTCAAACCGAGTTTGATGTGACTCAGGAACAGCTGGCGGTTCTTACGGAGATCGAGATGATTCATTTAATCGACGACGGAGCGGTTTTTTATCTGAATGGGACAGAGGTTTTTCGATATGGCATGTCCGATGGTAAAGTCGATCATGACACGCTGGCGATGCGTGGAGGGGAAGCCACTCTCTCATCAGCTGTTTCCATCCCAGCGGAGCTGCTGCATGTCGGATCAAATCAAATATCAGTAGAGGTACATCAAACATCTTTGAACAGCAGCGATGTGGTCTTTGGGTTGACGCTCAACGCAGTCGAGGAAATTGTTCCAGCGATTCCAGGCCTGCCATTCCGCCGGTCAGACAATCAATGGATCGAGGTATGGAATCAAGGGGATGTCTCAGTGGACATGAGCAAATGGGTTTTTGACGACGGGGTGCGATTTGAATTCCCATCGGGAACGGTTCTGGCTCCGAACGAATATTCCATCGTGGCTGGAGATGCGCATGCGTTTGCTGAAGCCTATCCTGCCATCCCTGTGATTGGTCAGTGGAGCGGATCGCTCTCTCGCCGTGGAGAGCGACTGCGACTGAGCGACGCCTACGGCAATCCGGCGGATGAACTGTACTATCTCGACGATGCACCCTGGCCAGCGATGGCAGATGGAGGAGGCTCCAGTCTTGAATTGGCGGATCCTCGATCTGAAAACCACCTCCCCGGGGCCTGGCATCCGGGTAAAGTCGAAGGACCCTGGCGTACTTATACCTACCAGGGCCGAGCAACGCAGAGCCCCAACGATCCCACCATCTATCACGAATTCATTTTCGGACTATTGGATGCAGGTGAGTTCCTGATAGACGATATCAGCGTACGTCAGGATCCAGAGGGTGCGAATACGGAACTGATTCAGAACGGGCATTTCAACAGTGGAGATGCAACGCGATGGCGAATGCTGGGAAACCACAGTAACTATGAAGTGATCGATGATCCGCAGGATCCGAATAATCGTGTTTTGTGGGTCCGAGCGTCCGGTGCCACAGAGCATATGAGCAATCACGCGGAGACAACACTGAAGTCAGGCCGTTCATTTGTTTCCATCTCATCCAACAGGGATTATAAAATCAGTTTTAGAGCCAAATGGCTGGGTGGTTCAAACCAACTCAATACACGACTCTATTTCAACCGACTCGCCCGAACGACTATTTTGGATGCACCACAAGATGGGGGCACACCAGGCCGGCTCAATTCCGCCCGTGTATCGAATGCCGGGCCAACTTTCAGTGATCTTCGCCATGAACCAGCCATTCCCGTCGAAGGTGAATCCGTCCATGTTTTTGTCAAGACAGGTGACCCCGACGGCGTAGCATCCGTTCAATTATTCCATGCGGTCAATGGAGACCCGTTTCAGATGACATCAATGCGCTTATCTGACGCAGGGGAATGGTCAGGAAAAATACCGTCGCAAGCATTTGGCGCAAAGATACAATTCTACGTCGAAGCGACGGATCATCTCGGCATGACAACGACTCACCCTGAGGGAGGAAGCACGTCCAGAGCCATCGTGCCATACAATGATGGTCAAGCCGATCTTGACCTCGGCGCCTGTCAACCAATGAATCTCCGGATTGTCATGACCGACGCCGACACCGGAAAGCTCCACCGCCGCACCAACGTCATGAGTAACGATCGTCTCGGATGTACAATTATTGTCGACGAACGTGAAGTCTATTACAACTGCGGCGTGCGGCTCAAGGGAAGTGAGCATGGCCGCGCAAAGAATGTTCGGGCGGGTTTCCTTTTACGCTTTCCCGCAGATCAACCCTTTCTGGGGGCACATCGGACGGTGGCCGTTGATCGATCGGGTGCAGGTGACCAGTTCAGTCAAAAGGAAATCATGGTCAAGCACGCGATCAATCACGCCGGAAACATTCCCGGCATGTATGATGATCTGATACGAGTGATTGCCCCTCGATCGCAGCATACCGGCTCAGCCATGCTGCTGAAGTCTCGATACGACGCGGAGTATCTGGACAACCAGTTCATCAACGGTAGCGATGGTGCGATGTTCGAATACGAATTAATCTACACACTTCGAGAAACAACGGGCGGTTTTGAAGGGTTGAAGCTGACGCAGGACGGAGGAACACACGGAGTGCCTGTGCGCAATCTGGGCGGTAGCAACAAGGAGCTTTATCGCTGGCACTGGCTGGTGGAGAACAACCGCGATGCGGACGATTACGGACCCTTGATTGACGTACTGACGGCGATGGGGCAATCGGGTCGAACCTATCAGGAGGAGATGGATCGACTACTGGACGTTGACCAATGGTTGCGATCATTTGCCATTCAATCCTTGTTTGGTATCGGTGATAATTACTCGAGTGGAGCCCGCCACAATGCAATCATCTACATCAGGCCTTCAGACGGAAAAGCGTTACTTTTTCCCTGGGATATGGATTTTACCTTCAATCGAAATGCAAGTTCGAGCCTCACGCCAAACACGGATCTGAATCGATTGATTTCAGCCAGCCCGAAAAATAAGCGAGCGTTCTACGGACACGTCTGGGATATTGTGGAAAGTACTTTCAACGTGGATTACATGACGGAGTGGGCCGAACACTACTCCTGTTTCCTCCCCAGTGAAGATCTCACTCGGTTTCTTTCCTATATCAATACTCGTCGCAGCACCGCCGTGAATGAGGTCAATCGCATCATTGCGCCGACGAACTACAGGATCACGACGGCTGACAACGTCAGTTCGCCCGAAAAGGTCGCATCCATACAAGGCCGTGGATGGGTTGACCTGCATGAAATCCGCTCGGCGAGTGGCGCTTTATTACCAATGGATTGGGTCAACGAAACAACCTGGCGAGTGCAGGTTCCCATCGACCCGGGCGAGAACATCATTTCACTCTCAGCTTTCGATCGCGCAGGTAAGTCTCTGGGAACCGACTCGGTGCGTATCATTGGAACCGGATTGTCCGCGCTTGCCAGCATGGAAAACCTGGCTATTACCGAAGTCATGTATCACCCTGCTGATCCCTCGGAACGGGAGCGTGCAGAAGGCATCTTTGACGGGGAGTCATTCGAGTTTGTCGAACTGACTAATATCAGCGATCGAACGCACGTGGACTTGACAGGCACAGCCTTCACCTCTGGGATTCGCTTTGCGCTGCCATCGTTAGCGCTCGAGCCAGGACAACGAATCGTCGTCGCCGGGAACTCCAAGGCATTTGAAACACGATATGGGAGCACTCTCCAGAAGATCGGCAATTTCCATTCCGCTGAGAGTAACAGACTTTCAAACTCCGGAGAACGCTTGACTTTGTCCGATGCAAGCCAACGTGAGATTGCCTCCTTCGAATGGAGCGACGAAGCTCCCTGGCCTGAGGACGCGGATGGAGACAGTTATTCATTGGTATTGATGACGCCTTGGATAAGCGACCCAACATCCCCTGAGAGTTGGCGAACCAGTGCTGATTCCGGAGGCAATCCGGGTGGAGACGACGCTATCCGTCTACTGAGCTGGATGGCAGAGCATGCATTAGTAGGCTTGGATGGCGATCGAGACAAAGACGGCCGAACGGAGTTGCTCGAATATGTTTTGGGCAGCGATCCTGATATCCCTGATCCATCCTCTGCATTTGATATTAAGTTAGAATCCCTCCAGTCAGACGGCAATTATTTAACCATTGCCTTTGAGCATCGACTTGGAGCTGATGACTTTTTAACGATACCTTTGATTTCACACGACTTGAAAGCGTGGACTGAGGACGTTGAATATGCGGGAAGAACCAATCTTGGAGCCGGGATGGGTTTAATCGTTTACCGTGCAACGCTTGACGCCTCGCCCTTCGCCCGCCAGTTCATTCGGTTTGAAATGGAACCACTGGTACGCGAGTAGAGGGCACAGGTTGTTTTTAAATGAGGGTGTTTCGTTTTTTCGAGTCGGTAGGGCCTCCATCGACAGGGGACTCTCGCCATGGGCCATGCCAATTACCAGAGAAGAATCGAATGACAGATGGTCGAGTTTTTTCTTTGAAACGCGGGCCACTCAATCAGTCCTTGCTTTGGAGCAGGTGTATTGCATGTTGACTACATGCAATCAGCAAGCAGTAAACCTCTGGATTCCTTTGTCCATTTTCTGCAGACCATGGACGAATCGTCCTGTGAACGTTTGGGTGATATTTACGATGAAGCGGTTCATTTCGCGGACCCTGTCAATGAGGCCAGCGGGCTGGGGCAAATGGAGACGGTTTATCGAGACCTGTTCAAACAGCTCAAGCAAATCACCTTCAGAACAATGGACCAGGCAGCGGGCGATCCCACATCCTTCATTCATTGGGAAATGTCCTACGAGTTTCGCGGGAAATCTCGAAAACTCCCAGGAATCACCATGCTTCGGTTCAATCACTCGGGAAAAGTAATCCTGCAACAGGATTATTGGGATGCATCGAAGGGAGTTTACGAGGAATTCCCCCTGATGGGAATGGCTACAAGGACTCTGAGGAAAATCGTTCGAGTCAAACACCACCGCGGCGTCTCATCATAGTCGCCAGAGTCACGATTGCTTACTCAAGAGCGGTCGAATCTCTCGAGACAAGCGCGTCAACAAGACAGCCGCGGCCACATTGGAGAAACTATCCGAGTCATTGCTCCTGCCAAATGGGACATGGCAGGATTCCAGGGTGCGATGTGAGCTGAGATTGCAGACTTGCCTGCCAGCATCCCCCCCTGATGCTTCACGATTCATTCACATATGACTCTTCTTGGAGTGGAAGTGGGATAGGTGTTGTCCGATGTTGTTTTCTCAGGCGGCAAGAATTTAGTGGAATGAGTGTATTATTTCTCATGTTTATTTTACTGGACTCTGAAACATTCCAAAAACAATATGATCATATCCCTTGAACGTGTGTCCAAATCTATGCATCAACGTACTCTTTATTTTTTATTACAAGTTTCCTTAGTCGTCTCCTGTCATGCAGCCTCCTTGAGGCTGGTACAAGATCAGGAGGCCCAGACCATTTCCGTACAGCGGTTGAACAGCCAAAAGCCGCTCCTGGTGCAGAACGCTCGTTCGGATCATCGGCCTTATCTGCATCCGATTGTGGCACCCGACGGCAATGGTGTTTTGACTCAATACAGCCCGGGACATCATAAGCATCAAACAGGCGTCTACTGGGGATTTACCCGCGTCAACGGGCGTGATTTTTTTCACAACCCATCCAATGGCTATTGGCAACTACAAAAAGCAGAAATACTGGCAGGTGAAGGCGAGGTAGTGCAGTGGGAAACAATTTACCATCTACTGGATGAAGAAGGTGAATCCATGATGGAGGAATCTCAAGTCTGGTCCATGAGAGATACGGGTAATGAGTACCCTGGTTGACCTCGTCTGGACAGGCACGGCACACACGGAAGTGACCATTTCAGAATACAAATATGGAGGTCTCTTTGTGCGTATGCCATGGCTACAGGGCAAGGAAGGTGAAGTCGAAAACAGCGCACGACAGAAAAATCAAAGAGCGGAACAGAAACGATCTTCCTGGGTGAATATTGGAATGCAAATCGATGGGCGCACTCCCGAAGACTGGGGTCATATTGCCGTCTTTGACCACCCATCAAATGACGCCTACCCCACCCCCTGGCGTGTCGACGGGCAATTGGGGGCCGGCCCATCCGAAGCGATTCTCGGGGATTGGACCATACCGGCCGGCGAGAGCAAAACATACAAGCATCAGTTCGTTGTGTATACCGGGCAAATGAACGACGTTCGACTCAATGAGCAATGGAAAGCTTACTCCGGACAAAATTACGATTTTGCGGCATGGTTGCAGGCCCGAGCAGAGGCCAAGGAAGCCAAATTCCTGACCGGTGAGCAAGCGATTGAAAAGATGACAACGGCAGAGGGTCTCGAAGTCAGCCTGGTGACTTCTGAACCACAAATCACGCAGCCAATGGCATTTTGCTATGATGATCGGGGACGACTGTGGATCGCTGAAAACCGGGACTATGAAACAAGGCGCTCGGGCTTCTCGAATGACGGCAAGAGCCGCATCCTGATTCTTGAAGATATTGACGGTGACGGCAAAATGGACACGAAAAAGATTTTTCTTGAAGGGGTTCCCTTTCCTTCCGCCATTGCGGTTGGTTTTGAGGGGCTCTGGCTGGGGGCACCACCCAATCTGATGTTTGTTCCTGATCGTGATGGGAATGATCAGGCCGATGAAGAAATTGAGATTCGATTGACTGGCTGGGGTATTCGAGATCGCCATGAAGTTTTAAACAGTTTTATCTGGGGCCCGGATGGATGGCTTTACGGCTGTCAGGGGTTTGCCACACCATCCACCGTAGGCAAGCCTGTCGATGGCGGGCGCGTATTTAAAAAGGGGGATCCATTTCCAACCAGCCAAGAGGTTGTCGATGGTCAGTTCATCGATGGAGGCGTCTTTCGTTATCACCCAATCAAAGACCGCTTCGAAATCGTAGCGCATGGTTTCAGTAACCCATGGGGTTTGGATTTTGATGACAACGGTCAGGCATTCATTTCAGCCTGTGTGATCCCTCATGCCTTCCATGTGGTGCAGGGCGGTTTTTTTCATCGGCAGGGTGGATTACATATTCATCCTCATGTGTATTCTGATATACAGACAATTGTGGATCATCGACACCGCTCAGCCCATGGAGGAGCCCGCATTTATTTAGCGGACCTGCTTCCAGAGAAATATCACAACAAATTTTTCATGGCCAATATTCACGAGCATGCTCTCCTGGCGGACAGTTTGGTACACAATGGCTCCGGTTTTATTGCGAAACATTACGAAGATACAGTGCTGGCAAATGATCCGCAATGGATCGGTTTTAGTCTGGAAATTGGACCGGATGGTGCCGTCTACATGCTCGATTGGCATGATGGAGATATTTGTGGGAATAAAGTACACGACAAGGACACGGGTCGTGTTTTCCGTCTCGCTCCACCAGAGACGCCTTACCCCACTCATTTCAATTTAAGGGATTTAACCAACCAGGAACTGGTCAATTTACAGTTCCACAAGAATGACTGGTAATGTGCGGAGGGCTCGGGGGATCCTGCATGAGCGGGCCAGCAAGGGAGCGGTCAACAAGGAAACTCACTTACAGCTTGTAAAACACCTTGAAAACCAGTCGGATTCGGGCCGGAAATTAAGAGCCTTGTGGGCCTTGCATGTAACTGGCGGGGTCACGCATGAAAACCTGATCGACCTTCTGGCAAGTGAACACGAATATATTCGAGCATGGGCCATCCAATTACTCTGTGAAGACATGCACCCGAGTGATACAGCCCTTGAAAAATTCGTCTCCATGGCAAGGAAAGATTCTTCGCCCATCGTTCGCCTCTACCTTGCTTCAGCACTGCAGCGCGTTCCTGAAGCAAGCAGCTGGAAGATCGCCACTGGTTTATTGACCAGAGGCGAGGATGCAGAGGACCACAACATACCCAAAATGATTTGGTTCGGAATAGAACCGCATGTCACAAAGGATCCAAGCCGCGCATTACAGCTCGCAAGTGAAAGCAAGATCCCCATGTTAACACGCTTTATTGTCCGAAGAGCAACTGCCGGGCAACTGTTGAACGAAGTCGTCAGCGCGATGGCGCTGACCAGATCATCTGAAGTTCGCAGGCAGTATCTGGAAGGAATGCGGGACAGTCTGCTTGGGCAGCACGACCTGACACCTCCAAGGGGCTGGAAGGATATCGAATCAGAATTACTGAAAGATGAAGCACTGAAAAGGCTGGGCCTGCAAGTGGGCCAATTGTTTGGTAATGCTCAGGCAGGAGCAACTCAACTGGCTGAATTGGTCAATCCCTCCACCCCCACTGATCGGAGGATAGAAATATTGAAGATCTTCGGCCAGGAAAGTTTCCCTCCGGCATTTGACGCGATTTTTGCCGCGCTGGACAACAAGAATCTGCGCTTGACCGCCTTAAGGTCTCTTGCCGTTTATAGGAACGGGGCCATCGCCAAAAAAATTGTAGATAACTATTCTGAATATACAGATGAGGAAAAATCTGCGGCTTTGCAAACCCTCGCGACTCGACGTAATACAGGCAGCTATCTGCTGGCCACATTAAAAAAAGAAAAGATTCCCCGCAGTGATATATCGAGTGTGATTGCCCGCCAATTAAGACGCGTCCTGGGACCTTCGTTCATCGACTGGTGGGGTTCCATGGAATCCATGACCAAGGACAAACAACTGGCGATGGATCGTTACAAATTCCTGCTCACCGACGCATACATGGCGGGAGCGGACCTGACAAACGGGAAGGCTCTGTTCTCCGCTGTCTGCGCAAGCTGCCACAAGCTTTATGGAGAGGGTGGTGAAATTGGCCCTGAACTCACCGGCTCGAACCGGGCTGATCTCGAATATATCCTCACCAACATGATCGATCCGAATATGGAGGTCGCTGATTCCTACAAACTGGTTACCATCAATACACGAGATGGACGCACATACGCAGGCAATATTTACCTTGAAGACAATCAACGCATCACGCTTCGAATAGTAGGTCAGGATCTTGTCATTCCCAAAGCGGAGATCCTTTCCCGGGAAACTTCCCCATTGTCCATGATGCCCGAAGGCATGCTTGATGCGCTCTCCGACCAACAAGCGCGTGACCTCATCGGTTATCTGAAAACAAAGCATCCTATTGAATGATGAAGCTTTGGAACATTGCCTGCATTTGGTTGATTTGTTGTCACATTGTGCGCGCCGACGAGCGCCCTAACATATTGATTTGCATTTCGGATGATCAATCATGGGCGCATACAGGTGCCAATGGGGATCCAGTGGTTCGAACGCCTGCTTTTGACCGAGTGGCCAGAGAAGGCCTTCGCTTTGTTCATTCCTTTTGTGATGCTCCAACATGCGGTCCTTCACGCAGTGCCATCCTGACCGGGCAACCCATTTGGCGACTGGAGGAAGCGGGCAACATCCACAGCACTCTCCCGGCCAAATTCGCGACCTATACAGGCGAGTTGCAGAAAGCAGGTTACAAAACAGGATATACCGGGAAAGGGTGGAGCCCAGGCAAACTCTCCCCCGGTGGTCGCAGTGAGAATCCGGCAGGAACACCATATGCCAAACGAAACTTGCAGCCGCCCTTCAAGGCCATCCGAAATACTGACTATGCAGGTAACTTTGATGATTTCCTTGACGCAGTGGAAAAGGAAGCACCTTTCTGCTTCTGGCTGGGCACAAGTGAACCACATCGTGCCTATGAAAACGGATCTGGAAAACGAACCGGAAAAGATCCGGCCAAGGTTATTGTCCCTTCGATTTTCCCTGACAATACCATCGTGAGAAGCGACAATCCTGGACTATTACGTTGAGGTTGAGCACTTTGATTTGATGGTAGAGAGGGCCATCGCCTCTCTGGAAAAACGAGGACATCTTGACAACACGATTGTGGTCGTTACCAGCGATCATGGCATGCCCTTCCCCTCGCGCCAAAGCCAGTCTTTATGACTGGGGATCAAGGGTCCCTCTGGCTATCAGGTGGCCGAGAGGTATTCGCAATCTCGGGCCGTGATGTGAAGGATTTTGTTAATTTGAGCGATCTCGCACCGACATTTATTGAGGCAGCCGGAGCAGATGTTCCCAGTATGATGACGGCCAACAGCTTGATGAAAATATTTTCCGGTCAAAAAAATGAATGATCGCGATGCCGCCTACATTGCCATGGAGCGACACGACGGATGCCGAGAGGGTGGTAAGGGGTATCCCTGCAGGGCTGTCAGAACTCAGGACTACCTTTATATCTATAATTTCGAGCCAGGCCGATGGCCCTTCGGGGTCACCCGACCCCCGTGTGTGCGCCCGTTCCATTCCTTTTGGTGAGATAGATACGTCGCCAACCAAGTCATTCATGATGGAGAGTCGCATGGAACACGGTATCGCGCATTTGGCAGAACTCAGTTTCGGGATGCGACCTGCAGAAGAACTCTACGATTTGAAAAAGGATCCAGAACAATTGGCAAATGTGGCAGGGTTGATTGAATATTCCACGATTCAACATGCCAGACGACGCCAATTATTTGACCATTTGAAGAAAACACGTGATCCACGAGTTGTGGGTGGAAAGGTAGGGTGGGAATCACTATCCCTATTATGGGAGCATCTCAACGCTCGGCTGGAAAGTCGCTGAAAAGAAGGACTGAACAAGTCTCGCGTTTTTATGACCATCTTCAAAACGATCCTCGCCTTTTTGCTTACCCTGACATCCATGATGGCCCGGACCCAACGCCATCATTGTTAGTGAACATGAAACCCCATGCAGATCAGGAAGGTTTGAATGGCTGGCTGTATTTACAGATTCAGCAAGGTGAGATTGCAGCAGGACAGGAGAAGAGCGGTTACTGGATGCTTGGAAGTGGCCGAAGACAGTGAAAAAGACTTTAGTCTCAGGCGCTGGCTTCGAAGGATTGACAGCCCCAATACCGAACCTTCCAATAGGGGAAGCGCCGCCTTGAACAACAACCAGGTCAGCTGTTACCTGAGTCATTATCACGGCACAGTTCAAAAAGGACCCGTTGCACTTCAGATCTGATTTGGTGGTCCACAAGCAGTAATCAGTAACTATTATGTGGTATGTAACCAAAGAGTAAGAGGAAATATGCTATGAAATTCACGCATCCCGCACTTATCTGGGCCTTCATCGCCCTGACTACCTGTCTCATCCAAAGTCAGGAAAACCCAGACTCTCCCCCCAACATCGTTTTCTTCCTGGTCGATTGACCTGGGTTGGACCGATCTGGGTTGTTATGGAAGTAACTTTTATGAAACCCCAAACATAGACAGCTTTGCCATGGGATGGTGTGAAGGTTTAATAATGCCTACGCAGCCTGCCATGTTTGTTCGCCGACTCGCTCCAGTATTCTGACCGGAAAATATCCGGCCCGTAACAAAAATGACAGATTGGATTCGTGGAAGGGGAGATTTTCCTTTTCAGCAATACCTCAATGTAAAGACTGGACAGTTCCTGCCATTTGAAGAAGTTACCCTCGCTGAAACGTTGCGCAGCCATGGCTATGCGACCGGGGCCGTTGGGAAATGGCACTTGGGAAAAGCGCCCTCCACTCCGGACAAACACGGTTTCGATTGGCATGTTCCCCGTCATTGGAACGGTGGAGCGCCCAATCGAACTTTCTACGCTCCGTATGGGTTGGAAGGGCTTGAGGACGCACCCGATGGTGAATATCTGACAGATCGACTGACGGATGAAGCCTTGGGTTTTATTGAAAACAATAAGGACCAACCATTCTTCCTCTACCTGGCCCACTTCGCCGTTCATGACCCGATTCACGGCCGCCCTGATTTGGTTGAGAAATATGAATCAAAATTAAAAGCAAACCCAGTTAAAGGTAAACAACCATATGTGCTCGAGGGAAATCCGGATGCACATGAGCCTCTCAGTCGTGATCATCTGGACGAATTAATCGATCAAGAGGACTGGAATGGCTACGGGGTATTGCCTCAAAGCACCGTCAAAATAAAACAATATCAGGATAATACCCAGTTTGCAGGCATGGTCGAAGCGGTTGATCAGAGCTTTGGTCGTATTCTAAATGCGCTCAAGAACTGGGGACTTGAAGACAACACGATTGTTAATTTCTCGGCAGATAACGGAGGGATGGCAGGCATGAACGTCGGGAATCCAAAACGAAAAGTTTCTGAGGATCAACTCGACATCGCTTTTTCCACTTCAGTCTTGCCATTGCGCGGCGCCAAAGGCTGGCTTTATGAGGGAGGAGTGCGCGTACCCTGTATCGTCAAATGGCCGGGAGCAGGCAACAAGGGAATGGTGTCTGAGGAACCGATCATCAGCACCGACTTTTATCCATCCATCTTGGAGATGGCAGGATTACCTTTGGCACCGGAACAACATCAGGATGGCGTGAGCATTGCCCCCCTCTTAACAGGTCAGCAATCATTGGATCGCGATGCCATTTACTGGCATTTCCCCCACTACAGCAATCACGGAATGCAGCCTCCAGCGGGTGCGATTCGAAGCGGTGATTTCAAACTGATCGAATATTTCGAAAATTATAATGTGCAACTTTTTAATTTACGCAAAGACATCGGGGAGCAGCAGAATCTTGCCGAGCGCATGCCTGAAAAAGTCGCTGAGCTAAGGGCAAAACTACGAGCCTGGCGAAAAGATGTGGACGCACAAATGAATCAACTCAACCCAGATTACGATCCTCTGTCCGGGATTTAGTCTGAAAAAAATCATTGGCAAAACGGTCTCTCCTTCCTTGAAGTCGCGTCTGACTCCTTCGAATGGAAGGATATCGCTTTTTCAATGATCAAATAAGAATGAAATCGCCTCGGGTATCCACCCGCTATCCCATCGGTGGTCCCGCGGTGGTTCCATGACGTAGCGGTGAGGAATACCTTCTTGAACCATCAGCGCATGGAGTTGCGCTCCTCCCGAAGTTCTTACGACACCATCGCAATTGAAATAAAACAAGCGAGCTTTGTTCCCCAGATCTTTCCCTCGGGTTTTCAATAGATTGGAAAGTCGGTAGACTTGAAAATTCGCGGGACTTCCGAAACGCTCATGCAGACGCGATTCCAGATCGTAACCCTCTCCGTAAGGCCCCATGTCTATGCGAATCCCAGGATCCCAGGCAGCAACCTTGTGGAACGTCTTTGGATGACGTAACAGCAGGCTGACCGCCCCCCTGCCCGATTTACTGAAACCAATCAAATACCGTCCTTCTCGGTCTACCCGGACCGGATAATGAGCTTCAATAAATGGAATCACCGTTCTCATAAGATGACTTTCATCCTGCTTGTCAGGGTTTTCATCGTGATCGATATACCAGGGTTTCGAAGTGAACGACGGGGAAGCACATATGATTTCATACTGGTTGTGAACATTTAATGCATGCAACTCCATGAGTCCGTCGCCATGCTTGAGAAGTCCGTCTTCGTGTACAGGAAGGACAAACAGCGTCGGGTAACGTTTTGATGAATCAAAATCATCAGGCAGCAAAATCCGGAGTGATGTCTTATGTGCTTGATGAGGTGATTCCAGCGAATGAACATGAATTTGGGTTTCACCGGTTTCAGCTGTCTGCCCAAGAAGTACATCACCGCAAGAAAAAAGATTCCCGATCAATATTAACTTTGAAATCTTAAGATAAAGTCCATAACAGGAATACGATCGGTCAAGGGTGTCACCATGGATAAAACTTTAATCAACCGTCATGAAGTCACAACCAGAATATGCCTTCTTCTGGTTGAAATCTGTCTACTGAATATCCTGATTGAATCTGCGTTGGCGACGATGGCCGTTCCCGAGGATCAACCACCTAATATCATTTTCATTCTTGCCGATGACCTTGGTTGGTCTGAACTGGAATGTTACGGCAATCCATTCAATGAAACACCGAACCTCAATCGTCTCTCTCAGGATGGAATGCGGTTCACCGACGCTTACGCGGCTGCACCTGTATGCTCTCCATATCGCGCCGCACTCCTTACAGGCAAGCACCCGGCACGCATTGGCATCCTCGATTTTTTACGCCCGGATTCAATCAACGCACTGGAAACTTCATACATGACTCTCCCGGAATCATTGAATGAACATGGCTATGCGACTGGTATGATTGGTAAATGGCATCTCACCGGATACACCTACCATGGCGCGGCAAGAGAAATACGCCCAGGGGATCATGGATTTGACTGGGACTTCGGAGGAGAAATCAAAAGTGTTGGCAACGGTGCAAATTTCTGGCCCTACGTCTTCCGCGATCAACCCATACCTTGGATTGACATTCCCGACAACCGGCTCGGAAAGGAAGAATACCTCACCGATCGACTGAATGTTGAAGCGGTTGATTTCGTGCAGCAACATCGTAACGAGCCCTTTTTCCTGCTGCTCAGCCATTACGCGCCCCACACGATACTGAACGGTCGTCCGGATTTGGTGGAGAAATACAAGGCAAAGCATGCACCGGGGAAATCCACTCGCAACCGCTGCTATTTATGTGAAGACAAGGGGCTGGGAAGAGGCGATCCAGAACATCATTGGGCAGGGGACCATAACCCACATCTGGCTGCGATGCTGGAATCGATTGATAAAGGCGTAGGGATGTTGATGGAGAAGCTTGAGGAGCTTGATCTGACAAAGAACACGATTTTAATCTTCACAAGTGACAATGGAGGCGAGACCAATGTGACTTCAAACACACCACTCAGGGGTGGAAAAAGTGAACTCTACGAAGGAGGTATCAGAGTGCCTTTGATTGTACGCTGGCCAGCATTGATTCCAGCTGGAGTAACGTGCAATCAGCCAACACAAAACACCGACTTTTACCCGACACTACTGGATGCCGCCAGCATCAGGAAACCTTCAGGGGAGATTTTTGACGGAATATCCTTACTCGATACCTGGAAAAACCCGCAACAGCTTATTTCCAGAGATTATATTGCCTGGCACTACCCATTGGAACGACCTCATTTTCTGGGAGGTGTCTCGGCAAGCGCCATACGATCTGGCCCTTGGAAGCTAATCGAACATCTGGAAAGCGGCTATCTCCAGCTTTATTCACTGCACAAAGACCCAGGTGAAACAACCAATCTGGCCGAATCTGAAGTCGCCATGACATCCAGATTACATCAGGCATTAATCGATTGGCGTGCCAGCGTGAGCGCCACTTCTCTTCCTGCGTCAAATCAATAGACAAAAACTTAAATCTGTTTCATCCCGCAAGTCTTTGATTGTCAATCAAGTGATTTTCATGTTTAGATAAAAAAGATCTGATCCCATTATGAAAGCAAGAGGCACCCATCTTTCCCTGATATTCATCTTAGTATTATGCTCAGATTTATATGCTCAAGAAAACTGGTCAAGATTTCGCGGACCCAATGCAGACGGAGTTGTTGATAACGATCCCCGACTGCCCACGAAGTGGAGTAAGACGGAAAACATTCTCTGGAAATCGGACATTCCCGGCCTGGGCTGGTCCAGCCCGGTCATTTGGGGTGACAAAGTATTCCTTACAACCGTCGCCAGTGATGGACAGTTTGAAAAACCCAAGCCCGGTCTTTATAACGGCGAAGGTCGAAAGGAAATACCGGGCGGCATGCATCGCTGGCTGGTTTACTGCCTGGATATCAACACAGGTCAAACACTTTGGAAGCGTGAGGTACACAAGGGCACTCCACCTGTGGGACGTCACCCGAAAAACACCTATGCATCGGAAACCCCCTGTGTTGATGGCGAACGTCTTTATGCACTGTTTGGAGATCTTGGACTGTACTGTTTCGATCACAACGGAACACCACTCTGGGAATCTCTGATTCATCCGGAAGAAACCATGCGAGACTATGGGGCGGCTGCGTCGCCTGTGGTACATGAGAATCAGGTAATCATTCAATATGACAATGCCAAATCCTCTTTCATCACCGCCTTGGACAGCAAAACCGGCAAGCAGCGCTGGCGCACACCCAGAGAGGAAAAGACCACCTGGGCTACTCCTTTTATCTGGAAAAATGAGTTGCGCACTGAGGTAGTCACTGCAGGCAGAAAGCGTATTCGCTCCTATGATTTGAATGGAAACGTCCTCTGGTCGATGGACGGCCGGATGTCTGTTCTGACCATCCCTTCACCCTTTGCAGCGAATGGATTACTTTATGTGACATCCGGATATTTTCAGGATCGACGCCGACCGGTCTGGGTTATCCAAAGCGGGGCCAGTGGCGACATCAGTATTGATGAAAATCAAAGGAAAGGTGCTTTTATTGAGTGGCATCATCCAAAACTGGGCCCCTACAACACAACCCCAATCGTTTATGGAGAGTATTATTATACGCTCCTTGATCAGGGCATGATGACCTGTCACCACGCCCTTACCGGGGAAGAAATTTACGACCGCACACGATTTCCGCTTTACACAAGTTTTACGGCATCTCCCTGGGCCTATAATGGTAAACTCTTTGGCCTTGCTGAAAGTGGGAAAACATTCGTTCTAAAAGCTGGCCCCGAATTTGAAATAATTGAAACAAACGACTTGGATGAGTTGTGCATTGCCACTCCCTCCATGGCACAAGGTAAACTCTTTATTCGAACCGCCTCCTCCGTTTACTGTATCACGAATAAATAAGTCCCTCTGAATCGATGAGTGATGCAAATGGCATCAATGGCAGCGCGATGAACAAAAAAACTTTCAAGTCTATCTGTCTCGTCTGGCTGACCTGCTTATTGTTCGGCAGCGCTCAGGTTCATGCCCAAAGACCCTTTCGATTGGAGCGAAATGAAGTAGTCGCCTTTCTAGGTGGTGCCAATATGGTTTATCTACAGAAGGCAGGTTATCTGGAATCCATCCTGAGCGAACATTTTGTGCAATCATCCCCCCAGTTCCGAGATCTGGCATGGGAAGCGGATACGGTATTCCGACAGGGAACGGTGATCGAACGATGGCGCAAACGAGCGCATTTCGATCAGGACGGAGGACTGGGGGATTTGAACAATCAGTTGAAGCGGATTGGGGCCAGCATGATTATTTCCCAATTTGGCCAATCGGAATCATTAGAGGGTCTTGAAGCACTGGCGGCATTTTCAGAAGCTTACTCAACACTCATTCAATCGTGGTTGAAGGATGGCCGCAGGGTTGCCCTGCTGACTCCCACCCCATTCGAGAGCTCTGACAACCCTCATCTGCCAAACCTTGCGCAGCAAAACGAAATCTTGAGTCAGTATGTAAATGTCATCCGTCAGCTGGCCAAAAAACATCGTGTGTTCCTGGTAGACCTTTTTCATCAGGCAACCAGCAATGCAACATCCAATGGACGACACATCAGCCCCGAAGCGCACCCGATCATTGCAAGACAGATCGCCGATCAGCTTGGCATCGACTCCCATTCACATGATGCGCTCCATCCCCTGAGAAATGCGGTCATTGAAAAGCATCGACTTTGGCTCAACTACTGGCGCCCGACCAACTGGAAATTATTGTTTGGTGATGACGCCAGGCGACAGTTTACTAAAGGTCCTATTTCATTGCGTGAAGAATGGCTGACCTTGCCACGGATGATCGCAGAAGCTGAAGAGCGCATCCAGCACATCGCAATACATGGCACCGATCCGGGGCCAAATCGTCCTCCAAAGGAAATCTTGCATGGGGATCCTCAAGCGAATATCGAAAAGGAGCTGGCAGCGTTTACGCTACCGGAAGGCTTCAGCATCAATCTTTTCGCTTCCGAGCAACAAGGACTCACATCCCCTCTGAACGTGCGCTGGGATCCATCAGGGCGCATGTATGTCACCACCACCACTACCTACCCCCACGTTTTCCCCGGCGATCTTCCCAACGATAAAATCATTGTTCTGGAGGACAAGGATCGCAACGGGGTCGCAGACACCTCGACCGTGTTTGCGGATGGCTTGAATATTCCAACTGGTATCGAATGGGGGCATGGAGGCATTTATGTCGGACAAAACACGGAGATACTTTTCCTCAAAGATACCGACGGTGACGGTCAGGCCGACCAGCGAAGGGTTACTCCTGAGTGGTTTTGGTGACGGAGATTCACATCAGACGATAAACTCCTTCATCTGGAGTCCGGATGGCCAACTGTATTTTGGCCATGGGGACGGGTGTGAGTCACGAGTGGAAACGCCTTGGGGCACCAGCGCTTTATTCAATGCAGGATACTTTAAACTGCGCCCGCTTAGACTTCAGCTTGTGCCGTTCCTTGAAGCTCATATGGGACCTGGCAATCCCTGGGGAATCGACTTCGATCCTTGGGGTCAGAGCTTCGGGGTAGACGGCGCTGGAGGAGTAAGTTGGCTGGCTCCTGCTCAAGTGCCGACAACTCATCGACGCAAGTTCCCGAGAATCGGCAATCCCGGAGGCTATTGCGGGATTGGTTACCTTGGCAGCGAGAGTTTACCTGCCCACATGCGTTGGAACTTTTGCGATTGGAGATTACAAGGCGAATCGGGTAAGCCGCTTTTCCATATCCGATCAAGGTTCTGGCTTTGCTCTTACCTGGGAGGAACCGCTGCTTAACTCAAGTCACCGTAATTTCAGACCGGTTGATGTCAAGGAGGGGCCAGATGGCGCTGTCTACGTGGTCGATTGGTATAACCCGATCACCTGTCATCAAGATGATGCTTTCCGAGATCCAACTCGAGACAAGGCACACGGTCGGATCTGGCGTATCTCCATCGCAGATCCCAGGAAACAAAAAAAGTCAGGAAGGCCAGCAGACCTCCTGACAGCGCCGATCAGTGAAACCATTCAAGGGTTAAAAGCTCCAGATTCATGGACACGTTATCAGGCGAAACGCGCGCTCACCGGTCACCCGGTCTCAGAGGTCACAGCAGCACTTGATGCATGGGTTCGCACTCTGGATCACAAAAAACCGCATCATGCCCCCCTGCTCTACGAAGCGCTGATGTCCTTTGCCTCCATTGAAACCGTGCGTCCCACCCTGCTCCGCAAGCTGTTGAGGTCATCGGATATGCGAATCCGCGCTGCTGCGACAAAACTGATCGGGCGGTTGGCATGATCGAATGGATGCGCCGCTGGAACTTCTTTCCGAATCTGTCCATGACATTGAGGGCCGTGTCAGATTGGAAGCCATCGTGGCATGCTCTGCTATCTTATCACCGCGCTCCATGCAGGTCGCGGTGGAAGCGACCGATCACCCTGTGGATCAATGGATTGATTATGCATTGAAACAAACCATTCATCGACTGCTGCCCGTTTGGTTACCCGCTTTCAAACAAGGCGAATCCCAATTCACAAAACCTGCTCATCTGGCTTTTATCCTGAATGAAATCAAGGACAGGGATGCTGTCAGCAGTCTGAGGAGCATGGTTGATGCAGGCGCATTGAATAAGGCAGCAAACCGTAATGCGATTATTTCAATTCTAGCCAATGGAGATCCGAAGGATTTTTATCAATATGGAATCCATCCAGATCGGCACATGCGAAACAAACAATACGATAGCGTGTCTCATGCTGTTATTTTGGAGGCACTGGCTCAAATTCTTGAAACCAATCCAGCAGCGTTACCGGAAAAGAACCTGCAAGTACTGAAGGACCTGGCGCTCCACACGGATAAAAGGATTGGAATACCCGCATTGAAACTGATTGGCCTCGCAGGATTCAAGGATGCATCCGGAATCGTCGTCGAGATCGCCACCAGAGAAGACTACGACCCCGAGCTTCGGGTGGCAGCTTTGAGAGCAATGGGGGACCTTGATACAGCTGGGAACCGCAATAAACTCATCGATCTTGCAAGAAAAGGATGCAAAGCCCATGCTTCGCTCGCAGGCCATCATGTCCCTTGCGAAATTCGATTTACCCTCCGCTGCAGAAGCTGCAGCAGACTATCTGGTAAAAGAAACAATCTTGGAATCATACGCCTCAAACATCCTGGCCTCGTTGACTCATAAAGCGGGAGGATCCCATGCACTTGCAGAGGCCCTTCGTAAAAACCCGATAAGTGCTGCCGCCGCAAAGCATTTGCAACGGATTCTCTATGCCTCGGGAAACCCTGATCCAGAGCTTCTGGCGGCATTGAATCAAGCGTCGATAGAAACGGATAAAGAGAGAGCTTACGATGCGTCTTTTATTCAGAGCCTGGCTGGCAAAGCCCGCCGGGAGGGCAATACTCAAATAGGCCAAAGACTATTTTCACAGTTAGCTTGCAACGCATGCCATCAGGTCAGTGGTATGGGAGGCTTGGTTGGCCCCGAGCTTACAACCATTGGCTCCACCCCTCTCTGCAGAAAAGAATCATCGAAGAACTTCTCTGGCCTGAGCGCCAGATCAAGGAAGGTTACACACCGGTTGAAATAAACACCAAGGACGATCGTATCTTCATAGGATACGATCGAACCGCGCTTTCAACGTCCAGAACAGGGGTTACTCGTTTTACAAGACACTGTTTTCCACCAAACTCATCCAAATCCATCAAGAAGAAATCCGTACATCAAAAAAACTCAGGAGTTTGATGCCGCAAGGTCTCACCGATGATCTCAGCGAAAAGGAACTTGCCCATCTCGTACATTACCTGACACAACTAGGAACCCAATGATGCATCTCAATTTAGGCCACTCCCCAGCAAGGGCAAACCCAGCAATCCACAGGATTGACGATGAAACTCCACTGGATGATCCTCGTATGGACGTTATTCTACTTCAACGTTGATCAAACAAACGCGAACGCTTCAGAAGGCGAGTTTTTGCGAATCTTCAACGGCAAAACACTGGAGGGTTGGTCCTCCAAGTTTCCCACAGGCCTCGGAGGCATGGTATGTTCGTGATGATTATATCGTTGGTGAAGGTAAAAAGGGGCGCTGTTATCTCATCTATGACGGCAACCGTGATATTGCCGATTTCGAACTGAAGTTTTCGTATCGGTTTCCGGGTGAGGGAAACAGTGGAGTCAACATCCGAGCAGTAAAAGACCCCACTGGCAAACGCGATTATCAAGCATATCATGTGGACCTTGGCCATGCAGGGATCGGTGGCAAGGTGCTTGGAGCTTGGGATTTCCATACACCTGGACGCATCGAGCACCGATGCTTTCGAGGTGATAAGCTGATCATCAGGGAAGATGATTCCCCTGCTATTTCATCTCTCAAAGGTGCCGTTCAGGTGGAGGGACATCAAGAAAAACGATTGGAATACTGTTCATGTGATCGTTCGCGGAAACCAATTTCAATTCTCCATCAATGGGAAACCTGCTGCACAATTTGAGGAACACCTTCCGGAAAGCCGCAGACTCAAGTCAGGCATGATTCAGTTTCAACTGCATGACCCTGATATGATCGTACATTTCAAGGATATTGAACTCAAAATATTGGATCATATTAAAACAGAATGAGGCGCTGTGCGCTGCCCCACTTGCTTCCCTCAAATCCACAAGGGCTCGCAATAGCGCGTGAGCCCAAAGCAGCTCGTTGAATACCGAAGATCCCCGCAGAGTTCAAAGCGGAGCGATGGATCGGCACATGCAAGCCCTTTGCCTGGCACAAGACTGCTCCCAAAACTTACGTCAACGACCGACAAAAGGTTCTAGGCAATGATGTCGTGCAGGACATGGCCATGCACATCCGTTAAACGATAGTCACGTCCAGAATAGCGGTAAGTCAGTTTTTTCGTGATCCAGCCCCCATGAGATGCAGAATGGTGGCGTGCAGGTCATGCACATGCACTGGGTTATCTGCAGCGGAACAGCCAAATTCATCCGTCGCACCATATGTGGAATCCTGGTTTAACGCCGCCTCCAGCCATCCAGACGGTAAATCCATAATGGTCATGGTCGCGGCCCTTGGTTCCTTCAGACGTTGGCGCTCGCCCAAATTCACCTCCCCAGATCACCAGAGTTTCATCAAGCAAACCTCGATGCTTGAGATCGCGGATCAAAGCAGCGATCCCTTGATCACATTTATTCGCCAAGTCACGGTGGTGGTGGATATTTCCATGTCCGGTATCCCAGGCAATGTCATAGCCATCAATCGAATGCGAAATCTGTACCATTCTCACCCCCCTTTCCACTAAACGTCTGGCGATCAGACATCCTTTTGCAAACTCGGATTCCCCATAGAGATCCTTGGTTGCGGAGGTTTCTCTGGTGGTATCGAACACGTCGGGAACCGCAAACTGCATCTGAAACGCCATCTCCATGGCCTGAATGCTGGAATCCAGTTGCTGATCCTGCACCTGCCTCTGGAGGTCCAGGTGGTTCAACTGGCTTAATAAATCTGCCTGACGCCTCTGTTCACTCCTTGAAAGATGCGGATTTTTCAAGTGGTTGAGGATGCGGTCAGGTGTCATTTCCGCGATGTTGGCATAAACCCCCGAGTAGGCCCCCGGTAAAAAAGAATTCCCCCAGTGTGCGGCTTTACCGCGGGGTTTGGCGCGAGGACTCATGGCTACCAGGCCCGGTAGTTCCTGATTTTCGCTTCCCAGCCCGTAGCAGAGCCAGGAACCAAGACTGGGCCGACTCGGTTGAAGGTGTCCCAGATTAAACATCATCATCGCACCCGCATGCTCAGGGAATATCCGTATGCATGGAATGAATAAAACATAAGTCATCCACACACTCGGCGGTGCGGGGAAAGATCTCACTGACCCATTTTCCGCAGCGGCCATGTTGATTGAACGCGAACGGCGAAGGCAGCAGTCCATTCTTGGTATTGCGAAGTGTCTTTCGATTGACAATGTCGGGGCGTTCTCCGGCATGCTTTGCAATTAAGGGTTTGTAATCAAAAGTATCCACCTGAGAAGGCCCCCCGGGCATGAATAGCTGAATCACATGTTTGGCCTTGGGAGCGAAATGAGGCGCTTTGGGTTCCAATGGAGATCGTGCCACTTCGGTTTTCCCATTGGTGGCCCCTATCATTTGCGCCAGCCCCAGCCCCCCAAAACCAGCTCCCAGGCGATGCAGTGCTTCTCGTCGAGTGAGACCGTTGTAAAGATCATGATGTAAGTTCATAGGACAGTTCTTTTCAAAAGATCATCGGATATACATGAATTCATTGGATGCAAGCAACGCCTGACAATACAACTCCCAGGGAGACAGATCAGACTGATTGCCATCGGACTGATCCAAGAAAGTCTCGGCAGCCCGGGTTTCCTCTTCACTCGGAGACCTGCCGTGGATAAGCCTGTAAACGGCATCAACACTACCTGTATTTTTTTCGAAATCCGCTTCCACACGCTTGGTCAGGGCCTTGGCTCGATCCACCATGAATGGACTGTTGAGCATGAACAAGTATTGCTGAGGAATCACATTGCGCGTGCGTTTCGCGGCCGTACCTCGAGGAATTGGGAAAATCGAATAATCTGAGGAATTTATCAGATTCAGTGGGATCGTTACGACTGATCCTGGCGTAAAGTGTGCGTCGATGGCTCGAAGCAATATTGTTCACCGATGGCCCCCCTTGAATGAGATCCAGTTCTCCCGTCACCGTGAGTAAAGAATCCCTCCAGGTTTCCACGTCCATTCGCCGGGGATCCATGCGCCATAAAAGCCGGTTATCCGCATCCACGCTGAAACAAAGTTCGACGAATCGACTGCTGGACCGATAAGTGGCTGAAGTCATGATCAGACGGTGCAATTGTTTGAGCGAACCGCCGGACTCGACAAAATGCGCTGCTACCCAGTCCAGAAGCATGGGATGCGTAGGTTTTTGTCCCAGTTTCCCAAAGTTGTCAGGTGTTCTTACAAGAGCGCGTCCAAAATGATGCATCCACACACGGTTCACAAAAACACGATTTGAAAGTGGATTCGAAAGATCAGCAACCGCTTCAGCCAGTTGAGCGCGACCGCTTCCTCGGTCGAAATGTTGACGATCTTCACCGGCAAGAATGCGAAGGAAGCGCCTTGGCGCCAGATCTCCTTTCTTGAGTAGGTTCCCCCGCAAGGCCACATGCATATCCTTGTCGTCGGTGTCGTGCAAGGTATGGGCGTATGCGTATTTGGCTGGAGCCTCTGCCTTCACACGTTTGAACGCCTCTTCCATCTCCGTGATTTCATCTTTTGCTTTTTCGCCTGCAGGGCCTTCGAGGCCTTTTGCAGCCTTGCGCCGCTCCTTGAGTCGAGCGTCAAATTCACGGATGCGTTTCTGCCCCTCTTCGAAGGCGCGCACTGAGGATGCATCCACCAGTGGAGTCTCCCCTTCCCTCGTATTGTTGAACACCCCCGCTATGGAATAGTAATCCTCAATTGGAATGGCATCGAATTTGTGATCATGACAACGCGAGCAAGAAACGGTCAATCCAAGCAAGCCCCTTGAGAATGTATCCACTCGATCATCAAGGGTTTCACCTTTGGCTTGCGCAATGCTTTCCGGATCGCCTCCATCCGACGTATAATTGGGGCCCAAGGCGAGAAAGCCAGTGCCAACGGCAGCCCTGGAATCCAGATGATCACCTGCTATTTGATGACGAATAAATGCTGAAAATGGCATGTCTTCATTGAAGGCTCTGATCACCCAATCTCGATAATGGAACCCCATGGGATTCGATCTTCCGTCCTGTGTCCAACCTCCAATTTCGCTATATCTGGCTACGTCAAGCCAGTGGCGCGCCCAACGTTCACCGTATTGCGGACGGGCTAATAACGCGTCAATCATTCTTGCCACCGCGCCGTCGTCCAAAGATGCTTTTGGCCCGTTCTCCAGCTGTTCACTCCAATGAGCTAATTCGGAAGCAGATGGCGGCAATCCAATCAAGTCTAGAAAGGCTCGTCGGACAAATATCTCTGCCCTCGCAGGTTCAGCCTGAGGTAATCCCGCCTGATCCAGACGCGCGACCACGAACAAATCAATCGGGTTCTTTATACGAAACGAAGAATTGGGCGGTAAGGGCGACTCCGGCTTTTCGATGGGGCGATAAGCCCAATGGCGTTTTTCCTGTTCCCAGTCATAAGCACCTGTTGCACGCTTACGCTTCTTGGTCGTAGGCCATGCTGCCTCGTCTTCAATCCAACGGCGCAGCAAGGCCATCTCCTGACCAGTTAGTGCTGGGAAAATTGCAGGATGCACTTCCCTTTCAGAACTGGCTGAAAAGATCTGCAGCAAGAGGCTTTCTTCGGGCGCTCCGGGGACAAGAGCTGCCCCGGATTTACCCCCCTCGATAAGATGATCCCTTGAATCCAAGCGAAGGCCAGCCTCCTGACGTTGCGATGCCGCACTATGACAATCGTAGCAGCGATCAATCAACAAGGGGCGTATCTTGGATTCGAAATACCGAACTTGCCCCTCGGAAAAACCGTTTGCTTTGCCTGAATAAGTAGCAATCCAGCATAATGTGGTGCATACGATATTCATGAGCCAATGAACGCTTTTAATTTTGAGATGCATGAACTTCTGTTACACGAGTCAGTTAGTTTTCCTTGGGTTTCTTCAAAGTTTAGCAAATTATGTATGATTCATTCAAACTTCAATTTCAAGACGTATGCTAGTGGATGCCGTCTGGGATAATGACAGTCTCCAGCAATTGATCTCATGAAGAATTCATGAACAGGAATTTCAATATGATTGGAACATGTCTCTTCTGATTACAGAAGCAAAACCAGCGTGTCTGTGAATCAACAGGGCGCCTTCAATCTAGCATCATCCCGAAAAGTTCATCACGGAAGTTGGATTCCAATAGGAGCACCAGGGCCAAGGTGGATCCCAAGCACGATCCAGAGAATCATCAGAACTACACCGGTGATCAACATCCAGATCGAATAAGGAATCATCATCGCGGTCAGTGATCCGATTCCAAAACCCCCCTGCCAGCGCCGGGCAAAGATCAAGACAAGCGGGAAATACACCATGAGGGGCGAAATGATATTGGTTGCGCTGTCCCCCACCCGATAGGCGGCGGTTGCGCCCTCCGGGCTGACGCCCAACAGCATGAGCATGGGGACCAGGACCGGTGCGAGCAAGGCCCACTTTGCGCTCGCAGAGCCTACAAACAAATTCAGCACGGCCGAAAACAACACAATCAATCCCAGAACGACGGGCAATGGTAGGCCGCTCGACTTGATCGCTCCGGCTCCATGCACAGCGGAAATCATACCGAGATTCGACCAATTGAACATCGCCACGAAATGCGCTGCCGCAAAAGATAGGACAAGGTAATACCCCATGTCCTTCATCGAATCCGTCATCATGCGGACCAGATCATCACTCGATTTGATGGTACCAGCTGCCGATCCATAGCACCAGCCCGCAGCCAGAAAGAGAATCATGAATCCACCAACGAGAGATTTGAAAAACGGGGTTGCAGTGACATACCAGGCTTGGCCTTCTGTGCCCGGACCATCATTCAACAAAGGAGTACCTGGACCAAAAGTCATTCCCAGCCAAAGCAACGCGACGCCGAGAACGGCGAGACCCGCTCGACGCAGACCTTTCATCTGCCCCTCGGTCAGGGGTTTATCCTCCTTGCCGAAGGATTCCTTGTGCGCCCCGCCCGGGATCCACTTACCAAGCGGAGGCTCGATGACTTTGTCGGTGACATACCAGATCACCGGCAGGTAGATCACCAACAAGGCCGCGATGAAGAACCAGTTGCCAGCAATGTTCATCGACCAGCCCGATTCAAGCTGTGCGCCCTCGACTGCCGCCTCAGTGATGCCAAACAACAGGGCATCAAGCTGCCCCGGGGTGAAATTGGCCGAAAATCCACCGGAGACCCCGGCAAAAGCTGCAGCTATCCCGGCAAGCGGGTGTCGCCCGGCAGCGGCAAAAATGATGGCGGCCAGTGGAATCACCACAACGTAGCCGGCATCAGCAGCATGGTTTGAAAGCATGGCAACCAGAGCAACGGTTGGGGTGAGGAGCCCCTTGGGCGCATGACGCATCGCGGATTTGATTCCGCTCGCGAAAAGCCCGGATCGTTCCGCGACTCCGGCACCCAGCATCACTACCAAAACGTAGCCGAGAGGGTGGAAATGCGTGAATGTCTTGGGCATTTCCACCCAGATCTTTTGAATATTCTCCGCCGAAAACAGACTCTTTGCAGTCAGGACCAACGGCGCAGAGCCATCTTCCGTCAGTTTGGTCGGATGGGCAGCGGAAACGCCCCCCCATTCGCAGAGCACGGAGATCACCAGCAAAATCCCAATCAGAAAGGCAAATATGAACACCGGATCCGGAAGTCGATTACCGGTTCGTTCTACGAATCCTAGAAATCCATTATGAGTTGAGACTGATACTTTTTTTTTCATGGCAATCATGAGAATCCGGGACATTGCCTGGACTCATTCGGGCTTGTAGACCCGGGTGTGATTGTCAGTAACATACGGCTTCAGGCATTGATAGACAATCCTCGTCTGCTATCGCCTCTTGAGTCTCAGATCACCGTCAGTATCACTGAACAG
>CALSPN010000023.1 GCA_943788245.1 uncultured Verrucomicrobiae bacterium | reverse complement strand
CTCGTTTTAACTGCAATAAATGCCATGATCACCCATTCGAACGTTGGACTCAGGATCAATATTACGAAATGTCAGCTTATTTTGCGCGTGTTTCATTCAAAGCAGACCCAACCAGCAAAGATAAGTATATCGGAGGCACAGCGGTCGAAGGGCGTAAGCCACTGTATGAAATCGTGTATGAAAAAGACGAGGGTGAAGTTACTCATCTGCGGACCGGTAAATCAGCTGTCCCATCTTTCCCTTATGAGGCTGACTTTGATGGTAATGAGAAAGAGGGGACACGCCGTAATGAATTGGCCTCCTGGATGACGAGTCCGGATAATGCTTATTTTGCAAAAAGCTATGTCAACAGAGTCTGGGGATATCTCATGGGAATGGGCCTGATTGAACCGCTTGATGACATTCGGGCAGGGAATCCTCCCTCCAACCCAGAGTTGTTGGAGTGGCTGACTCAGGATTTTGTCGAGAGTGGCTTTGATGCGCGCCACCTGATTCGAACGATCTGTAAATCAAGAGTGTATCAATTGTCCATCGAGACCAATGAATGGAATGAAGACGATCAAAATCAATTTCTCACATTGCAACTCCGAAGCGTTTGCCGGCTGAAGTACTTCATGATTCCATCTACTTTGTGACTGGGTCCGCGCCGGAATTTCCCGGAGTGCCACGCGGTACGCGAGCTGTTCAGCTTCCAGATGTTGGCGTGAAATTAGCCGATGGGTTCCTTGCTAATCTCGGACGTCCTGTCCGAGAGAGTGCCTGTGAATGCGAACGTTCGAGTGAACTGCAGCTTGGCTCTATTCTTTCGCTGGTGAGCGGTCCTACCGTCGATCAGGCAATTTCCTGACTCTGCCAATGCGATTGCAGATCTGATCAAGAAACAATCAGATGACACCAAGGTGATTGACGAATTGTACTGGAGGATTCTAAACCGTGCTCCCAGACCTGCCGAGGTTGAGCAGAATCTGCTCGCATTCAATCTGATTTGAAAAACACCACGAAGACATTGAGAGTCAGTTGGCGTCTTATGAACGTGATTACGCTCCCATTCAGAAACGAATTGAATTGGAACATCAAAAACGAGTCGCCAATGCTGAGGCAGACTTGAATGCTTATCTCGAAACGATTGCAGCGAAGGAAGCTGAATTGGACGCAGAACAGGAAAAAAGTGTTCAGCAAAACGAAAAGGCGCTTGCTGATCATGAAGCTACTTTTGATGAGCGGTTCGTTCATTGGAGTCAGTCAGCGGAAACCGGCACTTCATGGGAAGCAATGGATATCAGGTCTGTTTCCGCATCCAATGACACAAAGCTTGTCTTGCAGCGGGATTCTGTCATCCAAGCTGAAGGAAAGCTGGGTAAAACAGAATATGTGGTGCTAGGAAAAGCAGGTGGTGAGGCATTGAGGGCCATCCGGCTTGAAGCATTGATTCATGATACCTTGCCCAAGAATGGACCAGGAAGAGCAGATGACGGAAACTTCGTGCTCACGGAAATTGAGGTTCGATGGGCTCCGGACTCCGATCCGGATACATGGAAAAAAATCAAATTGCACAAGCCGCAGGCCGATTTCAGTCAGCAAAACTTCCCAGTCAAAAATGCCATCGATGGTAACAAGAGTGGGAACAATGGTTGGGCAGTTTCGCCTCAATTGGGACAATATCACAGTGCTCTTTTTGAACTGAATGATCCGATCGTTTCTGATGAATCTTACCATATAGAGATTAAATTAACCCAACACTATCAAGGCGATAAATACGCGATTGGACGGTTTCGATTATCGATTACCAGTGATGAAGGTGAAATCGACCTGGGTATTCCTCTATCCATCGACTCAATTTTGGCACTGAATGCCGACGAGCGCAGTGATGGGCAGCAGCAGTCCTTGAAAGCATTCTTCGAGGGGAGAGATAAACAGTTGCTTCAGCTCAAAAAAGCATTGGAAATGGCTAAGAAACCTCGCCCTGAAGATCCGCAGGTGACAAAGCTAAAGGCTCGCTTGGAACTTGTCAGTCAGCCCTTGCCCATGGATACGACTTTGAAACAGTTAAGGAGAGCTTTTGACCTGAGTTCTCAACAAATTAAGAATACACGTCTTACTGCGGCGCAGGATGTTGCCTGGGCATTGATCAATAATCCATCTTTCTTATTCAATCACTAACACGTTCAGCATAACAAAAAAACAAGACCTATGATTACCGTACCTGGAGGCATGAATTCGGATCTCTGTGATGGGGGCATGAAATTGACACGACGTGACCTTTTAAAGGTCGGAGGCTCAGGTTTGCTTGGTCTCTCCCTTGGTTCCATGCTCAAAATGCAGGCGCACGCCAGCGGCTCATCCCACCAAGGTGGTCCTGGTTGGGGGCGAGCAAAAAGCATTATCATGGTTTACCTGCAGGGTGGCCCCAGTCATCTTGATTTATGGGATCCCAAAATCAATGTGCCTGACAATGTAAGGAGTGTATTCAAGACGATTCCGACCAAAATACCCGGCGTACATTTTACCGAGGTGCTTCCCAAGCTGGCGAAAATTAATGACAAAATGACCATGATCCGGTCAATGAGTTATACTCCCAATGGTTTATTCAACCATACCGCTGCCATCTATCAGATGATGACCGGCTACACGACTGATAAAGTGAGTCCATCCGGTCAATTGGAACCACCGAGCCCCAAGGATTTCCCTAACTTTGGTTCCAATATCATTCGGCTCAAACCATCGTCTGATCCGGTATTGCCGTTCGTCATGCTTCCGCGGCCATTGCAGGAAAGCAATGTTGTAGGCAAGGGCGGTACGGCCGGCTTTCTTGGCAAGGGTTTCGATCCCTATTATCTGTATCCTGAAGGGGATGACATGAACATGGGGAAAATGAACAACGTCAAGGTGGATGATCTGGAAATGCGTCCTGATGTCTTTGCCTTGCGTTTGCAGCGTCGGGCTCAATTAAGGGATTCGATCAATGCAGCCATGCCTGAAATAGAAAAAGCGGTCTCCAGTTATAATTTAAATGATTATTACAGCCGTGCGTTGAATTTAATTGTTTCAGGCAAAACGCGTGATGCCTTTGATCTTGAGCAGGAATCTATTGCCACCCGTGATTGGTATGGTCGCAATACCTTTGGGCAGAGCTGTCTGTTAGCCCGTCGTTTGGTCGAAGCTGGAACCCGCGTAGTAGAGGTGATATGGCCCAAAGTAGCCAACTCCGACAATCACTCATGGGATGTACACGTCAATCTGAGTGAACGTATGAAAAATCAATCCGCTCCCATGCTGGATGGTGGTTTATCCGCACTGATTGCCGATCTGGACCAGCGTGGGATGCTTGAAGAAACACTTGTGGTTGCCGTTGGCGAGTTCGGTCGCAGTCCTCAAAGAGGCGTCAGTACTTCAGGTAACAGTAACAGTGATGATGGTCGTGACCATTGGCCATATTGCTACACGGCCTGTGTTGCTGGAGGTGGGGCCAAACGCGGTTATGTTCACGGTGAATCGGATAAAACGGGATCGGCACCACTGGTAGATCCAGTCCACCCGGGTGAGCTACTTGCATCCATTTATCACAGCTTCGGCATTGACCCGGAAACCATCGTTTACAACCATCTCAATCAACCTCGCGAATTGGTCAAATCCAAAGCGGTAACGAGCTTGTTCAGTTAAATTAAACTGAATGGGCTGGCCCGTTCAGTCAAAAATCATAAAAAACAAAAAGCCCGGCAAGTAGCCGGGCTTTTTGTTTTAAATCGCACCAATGATAGCTGTCACTCTGATCAATCAAATTTTCTTTTCTTAACCTCAGTGGCGGTGGGGAAATCTGCAGGCACTTTTGTCTGACTCACTTTTCCCGTCGCAGCCCATTCAGAGCCTCTGACGAGTGTGGTGATAAAACCAACGCATTCCATCGAGTAATCAGCATGACCCATTGGAGTATGAAAGACGCGTCCGCTACCAAACTGAATGGTCATCAAGATAGGTTCATGTCGACCGCTTCCTCCTGTTGATTTGTCCGCAAATGCTGTTGCAAGAACATGCATTTTTTCGGCTGGCCCCCGGAGTTGGTCGTAAAGCTCATCCTTTGCATGCAGCCATTTTTTCGGTAAACCCTTGATAATTGGATGCGTCGCGTCCCGCGCTTCGATCAGATATTCATGCTGTTTGCCGTGAGACCCGCCTCTTCCCTTTGAAGTATCCCGAACAAGGTGACCGTGATCGTCATAATACACATAGGGACCAGAAGATTCATCGCGACCACCCCATCCTCCAAGTCCAATCATGCGGTTGTAGGCATCCCATTCGGCAAAGGAATTATCTGCGGCATGGACGATGACCAGTCCGCCTCCCTGACTCACAAAATTCTCAAGACCTTTTTTTGTTTGCTCAGGCCAAGGAGCAGCATTCCAACCGAAATTGGATAGGACAAGGTCATAGGCTGAAAAATCAGGTGCATAATCAGGATCGGGTTTTGGTTTTTTGAGGGCAGTGGTCTCGATGTCTAATTTTACTGGGAATTTTGGGATTAAATCATCGCCATTCCAAGTATAGGCAGTCCTTTTGACATCGACTGTGAATAAACCTGACTCTTCAAGATACTTTTTCATCATGACTGTGGTTTTAGGCCACATGCCATGGTTGTTTTGTCCGTCAATGATCAGAGCCTTCATTGGCGTCGCCGCCTGAATCAGAGGAGTCAAAGCAAGAGCGGCAAGCGTTAGGTAACAAATCGGAGATTTCATAGTTTGATTGGAATGTCTACATGCTGCAAAAAAAGCCCCTTCAGGACAAGTCCTAAAGGGCGAGGAAGCGGGCTGTCTGTGAAGCAAATGGATGCGGGTTTGATTCTGATTCCATGGCTGGGATAAAACTGAATTCTTGAACTCTCCAGGTGTTGATTGATTTATTCCAGGGTTGTTGCGACTGGAAAGGTAAGCAATTTGGAAAGCAACTTTTGTTGCCTCGGGAATGATCTTTTGGCTATGATTGTGCCTCACACTCAAATTCGCATTGACCATGAAATGATGCATACTCTCAACTTATCAGGATTCAACAGGCGCTCGCTTTTCATCAGGCAAATCCTCAAGAAGAGATCTATAGTGTACTGTCTTTTCGGCTTCTTTATGGTTTCAGGTATCACGACTTGTTTTGATCGCTGTTTGGCCAAGGATGCAACCCCGTTGAAAGTCTTTCTTCTAGTGGGCCAGTCCAACATGCAGGGGCATGCTCATATTCGTACCTTTGAACATATTGGAATGGATCCAGAGACATCGCCACTCTTGAGGGAGATGCAGGATGAAGAAAAACAACCCAAGACATGTGACAAGGTTTGGATATCCTACCTCTCAAACAGCGGAGTCAAACAAGGCCGATTGAGTGTTGGATTTGGAGCGAGTGAAGATAAAATAGGTCCCGAATACACCTTTGGGATCTACATGCAAAAACATTTGGAAGAGCCGATCCTGATTATCAAGACGGCATGGGGTGGCAAGAGTTTGCATACTGACTTCAGATCCCCAACTGCCGGTCCGTATTTGTTTACCGAACAACAAAAAGAGGGGTTTGCAAAACAGGGAAAGGATCTCAAGCAGATCAAGGCCGAGAGGGCACGCGTGACCGGTCTCCATTATCGTTTGATGATCGGGCACGTGAAGAGTGTGCTGCAAGATATCAAGGATGTTTATCCAGGTTACAATGAGCAATGCGGATACGAGCTTGCTGGAATGGTCTGGTTTCAGGGCTGGAATGATATGGTTGACCGCGGTGTTTACCCCGGAAGAGATCAACCCGGTGGATATGATCATTACAGCGATGTGCTGGGGCATTTTATCAGGGATGTTCGAAGGGATCTTTCTACGCCTGATTTGCCTTTTGTCATAGGTGTGATTGGAGTGGGGGGTCCGGTTGAACGCTATGGAGCCGCACAAAAACGTTATGCAGGGATTCATCAATATTTTCGTTCTGCCATGGCAGCTCCAGCCAATTGGCCAGAGTTTGAGGGCAACGTTTCAAGTGTTCTGACTGAAAACTACTGGGATATGGAACTGACGGCCTTAAGAGCCAGAGATGCTGAATTAAACCGGAAAATGAAACAGCTCGTCTCCAATGGCAATCTGCAAAAAAAAGAACAACAATCCATGCGGGAGAAGTTGCGTGCAGAGATGTTTACAAGTCGTGAACTGGAAACCATGGAGAAGGGAGTTTCCAATCAGGAATACCATTATCTGGGTTCCGCAAAAATCATGGCCCAAATTGGTAAGGGTTTCGTAGAATCCATGGTTGAACTTATGGGGCCTTCCTCCAGGTGAGATATCAAAATCATAAGCAATTTATTGACTCGATTCATTCAAAAAACCATGAAATCAACTGCTGCTCACTGCTCTCTCTATTTACTTTTATCGATCCATCTTGCTCTCGGATCCATTGCCGCCA
Source organism: uncultured Verrucomicrobiae bacterium (assembly GCA_943788245.1). Taxonomy (GTDB): domain Bacteria; phylum Verrucomicrobiota; class Verrucomicrobiia; order Limisphaerales; family AAA164-E04; genus AAA164-E04. The sequence goes on along the minus strand of CALSPN010000023.1, from coordinate 34,418 downwards.
CTGCTCAGGTTCAAACCGCCACAACCCAAGGTGACGATCAAGGATTGAATGGGCATTTTTTATACGTGGCAACGCCGGGGATACGGGATTACCTTGGGTATGGTGGTCATGGTCTGGTCGTTTTTGATATCGATAACAATCATCAATTCGTAAAACGCATTCCAACCAAGGGGTATCATCCGGATGGACGTCCGGCCAATGTGAAAGGCGTTGCCGTCAGTCAACAGCTCAACAGTATCTATATTTCGACACTCTATTCTTTACAGCGCATCGATTTGGAAACTGAAAAATTGCTGTGGGAAGTGCCTTATGCAGGGGGATGTGATCGAATGGCGATTTCTCCAGATGGTAAAATCATGTACCTTCCCTCGTTGGAAAAAGATTTCTGGAACGTCGTTCAATGTGAATCGGGTGAGATCATCGCCAAAATAAAGGTTCACGCAAGAGCTCACAACACTATCTATGGGAGCTCCGGACAATGGGCTTACATGGCAGATATTGCATCCCCCTTCCTCCATGTTGCCGATACAAAAACACACACTGTTGACCGGAAGATTGGTCCTTTCAGTGCAGGTGTGCGGCCTTTTACAATCGACAGTTCCGAAACAAGGGTTTTCGTTACAGTCAACGAATTACTTGGCTTCGAGGTGGGGGATTTGAAATCAGGAGAAAAACTGGCCAGTGTGAAAGTTTTAGGTTGGGACAAAGGACCTGTGAGGCGTCATGGTAACCCAAGTCACGGCATAGGGTTGACTCCTGACGAAAAAGAAATATGGGTCTGTGATGGGCACAATATGCGCATGCACATCTTCAGTGCACAACCTCCCTACCAGCAACAAACAACCATTCCTTTGAGTGACATGCCCGGATGGGTGACCTTCAGCATGGACGGGCAATACGCTTATCCTTCAAGCGGTGAGGTGATTCATGCAAGGCGGCGGGAGGTTCTTTATCTACTGAAAGATGAGCATCACAATACCGTATCCAGCGAAAAAATGGTGGAAATTTTCAAGAAAGAAGGAAAGGGAGTCGCAAATGGGGATCAGTTCGGTGTGGGACGACTTCACTAACACCGACGTCAGTTTGGGGCTTGAAGCACGGCTAGGCGCTTGGTTTGAGTCCATTGAAGATACTTTAAACAGTTGCCTTACCCATCATACAGTGCATGTAAACATGCAAGAGCCATTCGAAAGAATGTCCTAACGAACGTTCAGGTAATAGAAATGCAGTGAATCACAATCGATCACATTTCCAAGTTGCCTCAAAAAATGAAAACAATAGTATCTACCTATGTCCTTGCTCACGCTCTACAGAATCGGGTTAGCCATCATTGTCAGCTCTTTCTCGATCGCTCAGGCGACTGAATTCAAGCTGCTTTCCGTCAGCAGGATTTGGGATCACGCTCAGCACAACGCGTTCACGGACTTGGAGTATTTCAAGGGCCAATGGTTTTGTTCTTTTCGTGAAGGAAGCGGACATGCGGGGGCAGGTGATCATGGCAAAATCAGGGTCATTCATTCAAAGGATGGTGAACACTGGGCATCGGCTGCATTGCTGGAAAGTCCAGGGCTGGACCTGCGCGACGCCAAGCTGTCCGTGATGCCTGATGGACGCCTTCTGCTCAACTCATGCGAGTATGATGTTGATCATGACCAAGCGAACGTCAGAAATAATCAATCCGTTACTTTCACGAGCACGGATGGCATGCAATGGGAGGGTCCTCATCGTGTTGCGGACAAAGGCTACTGGCTCTGGCAGACTTCATGGTTCGATCAGACAGGTTACGCCCTCGGCTATCAGTGGGGCAATCACGACCGGACCCGTTTCTACCGCACACTCGATGGGATTCATTACAGCACCTTGCAAGATGATCCACGTCCTCCAAGTGATCGAGGCAATGAACATGCGCTGGTCTTCGATCCTGATGGAACCATTCACATGCTTCTGAGACGTGATCATGCAGAACATCATGCTTCCTCAGCACTTCTTGGAACTTCAAGACCACCCTACAAAGAATGGGCCTGGCACTCACTTGGCATCAAGATGGGAGGGCCTTCTTTAATTCGCCTTCCTGATGGTCAACTGCTTACTGTTGTCAGGCGTTACGCTGAGGGACCGGATGGAGGCTGGGGTTCCCAGTGGACAGAACTGGGGCTTATCGATCCGCTCAAATCCTCATATGCCCCCAAACTAAAACTTCCCAGTGGTGGAGATTCAAGCTATGCAGGCCTTGTCTGGCGGGAAAATATCCTTTGGGTGAGTTATTACAGTAGTCACGAGGGCAAAACCTCGATCTATCTTGCAAAAGTAACTGTGGTCAATAGCGAGAACTAACTTTGATCTACCAAACAGGTAGATCAAATGTCCGTCATTAAGCGACACATTCCATGCGGCAATGATTCTTCCCAGCTTGAAGGAACAGCTCTGTGGTGCTGTGATCCCGAGACTTGCCTCGCTCATTCACGCCCTATCGATTGCTACTGAGTCGAAATTTTCCTATGCCACCATTACCAGCAGACAATCCATTGATCGAGGAGAGGGTTGCTCTGGGAGAAAAACTTTTCAATGACAAGAGTCTGTCGTTGGACAGAACGATTGCTTGCAGTCATTGTCACCAGCCGGCAAACGCCATGGGGGATGGCGTAGCCTACAGTAGTGGCATTGACGGGCGATTGGGGAGACGCAACGCCGTGCCTTTGTTTAATCTAGCATGGAAGTCGAGTTTCTTTTGGGATGGGCGGTCCCCTTCGCTCAGAGATCAGGCACTACACCCAATTCAGGATGAAAACGAAATGAATCAATCCTTGGAGCAAATGCTTGATAAATTGAAACAATCTCCGTTTTATCAGAATGCTTTCGAAGCAGCTTACAACTCCCCTGAAATTTCTCCCGAACGGGTAGGGTTGGCGATTGAAAACTTTCTGCTGACCAAGCTGTCTTTTGATTCAAAATTCGACCAATCATTGATTGGGCAAGCAGCATTGACGGCTAAGGAAAAACGGGGCTTGAAATTGTTCATGACCGAATATGAGCCACGCTCCAAATGCTTTGGCGCGGATTGTTTTCACTGCCATGGGGGTCCACTTTTCTCTGATCAACGTTTTCACAATAATGGATTGGATAATCTGGATGGCTGTTCGCTGACAATTTTTTATTGAAAACTTCATCTTGAAACGCAGATCAAGCTTCAATACCTAAAAGAGCGAACTCGCGAATTCTTTAAGATTGAACAAGTCGTTTTGTTTTGTATGGTGGTTCCAATACCCAGAATAGACGCCTCACCGTTTGCAGGTTTGAGCTTTGAGCGGAAAAGTGACACGAGTAAACTAATTTTTCATCTCCAAACATGAAATATCCTATTAGACTGAACTTCAAGAAAATCGCACTGGCCAAGCAAGCACACCTTATTGACGCAGCAGGCGAGCCCATCGCATATGCGCGTCAGAAAATGTTCAAATTGAAAGAGGAGTTGGAAGTGTTCCGTGACAAGAGCCGTGAGGAAAGGCTCTGTCTTATCAAAGCCGACCGAGTGATTGATTTTAGTGCGGCTTATCAATTCTTGAATGAGGAAGGTGCGGTTTTTGGGGTGATCAAGCGCGAGGGACTTAAGTCCATATGGAAGGCTACTTATCATCTAAACCATGATGCCAACACTCCTTTTGCCAGCATCAGAGAAGAAAAACCTTTCGCCAAGCTGGCAGATGCCTTAGTTGGAGGAATTCCCCTGGTCGGTCTGTTCTGTAACTATTTTCTCAACCCTTCCTACCTTTTGACGAATTCAGAGGGAGTTGAACTTTTCCGTATCAGGAAAACTCCCAGCCTTTTCGGAGCCGTTTTCGATATTGACAAACTTTCCGACGCCCATCAGGACAAAGAAGTATTGTCGCTCATGGGTATCCTGATGATGGTCTTTTTGGAAAAAGCCAGAGGATAGTCTATGCTTGAGTCCTGAAGGTCTTCCAATGAAGAAAGACTACTGAGATGACTCCTTGTGCATTAGAGCCATCTTCATCCTGCTTCCTTTAAACTGATTCTAAAATCATGTTGCCATATGCTGTTGTATCTCCAGTCCTGATTAATCCAATGGCTTGCGGAACTCTTTTTTTGAAATCATTGTGAAGTTCAAAGGTACGCTTGATTCCCCTGCATGCTGTATCAAATTCTTGTTGTTTTCCTTCCGTATTATTCTCCTCGAATTCCTTGGCCATCCATATTTCGCCACATTTCCAATTTGGCAACAGCGCGTCAAGAACTTGAGGGATGGTTGGGATCCCCCTCACCAGAGTCAGGTCAACGGTTTCAATCATTGGCCAATAAGGGAATGCAGCATCAGAAATGACGATGGTGTTGGTATGGCGTACCCTTGCAATCAGGTTTAACAAATCGGGATTAATAATATCTTTGGTCAACATAACAAATATTAGAGTCTAAATCTATTTCAGCCCCACTGGCCTTTGCAATGAATTTGTCATTGAATAGGTCAAGCTCCAGGGGCAGGCCGGAAAAGGAACAGGGTGGATTGTTTGGTTTTTGACAGTATTTCCGGCTGAGGTATTAACCTTCTGGGCCCTGAGTATCAGATGGCTGAACTAGTGGTAGAATGATTTCGATCAGGGTGCCCTGTCCAGGTTTTGAGATCAATTTAACGATACCAGCGTGTGCTTCGACTATTTTATTGACTACCATCAATCCAAGGCCCGCACCTTTGGGTTTGTTGCTTTGCAACAAACCATCGAATTGTTTCATCTTACGCTCATCCATTCCCAGTCCGGTATCTCGAAATGCAATGACCACGTGTTCTCCATTACCGGATTTTCTGTGTGCTGTTGATAAATGAAGTGTGCCTCCGTTGGGCATGGCATCGATGCTATTCAATGCGATGTTCAAGAGTACTTGCTCTATTTGCCCGGGATCTGCCTGGATTTTTGGAAGTTGATCAGCTAATTCCATCTGGAAGTCGATATGGTGCTGTTTCATCTTATGCCGAGTCAAAAGGTAAAGATTTCGCGCCAGTGGGTTCAAATTAACAGGGGCAGTCTCAGGTTCGTTATGGCGTGCGAAGTCAAGGATTCGTTCAACAATGGTATTGAGTTGATCCATTTTTTTGCCAAGCAGCTCCACATCTTCATTGCGAGGGTCCTCCTCAGGGAAATTGAGATTAAGTGCGTGATAAACCATTTTCATCACGGTCAGTGGATTGCGGATTTCATGGGCAACCTCCGCTGCGAGCAAACCGAGGGCTGATAACTTTTCCCTCTGACGCAATTCCTCTTCCATGCTTCTGATGTCCTTGTTCAACCTTGCTCTTTGGATAGCTGTTGCCGACACATTGCTGAAAGCCTTGAGAATGTGAATTTCTTCATCTGAGAAGCTATGCGTTTTTCCGGTATAGACATTCAGTACTCCCATGGGATCCGACTCGAGCATCAGCGGTACACTGAGCATGCTGACAAGGCCCTCTTCCCTCGCAAGTTCAGCATTGTGATACAGATGTGAGCCTTGTGTGTCCCTGAGTTGAATCGGTTGGCAGCGTCTTACTACGGTTCCAGCAAAACTTTCCTCCACGTGCAAGCGAGGTTTTGCCCTGTAGGCCTCACCTGCACCATGTGAGGCTGTCAACTCCAGCCAATCACCTGTTTCGTCCAGCATGAGAACCGAGCACATGCGGGCCGACATCAGCTGGCAAGCCTCTCTGGTGACGGCTTCAAGCGCTTCCTCGAGGTCATAGGCGTTCTGGATCGTTTCGTTAACCTTGGTGAGAGATTCAAACATTTGAGCCTTGAACCTGATTTGTTCATAGAGCCAGGTGTTTTCAATCACCTTGGCAGCCTGAATCGCGAGGTTTGAGAGCATCTTCCGATCGTTCTCGTTAAAGGCATCCTTGTGGGTGGCATCCACATTCAGAACGCCCCGCACTTGATCATTGATGTCAAAGGGAACAGCCAGTTCTGATTGAACCTCGGCCCAAATGGAAACATAGCGGAGATCTTTCTGAACATCGTTGATCAATGCGGATTTGCCTTTCTTTGCAACCCAACCAGTGATACCTCGATTTATTGGAAGATTGAAATCAGCATAAGCCTCATCCGGTAAACCCACAGCAGCCTCAAGTTCCAGGAGTCCTGAAGTAGGATTGATCAGTGAGACACTTGCGGAATGAGCGTGCGTCAACTCAATGGCCTGCTGGAGGATGACATTAAGCGCGGTCTTTGGGTCAAGAGATTGATGGATTAAATTGCTGACACGGTACAGCAATTTAATCTGTTTGTTTTCCTCTTTCAGTGCTTTCAATGTCTCTTCGTCGGACATGATTCCACGTTAGCATTTCCAATTGAATGTTTCACGGAATATTCGATATGAATCGGTGTTCGAAGGTATTAACTTTCATTTTAAATCTTGTGGCGCACTTGCAGGTTCAAAGGGATTAATTTAGTTTGGACTCCTAATGGATGAGACAAATGACATTCCTGAATTGGATGAAGCCATGTTTGCCTTCAGCCAAGCTGACTATCAGAAAGCGGTAGACCTGCTTGAAGGCATTTTAAAAATATACCCAGATCAATTCGATGCCTTAACCGCATTGAGCATGGCATATTGCCGTCTTGGGAAATTGAATGAATCCGTCAAGCTGGGTTTGCAAGCTGAACAAATACGCCCGCATGATGCCCTTGTGCACACCAACTTATCCTTGTTTTATGTCAAAATGGGAAACAAGGAAAAGGCCGAGCATCATGGATTACAGGCGAAAATCGCGTCCTGGAGATCCGATTCCGGAGCTCAAGCCCCGACAACAAGTAAAGGGAATGAATCAAACGCGGAAGATGATCTGAAAATGGCTGCCCCCAAAACCGAAACTTATAAAACGCCCTCGAAGTTTCCTGATACGCCTTGGAAAAAATAAGATATATCAATGAGGATATTCTGCGTTGTCATTTCACGCAGCCCGGCCTGACCGTTTTGCCAGAAAAATCCCGGAAAGAATAATGACTCCACCAAACATCTGCATGGAGCTCATCGATTCATGCAGAATAGCCCATGCAGCTATGGCTGCAACGAGAGGTTGGAAAAGAAGGCTCAAAGCGGAAATTGATGCTGGCAGGTGTGCAAATCCGTAAGCAATCAACCCCTGACCCAGAACCTGACCTGTCATCGCCAAGGCAAATAAGACCAGCCAACCATGGATTGTGGATGGGAATATCTTCTCCCCAAGTATCAGGGCAAAAATTCCCAAAGCAATGGTACTATAAACCGCTGAACGTGCCATGAGGGGGGCTGTCCGCACTGTTACCCTCAGATGCTTCAACGATAGCATGTACGCACCATAAAAAAAGGCAGCTAATATGGCGATGAAATCTCCATACAATTGCTCCTTTGAAATACTCAGACTTGCTCCCGTTAAAAGAACAGCACCAAGCATCGTTAAAATCATGCCAACTATAAACCAACGAGTGATGCGTTCATTGAACAAAAACCTGGCTGCAATGGTGACAAAAATAGGAGCGGCATTGGTGAGCAGGGTGGCGTTGGCCACCGTGGTGTGATGCAAGGCTTCATGCCAAAATGCCATGTCGAGTGCGAATAAAAAACCCGTGAGAGCAAACCACTTTACCGAGGTATGTGCAGGTTTATTCTTCTCTTCTCTTTTGTTTGGTTGTGTGTCCCATGCTGCCCAGAGCCAAAGCATAGGGAGCGCAAGCAGCAGGCGGTGAAATGCTGTTGAAACAGGACCGAGCTCGCTTAGCCTGACCCAAATTGGAGCCAAGCCAATGCATCCAGCACCCGCAAAAACGGCTAAGAACCCGATATGTTCCTGTTTAAGTCTCTGCTTCACGTGGGATGAATTTTTAATCGAAAAAAGACACAGGCTCAGGAAATGGATTTCCGTTTTTTCGCCAATTCAACTTTCAGGTCAGCAAGTGGCAAGGTGTTGATAATATCCCTTTTCTCCAGCCAACCCTTGCGTGCATGTTCTGCGCCCAAACGCAGAAAACCTGCATGATCCAAATGGTGAGCGTCGCAATTGATGACACACTTGACCCCTTTTTCCTTGGCGTATCTCCACCAACGCCAGTCCATGTCGAGTCGATAGGGGCTGGCGTTCAGTTCAATCCATGTGCCTGTCCTGGCACAGGCATCAATGACCGACTGATGATCAATCGCATAGGGTTCCCTTTGAAGCAATAAACGACCGCTCAGATGACCCAGCATGTGCACTGTGGGGTTTTCAGCAGCCTTGATCAATCGTTGAGTCAATTGATTTCTGGATTGGGTGAATCCTTGATGAATGCTTGCAACGACCACATCCAGTTTGGCCAATAGTGAATCTTCAAAATCAAGTGATCCATCGCTCATTACATCGACTTCTGTCCCCGTAAGGAGTTGAAACGAGGTGTTCTCCAGGCTCAGTTCACGGTTTATTTGCTTAATGTCTTCTATTTGTCTTTCCAGACGTGATGCCTGCAGTCCGTTAGCTTGGAATGATGATTTTGAATGATCTGTGACTGCCCAGTAACTGAATCCCAATTCAAGGCAATCCTCTACTAATTGCGCCAGCGATTGACGCCCATCGCTCCAATCAGAGTGATTGTGCAAGGATCCTCTCATTTCTCTCCACTCGACCAGTCGGGGTATTTTTCCAGTTTCAGCTGCTTCGAATTCACCTGAGTCTTCTCGAAGTTCCGGAGGGATGTAGTCTAGGTCCAAATGTTTGAAAATATCTTCCTCTGTGCAGCATGCCAGACAAAGAGCCATGTCACGGGTCTCTTCTTTGGATCGAAATAAACCGTACTCGCTCAAACGTAAGCCACGCTCAATCGCGCGTCGCCGCATGATGATGTTATGTTCTTTGCTCCCCGTGAAGTAAGCCAGTGCAAACGGAAATGATTTGTCATCGATGACTCTCAAATCGGCTTGAATGCCGCCATGCAATATGACCGAGGCCTTGGTATCTCCCTTGGCTTGCACGGATACAACAAAGGGTAGCGATGTGAAATCCTCAATAACTCGGCTTGCCTGTTTGGATGAAGCCAGAAAATCAATATCATGCAGGATTTCTTTTCGTCGTCGCAGACTGCCAGCTTCGCTGCAGCGCACCACATCATCGTGCTGACGGAGAAAATCAAAAATGTTTTCGGCAGTGGCCAACGCAACGTCAAGTCTATGGTGAGAAGCATATTTTTTTCTAAATTCAATGCCATCCAGGATCTTCTGTTGTGTTTTGGCTCCGAATCCCTTGATTCCCGCGATTTCGTCCTTTCGGCAAGCTGACTCGAGTGCCTCGATGGACTCGATACCCAAAGTGCCGTTCAACGCCTTGATTTTCTTCGGTCCCAGGCCCGGGATGTTCAGCATTTCCATCAGACCTGCAGGGATGGATGCTTTCAAATCCTCGTAGTATTTCAGCTTACCTGTCAGGACTAATTCGGTTACTTTTTTCTGGAGCGCTTCACCGAAGCCTTTCAACTCTCCCAATCGTCCCTCGTTCACCAAAACTGCGACCGACGTTTGACCCGTTTCGAGTGTGCGGGCCCCGTTGATATATGCCCGCGTTTTGAAAGGGTTTTCCCCCTTCAACTCCAAAAGTACCGCTATTTCTTCCAGGATTTCAATGACATCTGCATTATCCATGGAGGGACTATGATCAGCCCTATTCAAACTTCAAGCGACAAAGAGAATTCTGGACCGTTTGGGTTTGTGTGTGAATACTGTGTCCATGCAAATTTACCCCTTCTCCCAAATACGCCGCATGCTGCACTTGGGGCTTGCCTCGTGCATGTTGCTTTCAGGTTTTTTCGTGTTTTCTGACGATAAAAATGAACCTGTTTCCCCGGATCTTTCTGCAACCGATTGGAAATCATTGTTTGACGGGAAAACGATGAAAGGCTGGAAAACGACTAATTTTGCAGGAGGGGGAGATGCCAGTGTCAAAAATGGAAGCATTGAGATTGACATGGGACTCGCGCTCAGTGGCGTGCAATACACAAATCAACCTCCCAGAATCAACTACGAAATCACTCTGGAAGCCATGAAACGTGATGGAGGTGATTTCTTTTGCGGCCTGACGATGCCTTACAAAAAGGAACATTGTACCTTTGTTTGCGGTGGATGGGGTGGGGGAGTCGTAGGATTGTCGAGTATCAATGGAATGGATGCTTCAGAGAATCAGACCACGGAATTCAAAAAATTTGAAAACAATCAATGGTATCGAATCAGTCTGCGCGTAATGGATAACCGGATTCAGGGCTGGATCGATCAGAAACTGTTTCTGGATGTTGATACAACTGATGTCAGTGTTGGCATGCGGATCGGTGAAATTGAAGAATCGGCGCCATTGGGAGTTGCAACATGGATGACCTCCTCTTCGCTTCGCGACATTCGTCTGCGAGAGGTTCAGGCCCCTGACAGTAAATGAGAGCCTTTCATTTCCGGCATCCTGCTTACTTAAGGAGCGATGAAGCCGTGGTAAAGGCCCATGTAATAAGGCAGCAGAAAGACAGTACCACTAGCCAAGATATTACCACTTCCCCCGTAGTCCAGCTGCCATGGATCTGTGTTCCAATGGTTAAAGTGCCGGTTTTCCACAGGTAATACCTTGCCATTGATTCTGTAACCCCTTTGACGCGGGTTGCTTGAAAGTAAATCGGTGGAATTTTGATCAGGAAGGCTCCTGATATCAATTCGGTGACTGTTCTCACAAGCCCAGTTAAAGCGGTTCAGCGGAAATCCTTGCAAGGTCTCAATGGAATCCACAAGCCAGTCGCCTGTTGGAGAAATCGAGTGAGTCCCCCAAGGATCACTGACTTCGCGGCTCATGGCCTGACCTGCATAAGCGAAATGGAAGAACGGGTTCATCTCGGGCGCTTCATTCAGCCAGGCAGCGTAGAAGGATAAAAGGGCCTTCTGTCTCAGGGGGCCTTCCGGCGTGTATCGCAATAAGTTGTAATAGCACATGAAGGCCATCTCATCGTCGGATTGATTTCCAGAGCCAATGCCTCGATGGATTTTGTAAATCAGGGCATTGGTGTCAAATGCATGATTTTGAATCAATTCAGCCTGATGCTCCAAATATCTCGATTCTCCTGTTACGTGAGCTGCAACCGCCAGATAAGAAAGCATGCTCAAGGACTTGAGTCCACGTTCCGCCCACCAATCAGGGTCGTGATTGAGTGCTTCCGGGCTGTAAACACCCCACCGGGTGACGGTTCCTGTGTGGTCCACCAAATTGTAACCGTGCGCAATGAGATGATCAGTCAAGTCACGGACAACCTGTCGAACTTCTTCCTTCTCTTTCTCCGTTTGAGCTACCAGGTCATAATACAGAGGATAGAAAAAATAATGCCCATCCAATTCATCAGAGCTGGTATCACTTTTCCAATACCACTTGCCATCAGCACTCACAGGCCAGCGAGGTTCATAGGCTTTCCAGAGTTGATCCTTATTTTTTTGAATCTCTTCGTCCTGTTTCAGACGTCCGTCATTTGGATCCGGTAACTTCGTGGATCGAATCGTACGGGCAACGAACCCTTGAGGTGCAGCGTGGCTTCCTTCCTGTGTTACCGTTTGGAGAAATCGAAGTGCTTTGAATACCTGTTGTGCCCGTTCTTTTGTCTCAGGATCTTTGGTGGCCGCATATGCAAAGCACTCTCCAGCTCCATACATGCTGGTCCACAAGCCATCATTGTCGCTGTCATGGTAATGAATGTGATCTCTTTTGCCTGGAGTGGTGACAGAGACCTCTGAAAGGTAACCTAAGGGTGTTCTTTTAATATAGGATTGGATTTCTTTTTCGTAAAAGGCGGCTTTCTCTGCAAGCGTTATTGAATCTTTACGAATACAACCTATGCCCTTTGGAGTGAGCACCCATACAGCTCCCTTCGAATCGACTTTGAGGTCCATGATCTCGTCATCGGGCAACCATCTCCTGCCTTGTCGGTAATCCCAACGGCCATCCTGATATCTGATGAGCCCCTTGTGTGTCCCAAACCAGATTTCTCCATCCGGACCAGAAGCGATGCGCGTGAAATCATTGTAGGGCAGACCATCCTTTCCCTCAAAAAATTGCCACCCCTTGGAGGTGCGACATGCAACTCCAGCAAGGGAGGTAAACCAGATTTGTCCTTTTTGATCAACCTCCACCCCCCTGATATCATGAGTTCCCCATTGTCTGCCTTTGTTGTCAAATACTGGCCACGGGACGAGTTCCCCCTCTGCCTCGATCAATAAACCCTCATTGGCAGCCGCTAACCATCGCCTGTCAGGTAATTGGGTGGATTGATTGAGTCTGGCTTGAGTCGATAGCAGGAGCTTGCGGGGGATTTGCCTGGTTTTCTGAATTGCTCTGGGGAGCGCTTTCTTCAACCACTGCCGTTCCGATAGGAGAAACCAGCCTTCTCTTGTTTCTACAAATACCTGATCTGTTGAAGTGATTTCAATGGACTGAAAATCGTCCGCACCAGCTTGCGGCTTCATAGGAAAGAATTCCGATGTTTCTTGAGGGAATTTACCGACAGGGAAAGGCTCCGCAAAGGCAGTGTTCGATGCCATGAATAAAACGATCAAAAACAGGGTTACCTGATTTGATCGTTGAAAGAAAATGCTGCTTGCCCTGGTTTCTAAGTGCCACTCTTTCATCCCTGCATCCTATTTGAGCAGGACCTCTTGTCCATCGCAAAGGCACACATGAACCTCAAGGTTGCCATTGCCAAAGAAGATCCTCTATGGCCGCTTTGACAATATCCTCTTCTTCTGTGGCGAGGCATTTTCTCAGACATTTCATTGATTCCGCATCCTTCCCCAGTTCCCTGAGGGTGATGACCGCCATTTCGCGTATGTCAGGGCTTGGGTCATTTGATAGAGTTTCCATCACCAGATATTGCCAGCGCCGGCCTTCAGTGCCTTTGTTGGCAATATATATCAGACCGTCGAACCGGTCCGGCTCAGCCCCACTCTTCAAGGCATTCGCGGGGTTCATGAACTGGATATGACCTGAAAAATATGCCAATGCCAGCATGGCAATCAAGAGGGTACTGCCCCCCCAGGCGATCCAGAATTTTTGCTGCCGGCTAATGCGCATGTTGAACCTCGATCTCTTGATCGAATGCCGATCGTAAATTTTCAATTCTTCTTCGATTTACCCCCAGATCCCAATATCCAATGTTAGAGGCTGATCTGACATGGATGATGCGTGATTCCTGATCAAGAAGGCAAGTTACCTGATCTTTAAACCTGAAAATCGGCGTTGCGAAGATCGCTCTCAAATATGACCGGTCTGCATCAAAAGCAACCAGATTCCTTTGCGCCTGGATCAGTTCTTTCCAGGTATGCCATGCCTTGTCAGATGCTATGGAGAAACGAACGGGTTGAATGTGATGGCCCGGATCGCTGGATTGACTGCTGACGCAATTAGGGGAATTGGGGCATGGTTCTAGTGTTTGTGACATCAATTTTGGTTGGAGCTAAAACATTTTTCTATGTCCACCCGTCTTCCTGGGTTCCTTCCAATAGCTGGAAGCGGTGCGGTCCAGTTTAAGTTCTAATAAATCGTTACCGATTAACCTTAGCACAAAACCCATGGGTGTCATGATAAAGATAAAAAAGAGTGTCAATAGTATGGTCCCCATGAATTGTCCAAGGTGAAAAAAAGCGGTTGTTCCCGTTCGGTAGAACCCTCGAAACCAGGAAGGAAAGAAAGCGCAAAGAAGTGTTGCCACAATACCTGGAACCCAGCCATACCACAAGGACAGGCCATGCATTTGTTTCCACCACCCCAAAGTCCATAACAAGCCTGCCATCGTTCCAATCACCGCGGTGAACTTCAGCCATTCAATCGGATTTTCCTTGAGTTTGAGTTTCATTGTATCAATCGGGGATCGGGACGAATTGTTGTTTCGGACGATCCTGTTTCTGCTCGATCTTGGAAAGCCAAATATCGCCAATCACCAGATAATCCATTTCGGTATTCATGAAACAGCGATAGGCGTCATCAGGTGTGGCAACGATGGGTTCACCTCTTACATTGAAGGAAGTGTTGATTAACATCGGGCAGCCCGTCTCTGATTCAAAGGTCTTGAGCAAATGGTAAAACCGAGCGTTCTGTTGTTCATTAACCGTTTGAACCCGAGCAGTGTAATCCACGTGTGTGACGGCGGGCACATCAGATCGTTCAGCATGCAATCGTTCCAGACCTTCCAATTCACTGGAGGTGGATTTTTGCTGTGATTCAAGCAAGTCAGCTACAATCAGCATGTAGGGCGATTTCAGTCCGTGAAGTTCGAAAAACCTGTGAGCCTTTTCTTCCAGGACGGCAGGTGCGAACGGACGGAAGGATTCCCGGTATTTAATTTTCCGGTTGATCAAGCTTTGCATCTTACTTGAACGTGCATCTCCCAGAATCGAGCGATTGCCCAATGCCCTCGGACCAAACTCCATGGCTCCCTGCATCCATCCCACCACTTGACCTTCAGTCAACCATCTGGAGGTGATTTTGTTCAATGTGCCATGGTCGTCGGCTACATGAAAAGAGGCTTCATGTGCGTTCAATGTCCTCTGCACTTCGTCTGAACTGTAGGCAGGGCCAAGTAATGAGCCTGACATTTGATCTTGTCCCTTTTGCAGCGTGGATTCACCGTGTGGTTTTTCGCTGGTCTGCTCATGCCATACAGCCAGAGCTGCCCCCAATGCTCCCCCGGCATCACCTGCAGCTGGTTGAATCCATATGTCATCAAACCATTTCTGGGCAGCCAGCTTTCCATTAGCAACACAGTTCAAAGCGACACCGCCGGCAAGGCATAAATGTTTTTTTTCTGTTACTTCCCGGGTATGTTTCGCCAATTTCAGGACAATATCTTCGGTGACCTGTTGAATGGACCTGGCGACGTCCATGAACCTGGGGTCCATCTTGGTCTCAGGTTTCCTGGGCGGGCCGTCAAACAAGGAATGGAAGCGATCATTGCTCATACGATTGGATCGCAGGAAATCAAAGTAATCCAGATTCAGACGGAAGGAACCATCTGCCTTGACATCAATCAGATGATCGTAGATGTGTTTGACATACTTTGGCTCACCATAAGGTGCCAGCCCCATGAGTTTGTATTCCCCCGAATTGACTCGGAAACCACAATAGGCCGTAAAGGTAGAATACAACAGTCCCAGGGAATGGGGGAATCTGATTTCCTTCAGCGTGGTTATTTTTTTTCCTCCTCCTACAGCCATCGAGGTGGTGGCCCATTCTCCTACACCATCGATGGTCAAGATGGCTGCAGTTTCGAATGGTGAAGGGTAAAATGCCGACGCCGCATGTGATTCGTGATGCTGGGTGAAGAGAATAGGGCATGCTTCTGGGAGCCCACTGAATTCCTCACGAATGGTACTTTTCAGATTTAATTTTTCCGACAGCCAGGTGGGTAAAATACGCGGAAAAGTTTTCCATCCACCAGGTGCCACTGCCAGATAGGTTTCCAGCATGCGTGCGAATTTAGTGATCGGTTTGTCGTAGAACGCAACCGCATCAAGTTGCTCAGGGTCAATCTTAGCTTTGTTTAAACAAAATGTAATGGCATGGGTCGGAAAGCGTTCATCGTTTTTCTTGCGGGTGAAACGTTCCTCCTGAGCTGCTGCAACAATGACGCCATCCTTGAGCAATACCGCTGCGGAATCATGATAAAAAGCGGATATGCCTAGAATATATTTCATGTCAAATTGCCGGTCAGTGAACAAGGTGTCACATGAACGGGTACATGAATGGAGCCAGAGCGCTGGAGGAGGAAAATACGATCAATGCCCCAAGCAACAGTAGTATGATTACCAGTGGCCAGAGCCACCACTTTTTCTCCTGCTTCAGGAACTGCACAAATTCTTGAAAAATCTCCCACACGTTCATGATCTTCGCAAATGCATGGCTCATTAGCCAAGAGCAAATTTCAGCGGATCCTTCGTTAAACTACAATGGGTGCTTCTTGTATTCCAATGAATCAGGACATAAAATTCCCTTTTCAATTCCAGAAACATTATGAATCCCAGGTATCGCTTTTCACTCATCAACCGTCGACAAGCATTGAAAGGGCTTTTTGGCGCAGGACTCAGTGTTGGGACTGGGGCATGTTTTTCTCCTAACCAATCAAGGAGTAATCAGCCCTCAAATCCAGTCGTTCTGGAAAATCAGAAGGAAGGGACGCGTGATTGGATGCTGAAAACAACGGGTATTGATCCTTCAACACGATATCGTTGCCCCTGGATTGAGGGTTACTGCTCACAGACCAGATACCGCGCGGGAGACAAATTACAAGTCAAGGTAAGCACACGGCCTGCTTCCGGATTTTTACTGGATATCTATCGGTTAGGCTATTATGCAGGAAAGGGAGGGAGACACATGGGGCAATGGGGGCCTTTCAATGGTCGTTCGCAGGATGATCCAGCTGCTGATGCCAAGCGTCGTCTGGATTGTCAGTGGGAAACCTCATTTGAATACCATATCCCTGCAGATTGGGTGAGTGGTGTGTATTTGGTCAAACTGACTTCTCTGAAAGAAGGTTATCAAAGTTATGCCATTTTTATCCTCAGGGATGATCGAGAGGCGGACTTCATGTTTCAATGCAGTGATCACACCTGGCAGGCCTACAATCGTTGGCCTGACCAATTCTCCCTATATGACAATGGACAAACTGAATGGTATTGGGGGGGAGGCATCGAAGTCTCTTTCAATCGACCTTATGGTAAATACTGTCAAATTTTGGATGCTCCTTTGAGCACGGGTTCAGGGGAGTTTCTTTTGTGGGAGTTCCCGACTGCTTTCTGGATGGAATCACTGGGCTATGATGTGACGTATATTTCCAATCAGGATACACACAGCGATGCGCCAGGTTTGCATCGTTGCAAAAGTTTCTTGTCAGTGGGCCACGATGAATACTGGACTCTTCAGATGTTTCGTAACGTTCAGCAGGCGATCAAGCAGGGGACGCATGCTGCTTTTTTGTCCGGTAACGCGGTTTGCGGGAAAATACACTTGCAACAAGATCGTCAAGGGAATCCGGATCGAGTGATGGAACGCATTGGGGTATTTGGTCCTCCCGGCGGAACTCGAGAATTTAATTCGATGTCGAAACTGATCCATGAACCTCCTTATGCCAGCGAACTCATGGGCGCTCAGAGCACGGGACCAGTCACTGGAGGAGCCGATTGGATTTGTCGCAAACCAGATCATTGGATTTTTGATGGGACCGAGATGTCCATGGGCGACGCCATACCCGGGCTTGTCGGGTGGGAATGGCATGGGGACCCTGCTGGCATCGACGGACTGGAGATTCTTGCATCGGGTAAGACTCAAAGTGCTCCAGGAATATTGAATGGTGGTGAATACACATCCACAATTTACCAAGCACCCAAAGGTAACTGGGTATTCAATGCAGCAACGATATGGTGGGGAGACGGACTGAGTGAACCCCCTGGCTATGTGCGTCCTTCTGTCTATACTTCACCTGAAGGCCCTGATACACGACTGCAGAAAATTACCCGGAACTTATTTGATCGAATGAAATCCTGAGTTGAAAAGGGCACATGTCTCTTGTTGGCGAATCGCTTAATTAGGGCGCTGAACAATGACAACCCATCCACGATCCTCTTCCCATTCAGATTGATTGCGCAGATGAACACGCTCAAATGCAGCTGTCCATTGGCCTTTTGACGGATTGCGCGATGCGGGATCCATATAATTTCTGAGGTACAGCCCACGCGGAGATGCTTTGAGTTCTTTGAGTAGGCCTGCAGCAAGTCGGGGTAAAGCGTTCTCCCCTTCCTGATTAAAAGATGATGAAAGCCTGGGGTGATGCAAGAACAGGCCCGTAGATGCCTGTCCTTCGAAATGGTCAGAGCCAAAATTTGCCAAAACAGCAATTTGTCCATCAGCCAGATTTCCGGTGAGCACCTCAAAATCTCCCAGTTTGATCGACATTCCCAAAACGCCGAGGAACTGGCGGCCAGATGGTCCCTCCGTTTGACTGTATATGGGGCATGTCAATGCGACTTTCAATGCTCCATCGCTGCTACTGGCATAAGGTACCGATAAATACTCGCTTACGATATGAGGAGGAGAACCTGTTTTGCCAGATTGCAAATCAATACCATTGCCATGAAAATAATCACGATGTGCGTAGGTTTGACCGATGGAAGAGCCTGATGGGTGTCGTGCCAATTGCACGCCTGCACTGTTGCAGATAAACCAGCTCTCGGCTTCGACTTCATCCAGTTTAGCTCTATCCCTGATGGCTGTGATCAAATCAGAAAACAAAACCCGACTTTGATCATGAAGGGTCCCTTGATTTGTATTCAAATGCTCGATTAACCGCGGATTACTGGCCTCCTTTTCCAATAAAAACCACCTGCCATCCATTTCCATTTGAACCGTGACAGCCGTGAGTTTTGCTGCAGATTTCAGGAGTGTTTCATTGACTGCCTGACTCTCACGCGCGGCTATTCCCAGTCGAAAAGCTGAGCCAAGGAAAACAGCAAGCAGTAAAACAATAGAGATCGCCGTGATTTGAGCCATGCGTCGGTGCTGGCGAAAAAATCGCAGGGGCGTTTCCAGAGGCGACTCCTGATAGGCCTGTACTTTTTCGTCTGCCAGAAAACGTTCTACCTCATTGGCAAGTTCCAGTGCGGAAGGATATCTTTTCGAGGCTTGAAGGTGCATGGCTTTCAAACAGACAGCTTCCAAGGCATTCGGGCATTGAGCTGAAATGCTCTTGGGATGATTCCATTCGCCATCGATTACTTTCTGACGGATTTGTTGGATGCCTCCTTCAATGCCATCAACCGGGCTTTTGCCGCAGAGTATTTTATAAAGAATGGATCCAAGGCTGTAAATGTCGCTGGATACCGTCATCGAAGATTGACCTGAGGCCTGTTCAGGACTCATGTAAGCGGGAGTGCCTGCGCCGAGATCATGGCCTGAGCGTTGCCTCACTTGATGCCCGCTCGGAAATAATGTTTTTTCTCCGCTCGCTCGTGCGGATTCATCACGATCCACCGGCATGGCAAGCCCCCAATCCACAACCATCGATTCTCCATAACGGCCAATAATCACGTTTTCGGGTTTGATATCACGATGAATGACTCCGCGATTATGGGCATAGGCAATCGTGTTACAGATGGTTACAAAATGAGCCAGCAGGTTACGGAACTCGAGATTGCGTCGGTGAACATTCCAGCGATCTGCTTCGGAATAATATGTATCAATGGTCTTCTGAAGCGTCTCGCCGTGTACAAACTGCATGACATAGAAGGGGCGTTTGTCTTCAGTCTGACCAATCCCATGGACTGGAACCACTCCGGGATGATACAGTCGACTGGTGATTTCTGCCTCCAGGCAAAACCTTTCTTTCCTTGCCTGATCATGCATGTGACGTTTTTGCATGAATTTGATGGCAACTTCGCGGTTCAATTCTGTGTCCAGAGCCAGATACACCCGGCCCAAGGCACCTTCAGCGTGAAACTGCGCTTCAGTAAGCCCTATATTGGCAATGAAAGTTTCATCCAGGGTTTGTTCCTGTAAACCGTTTCCATCCGATGACTGCAGAATTTCGGTTTGGGGCTTGAGTATCCGATTGATCTGATCAAGCGAATCAATTTGCTTTTTTAAATCGTTAACCAGTTCAGGATGTTCGGTACATAAGTTTTCAGGCGATACAGGGCTTCCTTTTTCTTGAGCCTCTTCCCATTGGTCCAGCAGGTTTTCGATGATGTGTTTTTTGGGATCATTACTCATGGCTCGGGTATTGAATCTTGTAGTAAAATTTGTAATTCCAGACGTGCTTTTCTCCAGCGACGTTTTACCGTGCGAACATCCATTTTTAAAATATGTGCTACTTCGCTCTGTAAAAGGTCATGATACCATATCAAATCAAACACTTCCCTGAGCTCATCTGGCAACTTTTCAACTTGGGCATGAATATCTCCCCATTGAGCGGCTTTGCTTGGGTCTTCGGTGACCCATCCATTTTCTTCAGGAGCAATGGAAGTCTGTGATTCGCGGGGTGCTAATTGCGTCTGATGGTTGCGCCCTTGCCCCAAAGGTCCCTGATAGTGTCGTGCCAAATCGATCAGTTCGAATCGAATCTTTTCAGCTGCCAGTCTCAAAAAATGGCGTGCGTCTTTTAATGGGACTTTCTCCAGCGCTTTCCAAATACGGATCGAGGCATTCTGGAAAATATCATCGGTTTGCTCCCAGCGACGCACGGGTGGGAAATCACGGGATATCTGGCGAGTCATTTTCAGCAGTCTTTCCCACGTGCATTGAACCAATTCAACACGTGCCGACTCGTCGCCTTTCATCAGGCGATCAATCAAAGCTTCTATTTGCGTGGTGAGATCCGGACGGTTGTTCATGGTGTTGATTGGTGGCTTGATGGATTGCTGCCCAATAAAGTAGACGAAGGCTCATGACGATGAACAGTTTCATCTGAGTACCTGATCAAAGGACTCTCTGGTCTCGGGTTGGCATGCTTTGATGAACAGGGGATTCCCATGACGGGTTTACTCAAGAAAATTTGAATCGCGGCTGCCACCAGATGCTGTCCGAACGTGCACAAGGCAATGGTCAGGCCAATCCAGCCTGATGCCCCCAGGAACTGCGCTGCAAGAACCAAAGCCATTCCGTTGTTATTCATCCCGGTGCCAAACATAAGTGCCATTTTTTCAGAAGGTGTTACCTTCAACATTTTCCCTATCCATATGCCTGTCAAGAACGCCATGCTACAACATGTCAGGACGCCCAGCAAAAGACTGAATACGGCTGAAGGCTGGAAAGGCTGTACGCATTGAGGAAGGAAGGATGCTCCGTGCATGTAATTCAATAAAAGCAAATTCAAGGCATTCGCCCATTTCATCCAGACTGTCCATTGGTTTTTCCCTTTTCCTCCTGAAAACCATCTAAAGAACCTTCCTCCAATCACTGGGACAATGATCCAGATCACGATGAAGGGTAAACTGAATACAGATTTTGTTTCGGTAAAACCACGCGTGCCCAGCTCAGGGGGAAGTTGATGGAAAAGCCAGCTCATCGCGGGAAATATCAAAGGCATCATACACGTGCTGAGTAATAAGAGCCCAAGGCTGAGTGCCATGTTGGAGTTTGTTTGCTGGGCCCATGCCGCAGATGAAGTGGCTACCGGCATCATGGAAACAATGGCAAAACCAGCGAGCATGGAAATCCACAGGCTTGAAAGCCCGGCAGACAGACCAATCATCAGTATGGAAATCCATGTGACAGCGATGAGGACTTTCCCCATGAGGCCAGCCAACGAAAGCGAAGGTCGACGTCGAAGCGCATTCAACTGTTCTGAAGTAACCGAGAACCCTGCATTGAAGAGGAGTGCCCCAAGCATGATCAAACTGGTTGTCACGTTTCCATGCGTGCCGGGAAGAGAGCCCCAATCAATATTTTTCAGCCAGAGTCCCGGTGATGGTATCAGGCCCGCCAGTACGTATGCCGCCAGTAACAGGAATATAAAACGCCTGAATAGCCACTTATCAAGATATTGAATGATACCCACGCTCTAAATTCACATTAACCAAGTTGTTTGATGTTGAAAACTGAAATTCAATATCAAACAGCCGTGTGATGTAGTCCACTATGTTCATAGCGAGAAGAGCCTCACTCAGGGGACACTATTTTTCGTTTAATGCAGATTTGTATCAGAAGTGACCAGTATGTATGATTTATTCATGTATAATGGTAATCGCACGCCGTGGATGCTCTCTGTTTGTTGGTTGTCCCTGCTCATCGCTCTTTTATTTGCCGGATGCCAAACCACACCCAAAGTAGATTGGCAATCACGTGTTGGTGAATGGACTTACAATGACGTGATCAAGGACATGGGCCCCGCTGACAAACGTGAGACCCTTTCGGATGGAACAAAAGTGGCCGAATGGCTTCTTCAAAAAGGGACCACTGTCCCCAGGTATGAAGTCGTCGGGTATGACGATGATTTTTTCTATCCGAATTTTCCGGCCTACAATCGATCATTGATTCGGCCGCGCACTTTTCAAGCTTATCGTGCTGATGTGCATTTTCCGGATCGCTCCGTAAGGATGATTTTTGAACCTGATGGCAAGCTTGAGAAAGTCCGTTACTTTTCACAGGAATAGGTATCCTGAAAGGGATACCTGACTCAATCGTCCAGAATATTCCATCACGGAATGGATGCCAGGGTCCGTGTTTGGAAAAAAGCACTCACAAAAAGAATGATTCCTTCACGCGTGCTGTCATGACTGAACTTGCATGCTTGGTTTAAATGACCTGTCAGGGGCCAGTCCCGTCCATGAAAGGGTATCTGTTGGATTACCCACGCGGGCATGCATTCGTAAAGGTGGTCCATCTCTGCATGAACTTGAATGGGGCCGATCTCATGTTTTGTAGGTGTTTCGGCTGCTGGTCGCTTTGCAACATTCGTCCGAGCCTTGCTTTTCATTTTTGTGGTGTTGATTTCCTTAAGATGAAAATGAGTGCCAATTTCATGTTCTCGGAACAGTATCATGAATGCACCCATCTCGTGTGTTGCACAAGGTCAACAGGTAGAAATAAAAAGCATGGTAATAACCTTTGAAAACCTGCGCATCCTCATCGCGTGGTGACTCTTCTTTGTGTTTGACCGGGAGGTGGTATACCAAAATGCGCTCGCGGTGGTTCAAGATATCTGGGGGAGCGTTTCAACGAAATGCACTACACTACGGCGGGGTGTTTTAAATTGACGGCGATTCTCTTTACCGTGGTGTCTTATCTGGTCTAGAGCATGGCGGACTTTAATTAATGGATTAAGGTTTGATTTTCCTGCTGATGGAGGCACTCGATTTTCGCTTCATGTCGCCTTGCAAAGAGGGATATGTTGACCACGCAACCCAGGCAGCACATCACCATATCCCATTTTGCGTCCCAGATATCTCCCTGGCTGCCGAGGTAGGCATTGGCGCCATCGCCGAACGCCTTGGCTGCTCCGAATTCCAGGATCTCAAACAAAGCCGTGAAAGCCATCATCAATGCGAATACCATGAACTCCCTCCAGGCCCGTCTTGGAACCACTTGGTTTTGAATCAGGATTTCTCGAGCCAGCATGGCCGGAAAGAAGCCCTGCGCAAAATGTCCAATCCGGTCATAGTGGTTCCTGTCAAACTGGAACCACTCCTGGATCCAGTTGCCCAGTGGAACTTTCTCATAGGTGTACCAACCACCATAGATCAGGATCAGGGCATGCAGAAAGAGGGACATCCCTAAAAACCAGGTGATGGCACCGTTTTTATGGTGATAAATACCCAGAATCAGCATGCCCACTCCCACCCAGGAAACTTCAAGGGCCCAGGTGAAATGATCCTCGGGATGGATACCCGAGGCTATGAGCAGCACACCGACCAGTGCAAACAGGACCTTGGGGATGGATTTTTTCATAGTATCTATATAGTGAGAAGGATGGCTCGAGTGCACAAGGGCAAAAACGGGGGCCTTGTCCCGTGGGTCAGAGGGCTTTGCATGGAACGCTGATTTCGATGTCTGTCCGGCGATGCTAAGCAACCGGATCATGCCCAAGGGTTCACGGCCACCCCAGAGCTTGCTCGTGTTTGCGAGCGAATGGAATGCTCGACTTTTACTTCAAAGGCATCGTCGTGTGAAAGGGGCGGGAGATGCTCGAGATGGTCTACCGATTGGATGGCAATAATGGTTCAGTCAGCTGTCGGTATCCACGCCGTGGGTGGGTTCATCGATTATGAATAAGCGCAGGTCTCCAAATTCCTCGATCATGGCAAGGGGCAAGACGAGGGCAAGCCTGATCGGTTTCTCTTGTTCATCGCTGTCTGTCCACACAGGTAATCTTGGTGGTATCCAGTAACTCATCAAGGCCGGCATCAAGTAACAGCAGGCATCGGATCAATACCTCGATATTCTCAAACTGCTCGAGGAAAAGAGGGCGAATTTAAGCGTCAAGGATGTGCGCGTTCTCACGGTTTAGGATTGTTTGAAGCAATTCGCCAACAGGTCCTCGATTAGTTCGGGATTGCAGATACAATTCGGGTGCGTGGCACGTGCACTGGTGCCGATACACCGATGTCGTTTCTTCTGCTAATGTTTCCCGACACACAGAAGCAAATCGATCCGTTGCCTCCATCTTAATGTCTTCTTTAATCGTAGATCGGCACGAAGGTGTTGAAGGCAGCCGGCCCAAAATCAGCTGGATCGTTAAAGCGTCGATGGCAGTCCAGAGCATTGATAGTTTTCATTTCAGCATCACTTAATTTGAAATCAAACAATGCGATGTTTTCTCGAAGATGTTTTGGATTAGATGATTTTGGAACGATGGAGACGCCTCTCTGAATGCCCCACCGCAATACAACTTGAGCCGGTGTTCGATTATGGGCTTTTGCAATGTCACGGATAGGGGGCTGTTCAATCACCGAATCCCCCGCTTCAGCCATGTTCAACTGAAAATATGATTGTGCCCCAAGAGGCGAGAATCCTGTCACAGCGATATCTTCTTCCATGCAAAACCGCAAAAGATTTTTCTGGCACAGATAGGGGTGTAGCTCAATTTGAAGAACGGAAGGTCGTATCTTTGCCGATGCCAGAAGATCACGTAAGAGAGCAGTACCAAAATTACAGATACCAATGTCACGCACAAGCCCTTCTTCGACCAGGGCCTCCATCGCTTTCCATGTTTCAAGCAAGGGTACGGAATCAAGCTCCATGCGAGGTTGATCGGCTTTCGGATCGTAAAGCCATTCTGGAGGGTATCGCAAATCGAAGTCGACATACTTGAGTGCGATCGGGAAATGCATATGATACAAATCAAGGTAATCCACCTGGAGGTCTCTGAGGGTTCTCAACAAGGCCGGCCGTACATGTTCTGCACGATGATAGGTGTTCCAGAGTTTGGAGGTAACCCATAAGTCCTCCCGAAGTATGCCTTGATTCAGGACTTCACGGAGTCCCTTGCCAGCCTCTTGTTCATTGCCGTAATCGCAGGCACTGTCCAAATGTCTATATCCCGATTCAACGGCGGAGACGATTGTCTGAGCGGTAATATTTTTTTCGATTTTCCACAAACCCAAGCCAACCATGGGGAGTTTGTGTCCGGTGTTTAGTGTCTGGTATTCCATTGGATTCTTTGTGCTTCAACCTTACAAATCAATGCAGGAAAGATAGCGGTAAGCAGGTTTTGATAAAAGAACTAGGGCAATTTATAGCAAGCAATACTGTCATCGTTGCGAACACAGATGTAATCTCGAGTCATTCCGGGATGTGACCATACGATAGGCCTTCTTCGAAGGTCTTTTCCGTTGGGTTTGATCAGATTCATTCTTCCGTGTTCCACATAACCATCAGGGGAAAGGTCGCAATCAATCAGGTCTCCAGACTCATTGAACAGGAGATACCTGTCAGCGGATCCATTCTTAATGATAAAAGCATTGGCCCATCGCTCTCGTTTGCTGTCATCTCCGGTCGTGGCATCCATGGTTTCCCAGATTCTTTTTCCGGATTTGATTTCGAGGCATCGAAGCTGGCCA
The DNA here is from genome assembly GCA_943788245.1 of uncultured Verrucomicrobiae bacterium. Taxonomy (GTDB): domain Bacteria; phylum Verrucomicrobiota; class Verrucomicrobiia; order Limisphaerales; family AAA164-E04; genus AAA164-E04. The sequence continues at coordinate 8,876 of CALSPN010000023.1, read as the reverse complement.
TAGCTGCAAATGCCATAGATGTGTTCTTCGTGAAGATAAGGCGTACTCATGATACTGTTCAGGTGTGTGGTATCCTTTTCACTCGCTTTATTTGTTTGCCACACAATCGATGGAGGATGTGTTTCCAGATTCAGCAGGTTGGAACCATTGTAAAAGCTGGTGAAGTAAAGGAAGTCTCCGTACTGTCTTGGTGTGGAAATGGAGAGAGCAAAGCGCAATTTCCAGGGAATGTTTCCAGTTGGACGCACCGTCCCGTGGATTCAAGCTATCAATACCGTCTCCGCTCCAAATAACAAGTTCCTGTTGCTTGTTTCGCTGAATGATAGTTGGTGGACAATAACCCATTTCTACAAGATGGAGTGCTCGCCAGTTTTCTTTACCTGTGCTCAGATCAAACGAAACCACTCCGGCTCCTTCTTTGCCTCCCACAAGGCAGATGATCGACCCCTCAAATAGCAGAGGGTGTCCCGCAAATCCCCACAAGGGAGTTTTAGATTGGAAAGCGCTTTTAAAGTTTTTTTCCCAAAGAAGGTTCCCTTGAAACTTGCCGACTACACTGAGCCTTCCTTCTGCCCCGAGTGTGATGACTTTATCTTCGGTTAAGACGGGTGTTGTGCGAGGGCCTGCCGGATAACTGATGGTATAGGTTTCGTCGTAGCTATGAGTCCACTTCAAGGCGCCTGTCTGCAGGTCGAAGCATCGAATAGCCTCTTTCCCAATAACCTTACCAGGATTAAACACGTTTGCCGGCGCCTTTTCACCTTGGGCAGGCGTGAAATCCATCACAATTGCCGATTTGTCATCCATTGAAGGGCCACTGTAGCCGCTTCCAAGTTTACTTTTCCACGCGAGCTTGAGTGGTTCCTTATTTAAATCCATTGATCTTTCATGTTGAGTCCAGACCGAATCCGCATGATCACCCAGCCATGCATTCCATGAATTGTTTTCCGCCAGGGCAGCTTGCCCCCCAATGCCGTATATCATCGTCGCAAGAAACCATGCATAGGATAGGATGCGCAGCGAGTGGAATGTTATCGACCTTGAACTCGGGCTCTCACAATCTTGTTGGACTAAGTGGGGTGTTTCCATAGGAATTGACAACAGAGAGGATCAATATCGCTTTTACTTAGCAAGGAAAAAGCAATAGAAATAGAGGCTGAGAACTGACGGGAATCTCCAATGTCCTTTCCCGTAGAACCAGCAGAATAGAATTGGAATTTGAACGTTAGATGGCTGACAATGTTTCCTTCAGGCTGGGTGCTTGAACCACAAAGATATCAAGATTGAAGGGCATGGCTAGGTTAGAAGCCCCTCAAATGGATCATAAATGCACGATCTCTCGGCTAATCCATGTCTTTCAGGCGGGTGCTGCATTTGAAATAGTTCCGCAAAATGGGTGGCTAAAGGCCTGCATTGTGAATCAATGAGCGCAAACAACCATTTCTACTCCTTCAACCTTAGCTTGGCTTTTCCAGTCTCCTTTTCTGAAAGCAGGCAGGGGAAGACGTAGGTGATATCGAAAAATTGAAGCTATAGTCTTGGATTAATGCTTGCAGCGCATTGAGACATGAATATGATTGCCGAGTTGTAACGATCTGTTCCTCCCATTTGATTCCAACGCGCGTTTTCAGTGGGACATTACCTCTACAAATTCTGCTTATTTGAGAAGCAGAAATCAGGTATGGTGAGATCATGGTGCTTCTGAAGCTCCGGCAATTTTTAAGTTTATTTATAATTTACAGGTCGGGCCCATAGCTCAGTTGGTTAGAGCAAGCGACTCATAATCGCTGGGTCGGGGGTTCAAGTCCCTCTGGGCCCACCAATTTCCTTTAATCGTTATGTGTAAACATTTACCTTTTTTCTTTTCAAGGTTCAACTTCCTGATTCCTTTCATGCTTCTCCTTCTCTGCTTTTCTCCAATGGATGTTGAAGCACAGTGGTGGAAGTTCTGGAAGAAACGGGATAAATCTACAACGACTCAGTCCGTAGAGTCCGACGCCCCTGCAGGGCGCAATTTGAAGGACGTTGAAAAGGAACGTAAGACTGCTGAAAAGATCCTTGAAAAGGAGAGCAAAAAGCAACTGCGCGAGGAGAAGAAACGTCAGGAAAAGCTCGCGAAAGAAATGCGTGATTCACAGAAAGCAATTGAGAAAAATCAGAAAAAAGTCCTTGCTGATCATCGCAAACAACAGCGCAAGATCATGCGCAATATCAAGTCTAAAAATCCCAATCCCTCGGGAAAGGGCTCTTCATTTCTTCAACGCTATAAGTTTCGCAAGAATTCAGGTGATGGTTTCTTCCTGAGCCGATAATCAGCGGCTTAAGTAAACAGCTCTTTGATGGGGGATCCGCCGTTGACCAGTCGAATGGGTCTTCCGGTTGATTGGTAAAGCGTTTGCGTTGGATCAATCCCCATCTTGGTATACAAGGAGGCGGCGAAATCTTCGGGGGAGTAAACGTTGTCCGAAGCATAAAACCCTCTGGCATCGGTTGCTCCTACAATCTGACCGCCGGGTATACCAGCCCCTGACATTAACACGGACATCGCATGTGGCCAATGATCTCGCCCGGCATCCTTATTGATTTTAGGTGTCCTTCCAAATTCACCCAGGCAGATGACCATCGTGTTTTCAGCAGAACCTCGATCGTGAAGATCCTTGATCAATGACGCCAGGCCCTGATCGAGCTTGGACATGAATGATCCTTTGAACCTACTGAACAAGTTAGTGTGGTTGTCCCATCCCCCATAATAAACCGTCACGAATGAGACCCCAACCTCGGTTAATCTCCGAGCCATCAACAGACGCTGGCCCAGATCATTTCGACCATATTGATCGCGGATGGTGTCTGATTCCTGGTGGATATCAAAAGCTGATTGGGCTTGCGGTGAAGTGACTAAATCCACTCCCTGTTCATAAAATTGATCGAATGTAATGGTAGGATCTGCTGCGAGTGGATCTTGAATGCGCTTCAAGCGATCAAGTTGCTCACGCAATTCACGGCGGTTTTTGGCGCGGCTTTCGCTGATCGATTTTGGCAGTACGACATCCCTGACGCGAAAGCTTTCTCCGTTTGGGTTTCCTCCAATAACGAAAGGAGCATGTTGTCCTCCAAGGAAGTTGGGGCCGCCTGATCGTGACATCCTCGGCAAGCTCATGTAAGCAGGTAAGCCGCCTCGAATGCCTCGCTCGTATGAAATCATGGACCCATAGCTCGGATGGAAGGTCACAAATGCTCCGCAAGCCACTGGTACCGGAGTTGGAGCACCTGTCATCATGTAATGATTTCCGCCACCATGATTCGGATCTTTGTGGCAAATGGAACGTATGATGGTGGACTTGTCCATGACCTTGGCCAAGTTGGGAACGACTTCACTGAAATGTATTCCGGGAACAGAAGTTGGGATGGATTTGAACTCACCTCGGATGTCTGATGGAGCATCCGGCTTTGGATCAAATGTCTCGTAATGGGAAGGACCTCCATCCAGCCAAACAAGAATACATTTAGTTTTCGAGCCTTTTTGGTTCTTACCTTGAGTGTTTGCCTGCAGGCGCAGAAGATCACATAATCCCAGGCCCATGGTTCCGCCCAGGCCTATCTGTAAGAAATCTCGGCGTGTTATTCCTTCACAATTGATTGTGGTTCGGCTCATGTTTGCTTCTTTTTTTAGTGGTTGAATACAAATTCTGCTGAATTAAGCAGTGCCCATACCAGATCTTCCAGCCCTGCACGTGCATTTCCTCCCAAAAGTGAGGAAACAGCAATACTCCTTTCGACATCGGAAGGAAATCGGCAAAAGAGTTTCAAATAAACCTCGTCGACAGTTGCATCATTACTGAGCCCACTGTTGATGAGTGTCTCAATCCAACCTTTTTCAGAGGCCAATTTGGATTGCAGATTTTCCGAGTGCATCATGTGAAGCGATTGCACCACACTAGGTTGATTGATTCGTACGCATGGAGGATCAGAGCTGGAATTTGGCCGATCAAAGGCATCCATAAACTCAGAGTTGATCTTGAAGTTCCATGTTTCAATAGCTCGAGCATCTTGAGGTAAACCTTCCAGATAATCGGCAACTGCGGTGATGTCGGTGACGGCATCCAATAAAACTTCAGCTGGTAGTCGCTTCCTGTAATATCGCGAAAAATATTGATTGTCCGTTACGTTGGATTCATTGGGTAACGAACTCAACTGATAAAGCCTCGATTCCATGATTCGCCTCATGAGTTGGCGAAGGTTATAGCCGTTTTTGACGAAATCTTGTGCCAGAGCCTCCAGCAGCGGTGCGTGAACCGGTGGATTGCTGGTCCTGAAATCATCCACTGGATCCACAAACCCGCGGCCAAAAAAGGCACTCCAGACTCGATTGACCACTGCTTGCGCAAAGTAAGGATTGTCCGGGTGCAGCATCCAATCCATCCACGCAGTTCTGGGGTCAGAGGTTTCTGGGTAATTGTTCAATTGCCCCCCCGGAGGTGCCGGTTGCATGACTTCCTCTGTTCTGGGATGTTTGACTTCACCTCCTTTGCGGAAAAAAAAGGTCTCCGTACCTGCGGATATCGGAGGAGAAACACCTGCTCCTTTCTGGGCGACCGAACCAAAAAATGCGGCGGTTTGATAGAAATCTTCCTGCCCCCACTTCTCAAATGGATGGTGATGGCACTTGGCACATTCCAGTCGAACCCCCAGAAATACCTGACTGAACAAGACAGTGCGGTCCTCTGGGCTGCGTTTGTCACGATAGATGGCGGCTGGGCCCGCCTGATGATTGTTTCCTTCAAGCGTCAAGATCGAGCGAACGAAATCGTCATATGGCATGTTGTTTCTGAAACAATCCCTTACCCACTGATCAAACATGAACACGCTCTTGATCCCTGCGCGGTCAGGATTGGGCCTGAGTAAATCTGTCCATTTGTTCGCCCAATAATCTCCTACCCATCGATGACTCAACAAATCCCTGATCCAGCGCTTACGTTTATCGGGACTTGGATCACTCAGAAATTGTCTGGTTTTCTCCACCGATGGAAGACAGCCTGTTGCATCCAGCGCAGATCGTCGGATAAATTCGCTATCTGAACATAGATCAGAAGGGAGGTAGCCCAGCTTTTCAAGATAGTCATTCGCATATGTATCGATAAAATTTTCAGTGCTTAAGTTCGCAAATAACTCTTTGGTGAGATCTTTGGTAGAGGTGACTCGTGGAATAATCCAGCGACTTTCTGCGATCAAACCTGAAAAGCGAGCAATAACGACTGCCTGCCCATCGCGATCGAGGGATTGGGTTTGGCCCTCATGACTTACTTCCAATAGATCTTTATCGGTACTTTGATATTCGGCCAGGTGGGTTATGTCACGCATGCTTTCATTGTCATAGTGTGCGATCACCTGAAGCTGGAATGCTGTATTTTTCAAAAGCCGACCCCCGCTGGGATTGATTTCGATGGATGTAAGTTTGGGAGCTCCTTCCTGGAGAAAGGGCATACCTTGATGTATCCAATTGACCAGCGTTTGGTAGAAAGCAGAATCTTCTTCAAGCTGCTTGCCGCCCTCGTGTGGGGTTCTGAGGCTGGGTTTCATCAGGAGGAGGCTTTGTTCGGCACTCGCGGGAAACACCCTCCTTCCTCTACCTTCATAAACGATTTCCTGATAGTCGGAATCAGGATCAAACCCGAAAACAGAAAGTTCAAATCCATTCCGTCCCCCTGGTTTTGCATGGCAAGCCCCATTATTGCATCCAGACTTGGTCAAGATAGGTTGAATATGATCGATGAAGTTGGGGGCGAGATCGCTTGGGGGGCAGGCAGGATGTTGACCTGAATTTGTCCGATGAGATCACTTGAGGAACCGATGACTTCAACAACTGTCATTCCTTCTTTGGCAGCAATCCAGTGATCTTCCTTTTGGTAGAAGAGCTCCTTGTTTCTGCTTACGAACTTCACATGACCCGATAGATCCGTATGGAATCCTTCGGTTGAGACTTTACTCACGTTGAGTTGCTGCCAGATGGCCCCTGCTGGAATCCTGATCGTGGAAGGTTGAAGAGTGTATGTTGCTCCAGTCGGGAGCGGTTCTGATACATTCTCGGGAGAAGGTGAGGATTTGCCTTCTGCGGAGGATTGGCTTTGAACTATCCAAACCCCAAACAACAGGCAAAGGGCAAAAAGCCCCAAACCCGAATGCCTAGTGGTATTTTGGTGGTTCATATTGACATCATGCGGGATCCTACGTTTTTTACAAGTGCAGATCGCCATTTGAAATGGCAATTTCCACCCGCTTCGAAGCCCCTGTTTTGCATCATTAGTCCTTCTTCCTGCTGTTGCTGCTCCAGTATCTTGTCAATCGTTGTGTCGAGTAAATTTGTGTATTGGTCAACCTTCAAACATCGCTCGTCGATTTTTCCGGTTGCCTCATAAAGCCAGCCAGCTTCATATGGATCTTTTGATATTTTGGTGATGTCCTTTTCAAGTGCAGGATTGATGCACTGAAAATCTCCATCAATCAGCGAATACAGATCCGATATTGCCTTGAATCCTTCCATCCACCCGATGATCTGACCGTGTGTCACGGAGTCTCCCTTGGCGGTTTCAAAACCCAAGTCCACCATTTCGCCAAGCATGCGGGTTGCAAATTTGGTTAAACCTACCCGCCATCGATTGGGTTCCATCTCCCAAGCCCATCCGTGAGAAGGGCTAAACACATAGGCGAAAGGTAGATGTGTTACAAAAGTGGACCTTTTGTAAAACTTCTTTTTCAATTTGGATGTCTCGTTTGCCATGAAAGCTTCCATCCCTACTTGTCAGCCGTTTAAATGCAAAGAAAAATGAAGCTGAAATTTACTTGAAGTTTTCCCGCATATCCGTTTTTTGCTTGGTATGTGAAAACTTTGCCAGTCTCCCTGGAGCTTGAGTAAGGGGAGGGATGGCTGCTTGGATTGAACATTTAGACTATGCCAACTTACGAATATCAATGTGAAAAATGCGGGCTGGAATTTGAGCATTTCCAGTCGATGAAAGATGATGCTTTGACCACTTGCCCGAAAGAAGCCTGTCAGAAAAAACGATGGGGAAAAGGCAAGGTTCAGAGAGCGATTGGATCGGGTGCGGGACTTATCTTCAAGGGGAGTGGGTTCTACATCACCGACTACCGCAGTGAGAACTACAAGGCAGGAGCCAAGAGCGACAAACCATCACCTGCCAAGGAATCAAAGTCTTCATCTACTAAAAAATCCAAAAAAAACGACCAAGAAAAGTTCTTAATCCAATCCGGTCGCACCATTGGAATCATTCGTGTCAGTTCAAGGCATGCTCTTTCACCTGAATAACATGAATCGCAATTTGATAACCCGTCTCCCTCGCGGGTGTGGGGTTGACTATGGTTCTGGCGACAAGTTATGGGAAAACACTGCAGAGCAAAAGTGGACAGTTTGTCGTCAGCTGGGCAAAACGATCCTCTATCCGCACCTTATCTCAACACGCTCGAGCGTAGGCAAGGATTCATCGCGCTGACACCCGACTTGATCAGCTTGACAGCAGAAAGGATCAAGGATGGAGTCATGGAAGCTCTGGGGGTACAGGACTCCTGGCGCAACAAGATTCGGATCACAATCAGTACCGGCTCCCGTAAAACCCAGTCATTTGTGACCTTTCCGGCGCGCTACTCCAACGGGTGGGGATACCGGGTACTGCTAAAGACCAAGATTAGTGAAGACATATGGATTCGCAATCTTGTGCATGTCATTTTAATGGAAATGGTCAATCGGCCGTCTCCTGAACACATGTGCGATCCTCCTGCCTGGCTCGTTGAGGGTTTACGCCAACATGTCGTCCATTCATCACTGACAGACCATTCATTGACAGTGGATGATATGGTCGAGGTGGGGGATTTAAATGGCAAATTGGGCAAACCTGTGCCTTGGTTCTACAAGCGTAATCCAACCTTTCTCGCCAAGGAATTTCTAAGGAAAAATAATCCACTGACGGCAGAGCAAATTTTTCAAGCAAGCTCAGAACTTGCTTCAACCTCCAATTTTCGGCACAGCGCCCACTTAATGTTTGCCGAGCTATTGCAAACTCCTCAGGGAGTTGATTCCATGCATCGATTCGTTGAATTATTGCCTCAATACTTCAATGCACAAACAGCTTTCCATCAGGCCTACTCTGATTCATTTCCCAACATGCTGGAGCTTGAGAAATGGTGGGCAGTTGTCACTGCATCCGTGACTCAGTTCAACGATCAGCGCCGCTGGGATATGGCTAAGAGCCTTTCTGAACTGGGTGCCATACTGAATCCGCAAGCAAAAGTAGCTCTTGATAAAGAAAGTCTCCCCACTTGGCGTCAGTTTACATTTCAAGATATCCTAGCTTATTGGAGAGGAGAAGAACGTATCTCCACGCTAGATCACATCAGTCGGCAACTTCAACTGCTCAAAGCCCAATCCTTGCTAGAAGTCATTCCTCTGGTTGATAAATACATGGCTTTTATTCGTGAATTCAAAGATCAGCTAGGACGTGTTGGTTTTTCACCTAAACAACGTGGGCAACTGATCTTGCGTGAATCTCAGGTCATAAACAATGGTCTCGGCCGTTTGGCCAACTTGGAGCAGGAACGCGAAGCATTTCTAGCTAAATACAAGGCGCTGGATGATCTTGCGACAGCACCCGATACAAACCGCTCCGTTCGCTGAATTACTTCAAAAGTTTCTTTTCGAATTACTTCCTTCCATGCTGCACGCATTGCTGCCTGAACATGACTTGTTTTCATTGAAAAGCCAATTTGTGTAATTAAATGGCGTATATTAGCATTATATGTCCTTTTTTACGAGCTGTTTGATATTGCGTAACTAAAAGGTATTTAGATGATTGTATCAGGTTCAAGAC